>DFNM01000136.1 GCA_002376045.1 Firmicutes bacterium UBA3567
GGAAACCCCCCTCCCCCCCTCCCTCTGAGCCCGGACTTTTCTATCGCTTGTATAACCTGTTCAGGGGAAAATTCCTTCAGCACTAGGGCAAGGGCTGTATACCCGCCCTTTTTAATGTAATCTGTGATATCTTCCGGATCAATGTTTCCCACATTTCTTAGAGCTATTCTGGTTTGATGTTTGTAAAAGGGAATTTCATCAAAAGTTGTGTAAACTTTACCATCTGGAGATCTATACAAAAGTTCATCAATTATTTGACCTTTTAACACAGTGTCCTCAATGATCCTCTTAGCATCCTGAGGCCTGGCTTCCGTGTAAAACAGTTTTTCAGGCATGATTACAACCAGAGGCCCCTTTTGGCACAAACCGTGACATCCAGTTTCTTTGATTTTTAGTTCAATGTTTAAGCTGACTTCAGGATGCTTTTCTTTTTCCTGCTGCAGGGCCTGATAGATATCGCGGCTTCCCCTGGCAAGACATCCCGGTCCGCCGCACACAAGAATGGTGGTTTCACTTTCTGAGTCCTTTAGGCTGTTTTTAAAATCCCAGAATTCCTGTAAAGTGTTAAACCTCATGGAGTATGCCTCCTTCAGAATCCTGCTTAAGGAGCTTCCTGATTTTCTGCCGGGTCATCTGCCCGTGATATTTATCATCTATAACCACTACTGGAGCCATTGAACATGAGCCGACACAGTTTACTAACTCAAGGGAAAATTTTTTATCTTTTGTAACTTCTCCGGGACTTATTCCCAGCTGTTTTTTTATCTCATCAACGATGGAAGGAGCACCTTTTAGATGACATGCTGTTCCCATGCAAACTCGGATGATTTTTTCTCCTCGAGGTTTTAAGCTAAAAGCCTTATAAAAAGTGGCGATAGCATAAATGCGGCTTTTGGGAATGTGTGTTTTCCTGTGAATAATCTCAATGGCTTCTTTTGGAATATGATTAAACCTGCTCTGCACTTCGTGGAGGATCTCAATAATGTCTTCTGGGCCGTGGTCGTAATTCGATAATATATCTTCAAGGGAGCGCATAAAACTCATGGTGTTATCACCTTCCTATTTTACAAATATATACCTAGCAAGGAAAAATATAACTAATAATATATTTCTATATTTCTATAAAATTCACAAAAGTCCTGTTTGTTTATAAAATTTGTGTTAAAAAGGAATGCATTGAGTTGAGATACTGCCTTGAATTCTTTTGTCCTTGAAAAATTGATAAAAGAGTTTATAATTTAACATGGAGTTAGTTATGTTTATTGCCTTATTTAAATCAGGTTCGAAGGAAAAGAAGGGGGATTTAAAAACTCAAGGAGGTTGTGCTGATGGACCTGCGAAAGCTGTATAAACAGGGAAAGACCTTTGAGAAATTTTTGCAAGAGGGTAAGGAGCGAGATGTTAAAAGGTTAATGGAAATATACGGCAGCATAAAAACAGACGGTCAAACAGAGGAGAAAATCAAAAATATAGATAAAAACATTAAAGTGGTGGTATTTGCAGAAATGTGGTGTCCCGATTGCATAGTGAACCTTCCTGTCCTGAAAAAGATCGCTGATTTATCTGATAAAGTTGAGTTCAGGATCCTTCCCAGAGAAATAGATCTTATGGAAAGATACAGAGTTGATGGAAGGGCAAAAATTCCGACTTTTGTGTTTCTTGATGAAAATTATAATGAACTGGGTTGTTTTGTAGAGATGCCTGAAAAGGTTAGAAAGGATATTCTTGAATCAGATGAACTCAAAGCTGCTGAGATAATCAAAAGACACCGAAAAGGTGAGTTCATACAGGAAGCTTTGGATGAAATACTAAACATATGCTGCGGACAAAGAACCGAGAAAAGTAGAGCCGGGACTTCGATGGAGTTTTAATTCAAAACCATGAGATGGGAGGATGAAACTTGATTGAAATAATAAATGTCACAAAGTATTACGGTTCCCACATAGCGGTCAAAGACCTTACTTTTACCGTTAAAAAGGGAGAGGTTATGGGCTTTTTGGGGCCAAATGGTGCAGGCAAATCAACTACGATGAGGATAATAACAGGCTACATGCCTCCCACCAGGGGTCGAGTGTTGATCGATGGCATTGATGTGCTTAAAGATCCGATGCGGGCCAAAAAGCGAATAGGTTATCTTCCTGAAAGCCCTCCTTTATACAGAGATATGACGGTTAAAGAGTATCTGCTGCTTGTGTGTGATTTAAAAGGCATAAAAGGCAGAAAAAAAGAAATGGAAACAAACAGGGTTATTGGGATATCAGGACTGGAGCAAGTGACAAAAAGGCTTATTGGAAATCTATCAAAGGGGTATAAACAGAGGGTTGGCTTGGCCCAGGCCCTTTTAGGGGATCCTGGTATTTTGGTATTAGATGAACCCACTACTGGCCTTGATCCCAAACAGATAAAAGAAATCCGCAGCTTGATCAAAAAACTTGCCGGTAACAAAACAGTGATTTTAAGCTCCCACATTCTCCCGGAAGTTAACGCCATTTGCGAAAAAATTATCATCATCAACAAAGGCAGGCTTGTTGCCAGCGGAAGTGCTGATGAAATTTCAATGAGGTTGCAGAGTAGAGAATCAATATATGTTAAGGCAAAAGGTGACTTTAAAAAAATAGCAAACACATTACAAAAAATAAAGGGTATGCAGAGTATTAATCAAATCAGCGATGAAGCCGAAGTTTTAGAGTTTAATGTTGAGTTTGAAAAAGGCAGAGACTTGAGAGAAGAACTTTTTTATGCTATGGCGGAAATGGGTTGTCCTATCCTGGAAATGAAACCCAACAAATTATCCCTTGAAGATGTGTTCGTAAAACTCACAACGCAGGAGAAGGTGGTGGAAACCGGTGAAGATTTGGGCAGTTTATAGAAAAGAGCTTAGAAGTTATTTTTGTTCTCCCCTTGCCTATACAGTTATAGGAGTTTATTTAGCACTGAGCGGATATTTCTTTTCGGTTATTCTGGTTACCACAAAACAACTGATTATGACAGGAGTGTTTGCTAATATGGGCCTTATGCTGGTTTTCATTGCTCCCATTCTCACCATGAGACTTCTTACCGCTGAAGAAAGTGAGGGCACCATGGAACTGCTTCTTACCACACCTGTCACTGTGTTTGATATAGTAGTGGGTAAATACCTGGCGGCCTTTACAGTATTTTTGATGGGAACGGTTTTGACCCTGAGTTTTCCCCTGTTTTTGTGCACATATGGTTCTCCCGATTTTGGTCCCATTATTACAGGTTATACAGGTTTTGTTCTATTGGGAGGAGCTTTTCTGGCTATAGGTCTCTTTATGTCAGCCACAACGGACAATCAGGTTATTGCCGGTGTATTGACCTTCGGAGTGGGACTTGCTTTATGGATTGTAGGCTGGCTTGCAGAAGAACTTACGGGTAAAGCAAGGGATATTGCCAACCACATTTCTGCTGTTCAGAGATATGAGGGCTTTTTGTACGGTGTATTAGACCTCTCTGATGTGACATATTTTATAACCATTATCCTGGCTTTTGTTTTTCTAACGTGTTTTGCGGTAATAAAAAGAAACTGTTTTTAGAGAGCGGGTGTTGCGGTAATGAAATTGTTTAATAGCATAGATTTGCATAAAAAAAGCCAGCTCTACCTGTTTGCCATTGTTTTAGTGAGCGTTTTGATCCTTGTTAATGTTTTTGTAAGCAAGTATAGAGTAAGATGGGATTTAACAGAGAACGAAAAGTTCTCCCTTTCCTCCAAAACCAGGGAAGTGTTGAGTTTGATTAATGAACCCATTGATATAATAGCTTTTATAAAAAAAGGCAGTGCTACAGGAAAACAGGTGGAAAACCTGTTAAAAGAGTACGAATACAGTTCTGACTTTATAAATGTCGATATCATCGATCCTCAAAAGAAACCCTCCCTGGCAAGGAAATACAAAATTGAACAATTCAACACGATAATCATAAAAAAGGGGAAAAAGAGCAGAACTCTCAAACACGAAAATCTGTTCTTGTTTGGAAAAGTTCCTGGGGATATGAGTTTTAGAGGTGAGCATGCCATAAGCCGAGCCATCCTGGACCTGATCACACAAAGAGAAGCCGTCATTTACTTCCTAATGGGTCATGGAGAGGGCAGCATTATGTGGGAGTACAGTGAGGTTAGGGATTATCTAATGGGAGAAGGGTATTCACCCAAAAAACTTCAGCTATCCGTTGAAGGAAAGGTGCCTGATGATGCCGGGTTGATTATAGAAGTGGGGCCAGAAAAAGATATCACTCCGAAAGAAAGAGAAATAATAGAGAAATATTTGGAGGCAGGTGGAAGGCTGTTGTTCTTAAATAATCCCGGAAGAGAATTAAGGGAATGGAATAGAATTTTCGAGAAATATGGAATCAGAGTAGATAACAATCTGGTAGTGGATCCGGAGCGGGGATTTTTTATGGATGTTTTAAGTCCGGTAGCTTTGACAAAACACCATGCCACTACAAAACACATTCTGGACAAAAACCTTGCTGTTGTTTTCCCCTTTACATCCAGTGTATCGAGGACGGATGAGACACCAGACGATATCAGGATTTATTCTCTTTTTGTTACCAGCAGCAGCTCGTGGGGGGAAACAGATCTAAAAGCCCAAAAAGTTTCAAAAGATGAAGAAGACATCCCCGGGCCCCTGTATCTTGGATTTGCTCTAGAAAAAGTAACCCAGGAAGACAAGACTGAACCCTTTGCCGTTGTGCTCGGATGCAGTGCGTTCATAGGGGAGGAAGCTCTTAAACTGGAAGGTAATCTGGAATATTTTATTAATACGGTAAACTGGCTGGTCAGTTCTGAAAACACCCTTTTCATAGAACCCAAAAGACAGACCGTATCCACCGTTATGCTGATACCCAGAGATATCAAAGTTCTCTTTTTGACAACAGTGGTTATAGTTCCCTTGGCAGTTGTCCTGTTAGGGGTTATGATATGGTGGAGACGAAAAAACCTATAAACTTAAACCACAGGAAGGGAGTCTGGTTATGATAGTATCTAAAGCAAAACTAAAAAAGTTTCAGGAATTTAATATCACTACAAAGGATAGATATAAAAACCGCATAATAGGGAAAGGTTCCGTGGGTGGAAAAGCGAAAGGGTTGTTCTTTGCTAAAGAACTCCTGGACGAGCACTGGGTAAACGGGGAAGTTAAAATAGTAGTTCCTGAAAGTTATTTTGTATCCACGGAAGTATTTGATGATTTTATAGAAACAAACAATTTGGCATCGGTTATACGTGAAGCAGAATCAGGAAAAGCCACCCAGGAAACAGTTGAAAAAGCCTTTTTGGAAGGAGATTTCCATTCCAGGTGGAAACAGGAGTTTAGAAAATTGCTGTCAAAAATCCATTATCCGCTGGCTATAAGATCCAGTTCGGTTCTGGAAGACAGCATAAAGTATGCCTTTGCTGGAAAATACTTGACCACGTATGTCGCCAATAAAGGATCCCTGGATCAAAGACTTGCAGCATTAGAAGAAGCCATAAAAAGGGTTTATGCCAGCACATATGGTCCAAACGCTGTTATCTATAGAAAGAAACACCGCCTGAAAGGAGAAAAAATGGCAATAATTATTCAGAAGTTGATGGGAAAGGAAAGGAATGGATGTTTTTATCCAGAATTGGCGGGGGTTGGTTATTCTCGGAACTACAGAAGATGGACAGAAAGAATAAAAACAGAGGATAGTGTTATAAGGCTTGTTTTCGGTTTGGGTACCAGGTGTACTGAACGGGGATATGCCCGAATTTTTTCCCTTACAAATCCCCTTCTTCGCCCTGAAGGCAACAACAACTGGGAAATCGCTAAATATTCCCAGGAATCCGTGGATGCCATTGATATGGAAACGGGGAAAGTCGTTTCCTTTAACATAAACAAAAAGCTTTCCATTTTGAAAAACCACAGGCTGTTCAGGGATTATGTGCAGCTTTATTCTGTTCTGCAGGATCAAATTAAGGGCATCACTTTGCTGCCTTCAAAACTTAACAGGGGTGAAAAAGTCATCTTTTCTTTCACTCCTTTTGATAAGAAATATAAAAAGTTTTTTCAATTGATAAGAAGACTGTTTCAGCTTTTAGAGAAGGAAATGGGCATTGCTGTAGACATTGAATTTACCTATGAACCCGAAGATGATGTTTTTGGTTTGATTCAGGCAAGGCCATTGAGCAGCTGGGAACATTACAGAAAAATACCATGGCCCCAAAATGTGCTGCCTCAAAACATACTTCTAAAGGGAGACAGGATGTTGACCCACGGCTATGTTGAAAATATTCCATATATGGTTTATGTGGACCATGATAAATATTATGCTACTGCCAACAAACATGAAGTGGCAAGGGCAATAGGAGAGATCAACAACAGACTGTCTGATACACCATTTGTACTTGTAGGGCCGGGAAGGTGGGGTTCCAGCAATCCCCACCTTGGAATTCCAGTGAATTACAGTGAAATATCGAACTGTAAGGTATTGATAGAACTCGGGATAAAGAAACAAAACTTTGTTCCTGAGTTATCCTATGGTACCCATTTCTTTGCAGATTTGGAACTGGAAAAAGTGCTTTACATGCCGGTGTTTGACACCATTGAAACAAACATTATTAATTTTGAATGGTTTAACAGCACACCTTTTAAAAAAACAAGACACCCTGCTATTAGAATATATAAAGGTCCTTTCCATGTCTACCTGGATGGCCATGAAGTAAAGGGAATAGTTTTAAAAGCTTAAAAATTTTGTTAGGAGAGGGCGAGGTATGGGGCTTACTGTAAAAGACATTTTAAAACTTTCTCTTTTAAAGGAAGCTAATGTTATCGCTGGAAAGGATGGTTTAAATAGACTTGTCAAAAGTGTTTCTTTCATGGAAGCACCTGACAGTATGAATTGGATAATGGAATATGATTTTCTTATTACAAATGCTTATCTTATAAAGAATAATCAGAAAATAAAATGCAATTTAATTCCAAAATTGGCAAAAATGAATGCTGCAGGTTTGGGGGTAAAATTGAATAGATTTTTGGATTATATTCCCGAACACTAGCGTTGCATAAAAATTTTTTGACAGAATAAACCTCAAATTATCTTTGATGATAAACCATAAATAAGCAATTATACAAAAATATGGAAACGATTTTTTCTTCTAATAGTTAAAGGAACAACCACCTAAGGGTAGTCCTTTACCACATTTTAATAATCATATTTTATTACAAAATTACAGGATCATATATAAGATCATTCAAATGATCAGCTTCGCCTGCCATCACCTGCTTTACAGTATATTTAAATACTACTTCATGATCTATTTTTCGCCGACCTCTTGAACTTCGTTTTGGTTTTCTGTAAAGTTTCTTTACAAACAAAGTAAACGGTTCAAGAAGACATGCTTTTAACAATCTTTTTATAGTTAAAAATGAACCTTTATAGCTGGTTTTTAACTTAAGCAGCATTAATAAACAGTGAGTTATTAATGCTATAAAATACCTGGTTTTCAACTGCCTGCTGGCTTAAACCGTAGAAATGTTTAATCTGACAGTGCTGTTTGAGCCATTTGAAGAACAACTCTATCTGCCAGCGATAACGGTAAATGTCACTGATTTCACGGGCGGTTAATTTAAAATCATTGGTTAGGATGATTATAGGTTTTCCTTCAGTATCATGGGTTTTGATAATTCTTAATGGATGTTTCATTCGATTAATACCTTTAGTTCCAAGATAAACTATATGATCTTTTTCAATTGTTTCATCTTTAACAGTAAGTTCTTTAACAACCTGAATTTTAGCGTTGCTCTTTAAACGGGTAACAAACCTGATACCCTTTTCACAGTAAATATCAAACTTTTCGTAGTCCACATAACCTCGATCAAAAACATTAATAGCATCTTTTTCTTCAACCACAAGAGCATCCATTTGTGTTTTATCTGCAGGTTTTGCCGGGGTAATAACAGCTTCATCAGGTAAAACATTGTTTTTAAAAAATTTAAGTCGTAGATGCAGTTTTATTCCTGCTTTGGTTTTTCTGAAGGTTGCCCACAGGTATTTTGATAAACACAGGCTAATGGTAGTTGAATCAATCAGGTAGATTTGACCTATGTTATGCTTGATGTTTTT
>DFNM01000216.1 GCA_002376045.1 Firmicutes bacterium UBA3567
TCTGTCAAGGGCCCGGCACTCAAAAGTTAATTGAGTGCCGGGGGCGCAGCCTTTACCCTGACAGAACCTAGGAGAAAGCTATAATGATTTAACTATTGACCGGATTGGGTTTGCATGGCATTTTACTCAACTAAAATGGAGAAGAACCAAAAAATTTAAAAGAAAAGAGGGGTATTATATGAGATCGGAAGAATTATATAAAAAAGCGAAAAAGGTTATGCCGGGGGGCGTCAACAGCCCTGTGAGGGCTTTTAAGTCCGTGGGTATGATTCCTCCCTTTATAAAGAGCGGCAAGGGAAGCCGCATATGGGATAAAGATGGTAATGAATATATAGATTACGTGCTTTCCTGGGGGCCGCTCATACTGGGACATGCTCATCCCGAGGTAGTGTCTGCTATAAAAGAGCAGGCGGAACTTGGGACTAGCTTCGGTGCCTGCACCGAGCTTGAAGTGCTGATGGCGGAAAAGATAAAAGAAGCTCTACCATCCGTAGAAGTCATAAGGATGGTAAATTCTGGCACAGAAGCCACCATGAGCGCCATCCGGCTGGCAAGAGGCTATACCGGCAGGAATCTGGTCGTGAAATTTGCTGGCTGCTATCACGGCCATTTGGACAGCCTCCTCATAAAAGCGGGTTCTGGAGTGTTGACCTTTGGTACCCCTGACTCAAGCGGGGTTACGAAAAATACGGCCAGAGATACCATTGTTTCTAAATACAACGATATAGAAATGATAGAGGAGGTTTTTGATAAATACGGCGGGGATATAGCCGCCGTCATCGTGGAACCGGTAGCGGGAAACATGGGCACAGTGCCGCCTAAGAAAGGATTTTTAAAGACACTGCGGAAACTCACTCAAAAATACGACGCTCTCCTGATATTCGATGAAGTCATCACAGGCTTTAGGGTTTTCTATTCCGGTGCCCAAGGGTTATACGGTATAACACCTGACATAACCACATTGGGGAAGATTATAGGAGGAGGGCTTCCGGTGGGGGCCTACGGGGGAAGGGAGGAAATAATGAGGTATGTTTCACCCGATGGGCCTGTGTACCAGGCTGGCACCCTTTCGGGTAATCCCATGGCCATGGCAGCCGGCTATACCACATTAAAAATCCTATCAGAAGATCCTGGAATATACGATGAACTCGACAGAAAGGCGGAAAAACTCTGCAGGGGATTAAAGGAGAGCATGGATCATTTCGGCATACCCGTTGCTGTAAACAGAGTAGGCAGTATGATGTGCATGTTCTTTACCGCTAAAGAGGTGAATGATTACGAAACGGTATTAAAATGCGATACAGATTTGTATTCTGCATACTTCAGAGAAATGCTGAAACAGGGCGTATACCTTCCGCCCGCCCAGTTTGAGACCTTCTTTTTATCAGCAGCTCATTCCGATGAGGATATTGACAGAACCATAGAAGCCGCTTATAAGGCTGCCAAAAATTTATGTAATTTTTTGTGATTCCCTGACCATCTACTTCAGCAGGTTATAAGGTATTGGCCCAGAACTTCAAAAGGTTTGCAAAATACATGCTGGAACAGGCCAAAAAGCTTAAACTGGCAAGCCAGGAATTTTGAAAAAGGGGATAGTGATGTATGAACTGGCAAAATAAAAAGAGGCAGAGAATGAGAAGGGGAAAAATCGTTTTTATAACAGGGGGAGCGCGCAGCGGAAAGAGCAATTTTGCAGAAAGAATAGCTCAACAAAAAGGAGAAAAAGTAGTGTATATTGCAACATCCATTCCTTGGGATGATGAAATGAAACAAAGAATTGCAAAACACAGAGCACGAAGACCCCAACACTGGAAAACCTTTGAGGCCTTCAAAGATATTGATGAAATTATTCAACGGGTGAGCTCGGATGTTGATGTTATACTGCTTGACTGTGTTACTGTTATGGTAACAAATCTGTTGCTGCAAACCGGGATAGACTTTGAAAAATGTTCCCTTGATATGATAGATGAAATTGAATCGGTAATCGAAGGGGAGATTAGTAAAATATTAAAGGCTGCTGAAAAGGTAAATGTGTATACCATTATTGTGTCAAATGAGGTTGGAATGGGGATTGTACCGGAATACAGATTGGGTCGAATCTTCAGAGATATAGCCGGTCGGGTCAACCAGATAATTGCCCGGAAAGCTGATGATGTGTACCTTGTAGTATCAGGAATACCAATGAGGCTCAAAAAAGACGGAAGGAAGGTATTATGAAACGTTTCATATTAATGTTACAGTTTACAACACGGTTACCCATACCGATACAGCTGGATATAAAGGAAGAAGATTTCGGCAAAGGCACGGTGTTTTTTCCCCTGGTGGGTCTTATTATAGGTGTAATTTCTTTTGGCCTGTTTTATTTTTTTGATTTTATCGGGTCAAGGCTTTTGGCAGTATTGATGCTGATATTGGGGGAAATTATCGTTACAGGAGGCCTTCACTATGATGGGCTGGGAGATACCTTCGATGCCCTTTACAGCGGCAAAACCCGGGAAGGTATGCTGGAAGTCATGAAGGACAGTCGCCTGGGAACCCATGGAGTGCTGGCAATTATTCTGAATATACTCTTAAAAATTGCCCTGTATGCTTCAATACGTGGCAGATTAATGTGTGTTATAATATGTGTGCCAATGTTTTCCCGCTTAATGATTGTGTATGGTGGTGCCTTTTCAAAACCGGCAAGAAAACAGGGGCTTGGAAACCTTTTTATCAGTTACATAACAATAAAAGAAGCCGTTATTGCCACCATTTTGGCTCTGATACCCTCCTTTTATTTTTTGAAATGGGTCAGTTTCTTTTTTGTAATGCTGAGTTTTGCAGTTTCCTTAGGGGTAGCAAGCTTTTTTAAAAACAAAATAGGGGGCATGACAGGGGATACCTTTGGAGCATTGAATGAGATTGGACAGATTATAATGCTTTTTGGGTTTTTAATATACTATAATTTGTTTTAAGGAGAGCTTTTATGGAAATAGGGAGTGAAGTTTGCTTTAGCCTATGTTTTACTCCACAGGGAAAAAGATTTTACAGAGTTTGCAGAACATAAAAGTTATAACGACCTCCAATCCTTATAGAAGGCATTTCCCATTAATCAAAAAATATCCATTAGACCATTAAAACTTGCCGGGTTTGAGCCGTACAAATATTAAATATTAAAATCTTCTACCTCGGGGTGTCGAAGATATGTTTGAAAATTCCTGGTTCTTAATTTACTTACCGATGATTTTTATAATTTCCATTACAGAACCCAGGATAAAATTATATTTTTTTGTTGACGGTAACAGTATCAAAGATGGAAAAGAGAAACTTCTTAAATTGAGAAGAAGTGTTGAAGGGATGGTTGAAAAAATATATGAGTAATGGGCTGTGATGCCCTTTTTTTTGTAATTTGGAGGAGATAGATTGGAAAATACAATTCATTTTTACAAAATACAAGGAAGATAATAATAGAAAAATATAGAATAACAACATTAATTTTGCTAAGAGAGTCGTCCTGAAACCTAGCTTTTTCCAGGAGGAAAGAAGTGGAAACACCTAACCGAAAGATCCGTTCAGAAGATATTTGAAAGGGCTCTAAAAAAAGCAGGTATTAAAAAAGATGAGTCAGTACATTCGCTGCACATTCTTTTGCTGCATATTTATTAGAAAATGGAACTGACCAGGGTATATTCAAGAATTACCGGGTCACAAACATTTTAAAACAACAGAGATTTACACCCCTG
>DFNM01000183.1 GCA_002376045.1 Firmicutes bacterium UBA3567
CATTTAACTCAACTAAAATGGAGAAGAACCTTTTATAGTTTTATAAGCTCTTTTGTAAAAGTGTTTAAATTATTACAGCCGTTTTCCGTTATCACAACGATGTCTTCTATTCTCACCCCTCCAAAATCAGGCATATATATTCCCGGTTCAATTGTAACAACCATTCCGGGTTGTAGAGTTTCATCACCTTCTTTAGAAAGTCGTGGTGCTTCGTGGATTTCCAAACCAACACCATGCCCCAGGCCATGACCGAAGTAATCACCATAACCCGCACTGGTTATTACTTCCCTTGCAATGCTGTCTATTTCGGCAGCTTTCATACCCGCTTTTATGCGCTGCAGTGCTTTTTGCTGAGCCGCCAATACAGTGTAATAAATGTTTACCTGTTCCTCAGAAGGTTTTCCCAAAACAACAGTCCTTGTCATGTCCGAACAGTAGCTATCATGCTTACACCCAAAATCAAAAGTTATCAAATCGCCTTCTTCTATCTTCTTATTTGTTGCCCTGCCATGGGGTAGAGATGATCTTTTGCCTGAAGCCACAATGATATCAAAAGATAAGCTTTCAGCACCCATTTTTTTCATAGAAAATTCCAGCTCAAGAGCCAGTTCCTTTTCTGTAACTCCAGGTTTTATTTTTGCCAGGATGGATTCAAAAGCTTTTTCACTTATTTCTGCGGCTTTCTTAATTTTTTTTACCTCCTCAACAGATTTGACTTTTCTGAGTTCTTCTACAATATTCTTTTGAGGAATCAAGCTGCATTCAAGGTTTTCATTAAAGGATGTGTATTGTTCAAAAGTCAGATGGTTTGCCTCAAAACCCAGTTTTGATATGTCAAGCTCCTTTAACAAATTATTAATGGTTTTGAATGCAGGTGTCTCGTGTTTTATAACTTTAAAACATTCAACCTGTTGTTGTGCCTGTTCAATATATCTAAAATCTGTAACTAAATATGCCTCTTCAGGTGAAATGATTAAAAAACCCGAACTTCCAGTAAAACCGCTGAGATAAAATCTGTTTTCAGGTTTTGAAATAAGTATTGCGTCAAGGCCTTTAGACCTTACAACTTCCTGTATATTTTTTAGCCTTTCCTGCATCACCAACCCTCTCTTTACCCAAAATTTCATTCCCTATTTATGTTATCACAATCTTTAAATTATTAAAACCTAAAATTCCATTCTTTTTTTGAATATTTCTCTCTTTTTAGCTGCTGTGCCAGTCGTGATTCCCTGTCAGATACCTTTCCTGCTTTAAATTGTATGTTTAACCCTTTTTCAAACCCTTTAACAATACCCTGTTTAACAACTTCAAAATTCGCTCTTTGTTTTAGCAGTCTGTTAAGGGAAGTTGCTTTCTTTAAGAAAATTTTTTTGCTTTTTACTTTGGCCTCAGTGGTTTTAAATCTAAAGCAATTGAACATCCTGTCCACATCCAGGTCAATTATTATAGAGCCGTGTTGAAGCACGACTCCTTTTTTTCGCATTTGAGCACTGCCCACAATCTTTTTTCCTTCACAGGTGATTTCATACCATGATGAGGAATTAAAACAAATGCTTGATTTGACATGTTTAGCGGGTTTTTCTATCCACTGGGCATTTACACCTAAAAGTTTTAAACCCATTAAAATTCCGGTACTTATCCTTTTGTATGTCTCTATAACACCTTTCCCCGAGTGGTCTGATGCTTCAGGGACAATATAACTGTATGTCAGTTCATTGTCATGCAGCACTGCCCGACCCCCTGTTGGTCTTCGTACAAGGCCAATTCCATTATCCCTACAATACTCCACATCGATTTCTTCAAAAACCTTTTGAAAGTAACCAATTGAAACGGAAGGCGGATTCCAGCCATAAAGCCTTAAAGTGGGAAGTGAATATCCCGCTGCAACTTCTTCAAGAATGGCTTCATCCAAAGCCATGTTGTAAAAAGGATCATTGAAACCCGTATCGAGGAGCCTGAACATGTTGGATATCACCCTCTTCTCAAGAAATAGAAACCTGGAGGCAAAACTTCTCCAGGAATAATCATACTCTGGTCCATCTTGTTTTTGGTTTTCTTGCTACCGTAACTTCATCCAATCTGCCCACAACCGTGGTATAAGGGGCGTTTTTAACTTTTTCAGGAGTTTTTTCAGCTTCTTCTGCAATCTGTTTCATTGCATTGATAAATTCATCCAGGGTTTCCAGGCTTTCTGTTTCAGTGGGCTCTATCATCAGAGCTTCCTGCACAATCAATGGGAAGTATATGGTTGGAGGATGGTAGCCGTAGTCTATCAGACGTTTGGCTATATCCAGAGCGCGGACACCGTGTTTGGCCTGTTTCTTCCCTGATACTACAAACTCATGTTTGCAGCATCTGTCATAAGGGAGGAAATAGTATTTCTTCAACTGTGACATCAGGTAATTTGCATTCAATACGGCATACTCACTGACTTTTTTTAATCCTTCCGGCCCCACGGCCCTTATGTATGCATACGCTTTTGTAATCACTCCAAAATTACCGTAAAATACCCTTACCCTTCCGATGGATAACGGCTTGTTGTAATCAAGGTAATAAAAATCCTTTTCGCTGTGCTTTTCAATTCGAGGAACAGGAAGAAATGGCTCTAGCTTTTCTTTAACCCCTACAGGGCCGGCACCAGGTCCTCCGCCTCCATGGGGAGTGGAAAAGGTTTTGTGCAAATTGAAATGTACAACATCAAAACCCATATCTCCCGGGCGAGTAATTCCCATGATAGCGTTGGCATTGGCTCCATCATAGTAAAGCAGGCCTCCAGCCTGATGAACGATTTCAGAAATCTCCAATATATCTTCTTCAAAGAGCCCTAAAGTATTGGGATTTGTCAGCATCAATGCAGCAGTGTTTTCATCTGCCTGTGCTTTTAGTTCATCAATGTCAACACAGCCTCTAGCATTGGATTTTATTTCTTTCACTTCAAACCCGCACATCGCTGCACTGGCGGGGTTTGTGCCATGAGCCGAATCCGGAACCAGTACTTTGTAACGATGACCTTCACCTATATGATTGAGATAAGCCTTTATAACCATCAATCCCGTTAATTCTCCGTGGGAACCTGCAGCAGGCTGTAATGTAATATAATCCATTCCCGATATCTCACACAAATAATCATTCATTTCATACATCAGCTGTAATGCGCCTTGAACTGTTTCTTCCCATTGGTATGGATGGATTTTTGTAAAACCCTTAAACCTGGAAATGTTTTCATTGACTTTGGGATTGTATTTCATTGTGCATGATCCAAGGGGGTAAAACCCGGAATCCACACCATGGTTTCTTTTTGAAAGTTCCGTATAATGTCTTACAAGGTCTATTTCACATACTTCGGGAAGTTCCGGAGGTTTCTCTCTCAGCAGTTTTTCCGGTATCAAATCACTGACATCTTTTTGTATCCAGTCCAGTTTTGGAAGGGAATAAGATTTTCTGCCGGGTTTGCTTATCTCGAAAATAAGTTTTTTCTCCCTCTTCACACTATCCCCTCCAGTCTTGCCAGAAAATAGTCAAGTTCCTGTTTTGTTTTTGTTTCAGTAACACAAACCAAAAGGTGATTTTTAAGTTCAGGATAAAACCTCTCCAGATTTAAACCACCGAATATCCTGTGTTTTTGCAGTTCTTTATTCAAATATTCCACATCATGGTCTGTTTTTACCACAAATTCCTTAAAAAAAGGCCCATCAAATACTTTGTGATAATGCTCCAGCTTGCAGATGTTTTCATACAGATAGTTGGCTTTCAGTAAACACTGTTCTGCAACTGCTCTGAGGCCTTTTTTCCCCATATATGTAAGGTAAACAGCAGCTGCAAGGGCACACAGCGCTTCATTTGAGCATATATTTGAAGTCGCCCTTTCCCTTCTTATGTGCTGCTCCCTGGTCTGCAGTGTCAAAACATATCCTCTTACATTGTTGACATCTTTGGTTTCACCCACTATTCTTCCGGGCATTTTCCTGATTAATTTTTTCTTTGCAGCCATAAATCCCAAATACGGTCCACCAAACTGCAGAGGATTCCCAAGGCTCTGCCCTTCTCCAACAACAATGTCTGCTCCAAAATCTCCCGGAGGTTTTAAGAGAGCAAGGGAAATGGGGTCAGCAACAACTATAAACAGGGCATTGTTCTTCTCTACTCGGGTCTGTAGTGTATCAAGGTCTTCTACTATACCAAAAAAATTGGGATACTGAATAACATACGCAGCAGTTTTGTCATCAAGATTTTTTATCAGCGCTTCCAAATCAGTGTTTCCCTTTACCCATGGAACCTCAATAATCTCTATGTCTCTGAATTGTGTGTAGGTTTTTACCACCTGTAAATACTCTGGATGTATGGTTCTACTTACCAAGATTTTTTTATTACCTATAAAATTACATGCCATTTCAACAGCTTCCGCCAGGGCACTGGCCCCATCGTAAAGGGAAGCATTTGATACCTCCATTCCTGTTAGTTCACATATCATTGTCTGATACTCAAAAATTGCCTGGAGCATCCCCTGACTGATTTCCGGTTGATACGGAGTGTAAGAGGTATAAAACTCAGACCTTGAGATTACATGATCTATCACGCTTGGTATAAAATGCTCATACGCACCTGCCCCTAAAAAGTTTATGTAGTCTTCAGTAGTTGTATTTTTTTGGCTCAATTGTTTTAATAAATTCACCAGTTCTTGTTCCGAAACCCCTTCAGGCAAATTCAATTTCCCCTTGAACTTAACTTCTTCAGGTATATCAGAAAACAATTCATCGATTTTCTCTATACCTATAGCCATCTTCATTTTCCTGAGATCTTCTTCTGTGTGAGGAGTAAAATCCATCAGTCTTCCTCCCCTTCCAGCAATTCCTGGTATTCTTCGTTTGACATCAAATCTTCCAGCTCGTCTTTATCCTTAATTTTTATTACCACAATCCAGCCTTCATCGTACGGGTCTTTGTTTATCAGCTCCGGTTCATCCTCAAGTCTTTGATTCACCTGGATAATGGTACCTGATATGGGACTGTATACATCTGATACTGCTTTGACGGATTCAATCACAGCTAAACTGTCTCCCTGGACAACTTCCTCTCCTTCTTCGGGAAGTTCAACGAACACAATATCCCCCAATTCCTTCTGAGCAAAATGGGTTATACCAACCGTCCCTTCATCTCCTTCAACCCTTATCCATTCATGTTCTTTTGTGTATTTAAGATCTCTGGGATACATTTATCAAACCTCCCTATTATAAAATGGTTTTTTTACAATTTTAGCTTTTACTTTTTTGTTTCGTATTAATATATGAATTTCTTCACCCGTTTTTGCCGCTTCGGTTTTAACATACCCAAGACCCACGTTTTTTCTAAGAGTGGGGCTGTAGCTCCCGCTGGTTACAAACCCTACTTCATCATCATCCTTTACTATTTTATAACCGCTTCTCGGAATCCCCCTTTCCAACATTTCAAAAGCCACAAGTTTGTATTCAGGGCCTTTACTAAGCTCTTCTTCTATAGCGTCTTTACCCAGAAAATCCCCTTTATCCAGCTTAACAAACCGCGTTAGACCGGCAGCTACCGGTGTAAGATTTTCCCGGAGTTCGTGACCATAGAGGGGCAAGCATGCTTCGAGTCTAAGGGTATCCCTTGCCCCCAGGCCACATGGTTCTAAACCATTATCTTTTCCAATTTCAAGGAGTAAATTCCATATCAATTCCGTTCGCTCCCATGGAATGTATATTTCAAAACCATCTTCACCGGTATATCCCGTTCTGGAAACCAGGCATTTCACCCCCTTTATCTCAATATCTTCTTCAAACCAGAAGTGTTTCATGTTTTTCAGGTTATAATCAGCAACTTTT
This sequence comes from Firmicutes bacterium UBA3567, assembly GCA_002376045.1. Lineage (GTDB taxonomy): Bacteria > Bacillota > Thermosediminibacteria > Koleobacterales > UBA3567 > UBA3567. The sequence continues at coordinate 5,840 of DFNM01000183.1, forward strand.
TGCAATATTTTTTCCGCAAACGGTCCTTGAAGGCTAATTTGCCCTGTTTTGTCGGATATATTCACCACATTAACGTTTTCCTGGTGTATATTATCTTTAATCCATTCAAAATCCTTATCCGTATTGGCTGCATTTACTACAAGAAGATAAACCTCCCTCTCTTTTTTACAGTAAATCAATACATCATCCACTACCCCTCCACTGTTGTTGCACATTGGAGTATAGAGAATTTGGCCTTTTTTCAATCTTGATACATCATTTGTTACCAGGTATTGAAGCTCATCCAATGCCTTATCGCCATTAATTAATATCTCTCCCATGTGAGAAACATCAAAAATTCCTGCTTTCTCTCTTGTTACATTGTGTTCGGCAATAATGCCTTTATATCGAACAGGCATCTCCCATCCGCCAAATTCAATCATTTTTGCTCCTGATTTTTTGTGTACAGAATTCAAAGGGGTTTTTTTGATTATTTTTTTCAATAAAGCCCACCTCCTGTTGTGCAAAAAATTATTTGTATATAATTTTCTTTATATTAAAGAATTATTTGAAGTTTAATTTTTTTATTCTCCATAAACCTACAAAAACCTTTTAAAGTTAAAAATATATATCGTTTTTATAAAAAAAATGGCTGTACCTTTTAATCAGCATTTTTCGTTATAAAGCCTGACGATGCTGTTAATAACAAAAATTTATATATTGAGGTAGGCTTCTCGTGTGTGTTCTTTAATGTCTTTAAGATTAATGAATAATACTTAATTGACTGGATAGTCATATCGAGTAGCTAGAAGTCGGG
>DFNM01000015.1 GCA_002376045.1 Firmicutes bacterium UBA3567
AGACACATGAAGAATTTTTAGCCTCATAAAAGAGGTTTCACATCCCTACGGTAATTATAAGTGAACAACCTAAAAACTTCATGTAAAGAAACTCTGTGCCATAAAAACTAAAATTTTCTACAGGTGGTGCTTATATGCTAAGGTTAGAAGATGGTCAGATGGCAATATGGCGCATATTCAACACCCTGTGCTTAAAAAATTTAGCAGTATGAAACTTAGGACAACCTCAATTGTTTAAAGGTAGTCCTTAAGCAGCTTCTTTATAAAATCTAAATTTAAATATTCCTCTATCTTTCTAAAAGTATCCATATTTTTAATTTCTTTATCCGGTTTTTGGTATTCTAACCATGCATAGGCACACCAGGATAATGCTCTTAAGTATAAATAAGGAGTGTATAGATATATCCTTTCTTTTATATTTCTATCAAGTCCATTAAGCCCATATATATATTCTTTGATAAATTCCTCCTTCTCTTCCTTCGATAAAATATAATTTCTCTTCCAGAGAGTAGTTGTTTCAGCTAAAAACTGGGTAAGGTCCTGGCATGGGTCACTTATTACCGGTTTTTCCCAATCAATTAAATAGCTTTTTTCTTTTCCTATAATAAAATTATGTGAATTCACCTCTGTATTGTTTATAACGTGCCATTTATTTTCTTTAAAATATTTTTCTTTATGTCTATTGTCTTCTGCCCACTGGAGGAATTTGATAAAAAACTCCTTTAATCCTTTATCTACTTCTGGAGATTTTAAATAATCTTTAAGCAGTCTTTTAGCTTCATCTATTCTATCACTAAATATGTTTTCTTCTACAATAAAGTTACTAGTGTCAACCCTCTCTAAATTTATAGAATGAATGCTTGAAAATATCCTTGCTGCCTTAGCTAAATCCTTATCATATTCCAGTGGTCTTCCCTCTAAAAATTCCATAACCAGGATACCATAGTCAAAATAGTTTTTAGTATCATCTACATAATATACATTTGGAGTTACTCCACTTACTCTAAGTCTTTTTAATGCTTCGTATTCGTATCTTATCTGGTTTTCAAGTTCAAGCTGGCTTCCTGTATTTACTCTAAAGACATATTTTTTTTCTCCTTTATCTACAGTAAAATTAACATTGTATTCTCCCTGAGCTAGAAAAGAAACTTTAAAATCGTTTCCGAGATTCAGTAAACTGTTTATTTTACTTTTCCTTAAATAATCAGCTATTTTATCCTTCAATACATTTCTTAACATGCCCAGAATCTCCCCACTTATCTCGTATAAAATTTATCGTATTTTCAGGCAAAATCATATCTTCAAACTCTCCATTGTCTATCCTTTTTTTATAATAAACCAAATCTTCTTTAGTATCTATATCTCTATGTTTATTTATTAAATTTACCTTTAACCCCAAGCTATTAGCAATATCGAACGTTCCTGCAAGTACGGTTTTCTTCCCCCATTTTAAGTCAGCAGTAAACAATTCCTTATATAACTTTTTCATTCCAATAAAATAGTAACCACCATCAAAGGTCGGCCCCAAAACAACATCGCTTTTTTCTAGCTTATCAAAAGAATCTTCTATTTCTCCCGGCTGTATATCTGGAATATCCGAACCCATAAGTGCAACTTTTTCATATCCTCTACCAAACACATATTCAAAAGCATTCAACATTTTCTCTCCTAAATCTTCTCCTTTTTGAGGAAAGCAATTTATATAATCAGGAACGATCTCCTTCATTAGGAAAAAGGAATCCTCGGGAGTATAAGTAAGATATATGTCTTTATCTTTTTTTATATATTTAAAGACATTAAACAAATCTAAAAGAAAACATCTGTGGATTTCCGCACATGCTTCACCTGTAAGAACTTTCATAAGCCTGGTTTTAGTCTTACCCGGAATAGGCACCCTTGACATTAAAATAAGAGCTTCCATCATCTTGCCTCCCTATACATCTTATTCAGCTTAGAAGGAGGTACCCCTAAAAGGTACAAAATTTTCATCTTATGCATTAATAATAGCGTCCTGAGAGGTCCTCCCCTTTTAAAACGTCTACCGGATGTTCCCATCGGAAGATTGAGAAGTTTTATTTTCCCTAATCTGCATAATTTTCTAGAAAATTCCCAATCCTCCATTATCTCTATCTCCGGGTAACCACCCAACTTATCGAATACATCCCTCCTTACAAAAATCCCCTGATCTCCAAAAAGTAAACCTAAATATCTGGCCCTCCAGTTTGAAGTTACAGATACAAATTTCATAAATGGGATATTATAATCATAAAAGTATAAAGAAAATCCTCCACCTATATACCCTTTATTTATTGTTTCTTTAATCTTCTTCAAAGAGTTTTTATCTACTATAGAATCAGAATGAACAAACCATAAAATATCTCCCCTTGCATATTCAGCGCCTTTATTCATCTGAAAAGCTCTACCTTTTTTACTGCGAATAACCTTCACATACTTTGACGCAATCTCTACAGTTCTATCTTTACTTCCACCATCCACAACAATAATTTCTTTGTCTCCCTCTAAGCTGCTAAGCTGTTTTAAAAGTTTTTCGATACTCTTTTCCTCATTTAAAACAGGAACAATTATTGATATCATAATATCACCTGAAATCAATTTCAAACTGAAAACTTCAAAGGTTGAATTGGCTGCTACCCCCAAATGTTGCTTAACTTCAGGTTATATCTCAGAAGTCCTATCAAGTAGTCCGTTATTCTACTCGGTTCAAGCTGAGAAGACCGTTACTTAGTCATATTAGTAAAGTAACGGATCACAACCTGTACTCCCAAGATTAGCAGCAGACCCGTAAACAATATGTTGCACTGGAGTATAGCAACAAAGCCGAAAAGATACAGCAGCTGTTACCAATTGTCTGTTGTCAATTTTATATTTTAAATTAGCTAATGGCTGTTATTTTTTTATGTTTGCAATTACTTAATCTATTTCAAAAAAAAACCACATTACCAAAGTCTATCTTAGCAGCCACCGTTTCACCTATTTTAAAGTCCTTCTCAGACTTAGTTATACATCTAATCTCTGTGTCATTTACCAAAATCGTATAGTATATTCTATCTCCGGCGAATTTTTTCCTCTTCACCTTTCCTAAAACACCTGTATCCGCACTTTTCGGAAAAAGCTCTACCTCCTCAGGTCTTATCATTGCCTTTACTTTAGAAGATATATTATGGTTGGCTTTAAATTTTCCAATTTTACATTTAAACATTCCATTTTCGATAGTACCTTCTATGTAATTCTTCTCCCCAAAGAAATTTGCTATATCAAGAGAAGCCGGTTTTTTATATATTTGTTCGGGTGTACCAAACTGTTCTATACTTCCTTCTAACATTACAGCTACTTTGTTTGAGGTCATTAATGCCTCTTCTCTATCATGTGTTACCAGTATAGTCGTTATCCCGAGCTTCCTCTGCAAATCACAAACAAACTCTCTCATGCTTTCCCTTAATCTGGCATCTAAATTCGAAAAGGGTTCATCCAACAGCAATACCCTGGGCTCAACTGCTAAAGCCCTTGCCACTGCAACCCTCTGTTTTTGTCCTCCTGACAACTCACCTGGATACTTCTTTTCATGGCCAGTTAACTGAACTAAATCTATCATCTCTCTTACCCTTTTAACCCTCTTTGCCTTATCAACTTTTGCCATCTTTAGACCAAAACCTATATTTTCCTCTACTGTCATATGCGGGAATAAGAGATAGTCTTGAAAGACTATTACTGTACCCCTTTTTTCCACAGGCACATCTAAAATAGATTCTCCATCAAGTAATATATCTCCTGAATCAGGTTCAACAAGACCAGCAATTATTTTAAGGGTAGTAGTTTTACCGCATCCCGAGGGACCTAAAAGAGATATCATTTCTCCTTCATTAACTACTAAGCTTACATCCTTCAGTACGCTCTTGCCATCGAATCTTTTCGATATATTCTTTAACTCGAGTTTTGACATCTGCCTCCTTCCCCTTATATACAAATTATATATAAAAGTAGTTTTCTGCTTTGTAATAAGTCTTTACTGTTTTTTCCATTATCACAAGAAATATCAGTGAACTTACTATAAAAACTACACTATACATAGATGCCATCATTCTATCTCCGCTCTGTATGTATGGAAACATTAGCATGGGAAATGTAATAATCTTTCCTCCACCTATCAAGAAGGTGAGGAAATACTGGCTAAAGGAAACAATAAAGATGAGACTGCCGGCAGATACCAATCCTGGTGAAATTAAGGGCAAAGTTATATATAAAAAAGCCTTAACTGGATTTGCTCCCAAGACTCTTGCCTGCATTTCCATCGACTCTCCAATTATCTCGAATACATTTGTGAGTATTCTAATTCCATATGGAATACACGGAATGAGATGAACCAGCACAACCCCTAAGAAGGTATTAGCAAGCCCTAGTCTTATAAAAGTTACATGTATTCCCATACTCACAGCTACAGAAGGAACAATTACAGGAGCAAGGACTAACATCTTAAATATCCTTCTCCCTTTAAAATCGTATACACCCAGTGCCTTAGCCGCTGGAATACTTATCAAAAGGGTCACTATTGTGACTACACTTGACAGCCACAGACTAAACAGCAAAATTTTAAGAGATTTACTGGATGGACCGAAAACATACTTTATTCCCCTTAGCCCGAATTCTCTAGGTATAATATTAGGCCAGGGCCAGTTTTTGGTAAAACTCCAGACTACTAAAACTACCAATGGAAAAAGGAGGAGAAATATTAATGTATACGTTATTACCTTGAAAATAAGTTCCCTTCTTTTCATCCTTTTCACCCATCATATCTGGAAATTAGTTTGAAACTCTTATGATATAGCCAAACCAATATAACGGAGATAAAAGTCAGACTCATGTTTATAACCATGGAATAAGGTCTATGAGTCAGATCCGGATTGTTGTACTCAATATAAGCTTTAACGGGCAAAGCTTTAGGACTAGTGGGGCCTAAAAGATAAGGAACTTCAAAGGCCCCAAAAGAAAAAGCGAAGATAATTATAAAACAGGAGAAAATTGATGGCATGATAAGGGGTAATAATACATACCAAAATACCTGTCTTCTATCTGCTCCCAAATTTAACGCAACCTCCAAAAGCCTGTCATTTATATTGCTCAATACTGTATACACTACCATAGTTGTAAAAGGAATTGCTTTCCAGATATAAGCCAGTATTACTCCAATTCCCTTTTTATCAAATATTAATGAAGGAAACTCTGATTGGTCGCCTATAATTCCAAAACTATACAATATCCTGGCCAGTATCCCGCTTTGGGATAAAATATTGTACACAAGTAATGCTGCGACTGCATGGGGAACTATTATGGGAAGTTTGTATATAACTTTTTCTATTCCCTTTTTACTCTCACTTTGAACAATAGAATATGCTAACAACACCCCTATAACTACTGACATTATAGAAGATATAAGAGAAATATAGAAGCTGAATCCCAGCGAGGATAAAAAAGTTTTATCAGTCAGTACTTCCCTGTAGTATTTTAATGTAATCTTATTTAGTCCTACTACAGGGAAATATCCAAAACTCTGGATTAGCCCCATGGCTAATCCAAAAATGAATATTCCCAGAATTACCATCATTGCAGGTAAAAGCAAAACATAGGGTTTTAACCATTTATACACCTTTCTATTCACCCTCTACAGGGATGTTTTCCATCCATATTTCCTCTATTATTGGGATTAAATTAGCTGGCATCTCAGGAAGTCTATGTTCTAAAAGTACATTTTGCGGTAATGCCCCTTCACCTATATCAATCTTCTCGAACATTTCCCTTTCTTCATCATTTAGCTTATCATTATCCAATACTGGCAGATCACCCCAATTTTGAGGATCGTATTTTGAGGCCTGAGCTTCAACACTTAAGATGAAATTTATAACCGTCAGAGCACCCGCCTTATTGGGTGCATTATATGGTATTGCTAAAAAGTGGGTATTTCCTATTGTCCCTTTGTCAAATACAAAGGTACTGGCGGTTTCAGGGAATTCTCCCGTCTTTTTTTTATTTACTGCATGATTAGGGTTATAGCTCATAGTCATTAATACCTCATTGTCCGCAAACATATTATCCAATTGAGCTATTGTTGCAGGATAAGTTTTTCCTTCCTTCCATAAATAAGGTTTTAATTCCTTCAAATACTCTATAGCAGGCCTGATTGCCTTTTCCACTGTTTCCTTTTTGGGTTCCATGTCTAAAAACTGCTCATAACCTACAATATCATATATTATATTTCTCACAAAAGCACTACCTGTGAAATCAGGGGGTGCAGGGTAAGTAAATTTGCCAGGGTTGTTTTTTGCTATTTCCAATAATTCCTTGTAATTTCTGGGAATCTTATCCAATCTTGTCTTATCGTACACCAAAACAAACTGTGCCTTTCCATAGGGAGCTTCATATCCATCCACAGGAAAACCAAAATCATAGTTTACTTCTACACAATCTTTATCAACATATTTGTTAAAGTTAGGCAGCTTATGGGTAAATGGACCAAACAGCAAATCATTTGTTTTAGCCGTAAAGAAGTTCTCTCCATTTATCCATACTATATCAATTGTTCCTTCTTCCACGTTCATTTGTTTTTCGTTTAGCAAAATATTCAATATTGAGTCTATATCCATTCCAACTCTATTTAGAGTTATGTCATATTCTTCTTTCAATCTTCCGGCCAAATATGTGTCCACCCAATTATTAACCCTTTGACTGCCACCCCAACCATAAAAATTAACCTCGGTACCTCTAGCAACCTCCAAAATTTCTTCCCAATCTTTACTCAATATATCTTCTTCTTTTACATTTGCCACATCTCCCTGTCCACACGCAGCGAAATTCAAAGCCAGAACTAATATTAATAACATCAGAAACAGTTTTTTCACCATCAGTTCCTCCTCTCTCATCGTTTTAAATTGAAACTCATTGCACCCTTAAAACCAAAAACATGTTAATTATATATGGAATCAATTAGTGGAAACTAAAGAGATCCAGGCAGCCTGATATAAATATTCATATCAAAACCGGCCAAAGAAACCACTCTTCGATACCATCTTGCTCTTCTCGTTTTTCTATTTCTTGCCAGTTGGAATAGGAGCTGTCACCAAATATTTTATCCAGCTTATAGCCTTTTTCTTGAACTTCATCTATAAGATCTCCAAGATGCTCACCATCAGGGGTATTAGCTGTGTCTACTTCAAGACCCATAATTACAGCAGCTTTTTCTCCGCCGGTTAGAATCTCACATTTGTAACCATCACTCTTTTTAGAACTTGTCTTTCGACCATGACGCATCTTGGGATCGTTAATCGAAATAATTCGGTCTCCTGCTGTGCCACTTTAGCATATTCAATATATTTATGGATAATTGAGCTTATTTGCCTCAAATGTAAAGGTGAAGTCTCCAAAATAGGACCTATATAGATTTGTTAAGAGTAACATCTGCAGCAGAAATCTTTTTATCTCAAATACGAGCATTCCTCACTCTGTGCAATCATCAATAGCCATAAATTGATACTAATTAAAAAATACCCTTAGATTATTACAACTTGCTGGTTTTGAGCCAGATATTTGCATAAATATTAAAGGAAAAACTTACAAATATTAACTATAAAAATCCTCTATCATAAGGTGTCAAAGATGTGCTTTAACAGAACCCCCTCTTAGATGATTTTATAAATCTTATGAAGTCTTTTTCGAAGGGTTTAAGGGTACAATCTTTTCTATAGGCTACATAAAAAACTGACGTTATTTCCAAGTCTTTTATCTTTATTCTTTTCAGTACCCCGTTCTTTAACTCTTTCATGATGGACAATTCCTGAATAAATGAAATCCCTTTTCCAGCAATTATAGAAGATTTTATAGCTTCCATAGAATTTAGTTCATATATTATGTTTAGGTCATCAACCTCTATATTGTACTGAGCCAGGGCTCTCTCTATGGTATCCCTGGTTCCTGAGCCTTTTTCTCTGAAGATAAGGGGAAGCTTTTTAAATTCTTCCAGGTTTATTTGGTCCTTGATCAAAGGAAGGGAAGTAACTAGTATAAGAGGATTAGAAGTAATTTTTTCATATTTTACGTTGGCATTCTCAATCAATCCGTGGGTAATGCCAATACTTATGCTTCTGCTTATCAGGTTTTCTACCACTTCTTCTGTATTCATGATTTCCAGGTTTACATCCACTTCGGCGTTATTCTGCTTGTAAATGTAAATGCTACATGGAAGAGCATATTCACCTATAGCTTTGCATGAGCCAAGCAACAGGCGTTTTTTGTCCGACTTTAGATTTTCTAAATCCCTTTCTATGTTGTCCTGCAGCGAAAGAATTGCACTAGCATAATCGTACACAATTTTTCCTGCTTCTGTAAGTTCCACCCCTTTATTGCTTCTATTGAGTAGGTTTACTCCCAAATCTTTTTCAAGGGATTGTATCTGGATACTTAGACCTGGCTGTGTAAGGTGTAGAATCTTTGCTGCCTTAGATATGCTGTTTGCCTGCACAGTGACGTAGAAGGCTTTTAAATACTGCAGGTTCATAACATCACCCTTAAAAGCATCTAATTTATTTGCAAATATATTATACCTCATAAGTACATAGAGGTCCTACCACTTCTTCAATCCATTGATTTATTCTTTGGTCTCCTCCCCATCCATAAAAGTTTACCGTAGTACCCCTCGCATCTTTTACAATTTCTTCCCAGGTCTTCTCTTCCACGTTTTTATCTTCTTCTACCTTTTGATTGGTACATCCAAATAAACCAATGCTTATTATGAATACCAAAATAAATGCCTAATGCCTTTTCAGCCTATCTCCCCTCCTTTTCTCAAATCAGATACTTAAACAGTATCTTGCTACCTATCCATGCCCCTATCAGCATGGAAAATCCCAGTATCCAACCGTGAAGGGACAAAGAACCTATAGCGCTGAGAAAACCTCCTATATTGCAACCAAAGGCAATTCGTGTAGAATAACCCATTATAATGCCGCCGATGAGAGCAACGACAAACTGTTTTCTGTTCTTTAACTTTTTAAACTTGAACTGGGAAGCCATAAGCACAGCCAATAGCGCACCCAGAATAATTCCTGTATTTAACAAGGTATAATGGGTGCTTACAAAGCCCTTTTCCGCAACTTCCAGATACTCAGAACGTTGAAAATATTCCCACCCTGTGACATCAATACCTGCAATTTGCAGCAAACCAGCACCCCAATAAAGAAATCCTGTGGTAATGGCCCAGGGTTTACCTGTAAAATAGAACAGCACAACATTTACCATAGCAATCAGTATCCCTCCCACCCAGTAGGGCCAGGGTTCTTTAACAATTTTTTTATACCAATCCATTTTACTCTCTCCCCCCACAGGCTATCTTGCCTTTTCAATGTATATTTCCCATTCTCCTTCTCCTACTTCTTGATAATCCACATGATGCCCCTGCTTCTTTGCCCATTCTACAATATTTATTGTAGAACAGCTATGGTCGCTCTCAATAATGAGTAAATCCCCTACCTGCATCTTCTCTAGTTCCTTTAATGCCTTAAGCAACGGTATCGGACAGGCTTCGTACATACAATCTATCCTCACTTGGCGCATACTGCTTCCTCCATCAGATTTCATAGTTTGGCCATTATACTGTTCTTTTTATCATACAAGTAGGCCAGGTAATAAATTAATAATAGAAAAATCACCTGACCGACTACTGTTCCTTTAAATCCAAAATAGTAGGGTAAATATATTACGGGGGAATACTGTATAAACAGGTTGTCCCACAACGGATAATCCCAAGCTCCCCACAAGGTTCCTATTATAAACCCTACCAATACCACCAGTTGCATCAGGTAGCCTTCTCCAATCCTCATAAGGGTGCCAGAGGCACAGCCCCCAGCCACCACCATACCTATACCGAAAAGCACTCCTCCTATTATAGTGTGAAATCCCACTGGTCTTACCCTGCCAGGTATATTCTCAGGAGGAATATCTTCAAAACCTTGAGGAAACATCAACATATACTGTACTAAACCAAAACCAATAGTGGTTATAATAAGGCATATTATAACTCCCCGCATCACCGAAGTGCTACCCACCAGAACCGGATCTCTAAAAGCGGCAGCAAAACAAAACCGGCATTTTTGCAGCACAACTCCCAGTAGAATACCCAGTACCCATAACAATGCATTTATAGAACTCCTATCCGCTAATACTACAAAGATAAAAGCCAGAACTCCCAGTAAAGCCAACCCGTACGGCACTTGGTTTTTTTTAGCTTTCCTGGCCAATTTGGCTCTTTTTTTGGCTTCTTCTATAACCCTGGACATAGTTTACCCCCTTAAAGCAATCTTTGGCTGCTGCTATACTTGCATCCATTATAACATATCCTATAAATCTCTTCAGCGTTTATGTTCTGCCAAAATACCTGTAAGCTTCTACTAGCCTCTGACACCCGGTAAAGACTATCATGGCAGTAAATGCATATAGCAGACCTATAGTATAAGGGGGTAAAAGTATTACCAGTGAGAATATAATAAAGGTTTCAGTTCTTTCGGCAAGACCTGCCTGGTAGTAAAAAGACTTTTCGGTTTCTTTTTCCACAACAGCCCCTACTGTTAGAAATATGGAAAAGGAAAAAATAATGGAACAGAGCAAGAAAACACAGGACAGTCTAGTTTCAAGAAATTTAAGAGCAACAACTATTATAAAGGCCATTTCCACCAGCCTATCAAAGATCAAATCCATCAACATTCCAAAAGGACTGATCCTATCGGTCACCCTGGCCACACTACCATCCAGTACATCCATAAATCCGGAGATCCACAAAAGGGCAAGAGCCCCTAACCGCACGTCATAATAAAATGATATAGAACCCGCCAGGCCTAACACTAAAGCCACAACCGTAATTTGACAGGGAGTAATATTTAGTTTTGCGAGCTTTTTTGCTATTGACGTAAACAAAGGCTGCACATATTTTCTAGCCCCAGAGTCCAGCATTTTACCGCTCCTTCCCTAGCTTCCACATCCTATAAATCTAATTTGTCGCCCTGTTTTTTCTTGATCCAGCCAGGAATAAAGGATAAAAACACAAAGAATATTGCAGCTATGGCAAGATATAAGAAGGTTGTCTTCAAATCCCCACCACTGGTCAGGGTCCCTCCTGCAAAACAGAAAGCTGCTGCTCCAGGAAGCATGCAAATCCAGGATACTAATACATAGGTGGAAAGTTTAATATCAGTAAGGCCGTAAGCATAGTTCTGTAAGTTAAAGGGGAATATTGGTACAAGTCTCGTTATCATTAACATCCTCCAACCCTGCTTTCTAACGCCCTCATCTATCTTTTTGAACTGTTCGTTTCCTTCCACCCAACTTTCTACCATGCCCCTGGCCGCATATCTGGCAATAAGAAAGGCTGCAGTAGCTCCCATGGTTGCACCAATTGAAGCCCAGATGGTTCCGAATATGGGGCCAAAGGCAAAACCTGCCAAGACTGCGATTGGCAAACCGGGCAAAAAGAATATACATGCCACAATGTAAAACAAAATATAAATTATGGGCCCGATGGCTCCATAGCTGCCTATCCATTCTTTCAACTTTGCCATGTTTTCTAGACTAATATATTCAAAAACACCGAAATACTTCAAAACAAAAATCACCGTTGTAATTACTGCCAATGTTATTATAAGTTTTTTCACATTCCCTTTCTTATTTTTTTCCCTGCTCATATCAAGTCCACCTCCTCAAATTAGGGCAGAAGGGGCAACAGCCCTTCTGCTTATTCACCAGTCTCTAAAGGCAGGTCATCCCTGTGGCTCCATTCTATCCAGGAACCGTCATAGTTTTTAACGTTTTTATATCCCAACAGCTGGGTTAGCACAAAGGTAGTATGGGATGACCTAACTGCTGACTGACAATAAGGAATTATGGTCTTGTCATGGGTTATTCCCTTAGACTCATATAGTTTTTTCAACTCATCATAGTTTTTAAAGCTCTTCTGGTCGTCCAGAGCCTCGGTCCATTCTACCCATACAGCTCCAGGTATCCTCCCCGCTCTGACCGCACCTTTTTTCATTTTTTCACCGGTATACTCCTCATAAGAACGAGTATCCAGTATTATTACGTTGTCATCCTTCATTGCTGCCAATACGTCTTCTACAGTAGCCAGCTTGCTCTCATCCACCTTTTTGATCTTATAAGTGGTTTCTTTAATTGTGGGTTGGCTTAATGTGGTTTCATATCCGGCAGCCTTCCAGGCTTCAAGACCTCCATCCAGCACCCTCACTTTCTTATGGCCGTACATGTCAAGTAACCACCAGAAACGACACGCATCATGGAATCCACTGTCTCCGTAAATTACAACAAGGGTATCTTCGCTTATTCCCAGTTTACCCAAAAGCTTTTCCATCTGTTCGGGGGTAGCCCTCATACCGTCATACTGGTTATTGGGATCCCCGTAATCGCTGCGATAGGTGTTAACCGCACCAGGTATGTGCCCTAAAAGATATTTGGCCCTGTTCCTTACATCCACAATTCTCACATTGGCCTGTTCCATTATCTCCTTCAGTTCTTGCGGGGTTATTACCGCCTGGGGATTTGGAAACCCCTTATAAGGTCCCTCCGTTGTCAGTGGCTTTTCTTCTGCCTGGTCGTTAGACTTCTGAACAGGAGTACATGCTACCAGCCCTGCAACAAGAACGGCTATCAGCAGCAATACCATCAATTTTTTTATCATCATATTCCCCCCCTATTTAAAATTTATTTATTGTTAGACACCTTTTTAAGCTCTTGCTTGGCCCTCCATCGTTTTATCCAGCTAGCCAGAGGCCCGTCTACTCCTGGAACCTCCCTGGCCTTCCATTGTCCTCCAAATATCAAGTCTAGAATATGCAGGCTTTTCTTACCGCCTTTTATCATTGATGTTCTACACGCAGCACAATAGGTTACTATATAGTCGGCCTGAGCTTCCGAAGCCCTTCTGGCCATAACCCGCTGGGCCAGTTCTGGATTGGCAGGCACCACCATACCGCCAAAACCACAACAACGGGTGTTTTCCTTTGAATGGGGCAGTTCTTCAATGCCGTAGCCCAGTTCTCTGAGAATATACCTTACTCCTTCGTGGATTTCAGGAACATCCCTGGTTACACAGGAATCGTGTATAGCGAAGGTTATCCCTGAATCCAGGCCAATACCTCTTGCTTTTTCTGGGATGCCTATTTCCGTAAATACATCCCATAAAGACCTTACCTTCTTATCCGGGCTGTACTGGGAAATTGTAGCATAACAGGACTGACAGGCCACAATCACCTCCTCTGCACCTAGTTTATCTATTTCATCGACAAGGGTCTTATACCTGGCCTTGAATTCCTCCATCTGCCCTAAAGCCTTAGTAGGTTTACCGCAGCACTTTAATATAGCTCCGGTACCCGGTAGCTTTTCCTGAAAATATGCCAGAACTTTACCTACAGCTTCAGGATTATAGGAGGGAAGACTGCACCCCGGTATGAACACCCGTTTGGTAAATCCGGCCTTTTTGTCGGGTACCGAAATATTAAACATCTTAGAGAATCCAAGCTTTTGATGCATAAATATAGGTTTATGCTCCTTAAGGGGGCCTATGCCCTCTTTTACCATCTCTTTTCTTACATCAAAGAACCTATCTCCAAGCTTAAATTCCTTGGGACACTGCAATGTACACTGATTACACATGTTACATGAATAGGGAACTAGCGGATTGATCTTGCCTGTCTCAAGTATTTCTTTAAACAGGTCTTTAGGGCACTCGCAGAAGTCGTTCAGCATCAAACATTCTTTCATACACAGCCTGCACTCGCACTGTAAGCATCTCGACGCTTCTTCCCTTGCCATTTCTTCGGTAAATCCCAGGTCTACCTCTTGGAAACCCTTTACCCTTTCCTCCGGAGGAAGTTTACGGGTTTCAACCCTCTCCAGAATTTCTTCTTCCACTTCTTTTTCCAGCCAGGTCTCGTAGCTGCCTTCAAATTCTCTGTTTACCCTCAGGTCTTCCCCCTTCAGATACCTGTCTATAGATGTTGCAGCCTTTCTTCCTTCTGCCATAGCCTCTATGGCAATCAAAGGTCTTCCTGCAGCATCACCAGCAGCAAAAACCCCTTCAACACCAGTTTCAAGGGTTACAAGGTCAACCTTTACCTTACCGTTTCTCATCACTTCAATACCTGAATCCTCAGGGATAAATGAGCTGTCTGTAGCCTGACCAATGGCCATAACCACGTTATCTACTTCAATTTCTGTTAGTCTGTTTTCATCATAAGTGGGATTAAACCTACCCTGGCTATCAAACACCGATGTGCAGGCCTTTAAAACTATTTTGGCTGCTTTTCCGTTATTCCCTATGATTTCTTTTGGCCCCCAACCATTGTGTATAACTACTCCCTCCTCTTCCGCTTCTTCCACTTCCCAGCTATGGGCAGGCATCTCTTTTCTAGATTCGAGGCAGAAAAGGTGAACTTCTTCGGCACCCACCCTTCTAAGGCTTCTGGCTACATCTATGGCTACATTTCCACCGCCTATTACAGCCACCTTTTTACCTACCGGGTATTTTTTAGTCATGCTTACTTCTCTTAGAAAATCTACTCCCGGTATAACCCCTTCCAGGTCTATACCTGGTATGTGTATCGTTGTGCTCTTGTGGGCACCTACCGTTATCAGAACAACATCAAAACTGTTTCTCAATTCATCAAAAGAAATATCTTTACCTACTTCCGTATTCAGCCTAAACTCTACTCCTAATTTTTGGAGGTAGCTGTATTCAAAGTCAATTATATTTCTGGGTAGTCGGTATTCAGGTATTCCAACCCTCAGCATACCCCCCACAACAGGGAGTTTCTCAAATATTGTAACTTTATACCCCTTTTTCCTAAGGTCAAGGGCAGCCTGAGCACCAGCCGGTCCTGAGCCTATAATAGCAATCTTCTTATCCTTTTCTGGCTGGATGGATAAATCCCAATCATTCTCATCGTCATATTCAGCTGCAAAACGTTTTAAAGTCGCTATTGCCATGGGATATTTAAGGTCATTTCTTTTGCACTTTTCTTCACAGGGATGGGCGCATATCCTACCTAGAGTAGCTGGAAGAAAAAGTTTCTCCCTTATAAGCTTTATTGCATCAACATATCTCCCCTCTGCAATCAGGTTTATGTAACCTTTCACATCGGTATGCATGGGACAGGTTGACACACAATAGGCAGGAGCATCTCCCATACAGTTATCAACTATTTCCTGCATCTTCTGCAACACTTCTTCAGGATACATCCTAAACCTCCTTTGCTTGATAATTAACAAACTTCTTCTAGTTATATTATATCGGAACATATTATAGGCAAAGTAATAAGAAT
Organism: Firmicutes bacterium UBA3567; assembly: GCA_002376045.1. Classification (GTDB taxonomy): domain Bacteria; phylum Bacillota; class Thermosediminibacteria; order Koleobacterales; family UBA3567; genus UBA3567. The sequence goes on from DFNM01000015.1 coordinate 15,387, forward strand.
TGCTTATGCTAGATAAAGATTGCTTATGTGAAAGTTTGGACAAGAACAAAGTTTTTATACTGATAGCTTATCATTTATAATATATAATGAGCTGAATAACATATATTGTGGCAATAATAAGGTGATAGAAAGCCGGAACAAGGGATAGACAAAAACTTTAAGACTACTTCCTAAAAAATTACGACTGATAAAAACGTAAAATTGAAAACGAATGAAAAAGCGGCTGGCCTTTTAAAAACCAACCGCTTCTCTATTTACCTTTATTGTGTAGAGCTAATATCAACTTAACTTCTCCCTTTCCCATTCCTGATGCTTTGGCTATCTGAGTAAGGTCATACCCTTCTTTAACCATTTCCATAATCTTATTAAGGTCTCTTCTATTATTAGTATTAGGAGTTTTTACGGGATTTTCTGATTTTTGTAAACTGTTTTCCATCTTGGCATATGTTTTTTCTTCAGATTCCTCCTGGATTAATTTCTCGTGAAGGTTTGAAATCAACTTTTCATACAATTTATTGTAGTTGACTATGATTTCCGTAGAAAGATTGTATAACTCTTTTAATCTATATTCTTTTTGTAACAATCTCTTTTCTGTTATGGCTATATTGTTATAGATTTTATAAAACACATAAATAGCGGTTAAGGTTAAAATTACTTGAAACCCTAAAATCAAAAAAAACAAATAATACTCCATTGGATCACCTCTCAACCATTCAAAGTTTAATATCTATGTATTTGCCTTTCCCTTGTTCGAAGAACTTAAAACCTTCTGTTTTATGCTTTTTGGGTTTTTCAGCCTTTCGGTTTTTTGAACGTAAATTTCCCTTTTTCTCTTTTTTGCTGTTCTCATCTATCCGATTTTCTTTAATATCCTGCATACTCCTAACATGTTTTTTGTTGTGATTATCCGCGTTCTTCATCTCATGTACATTAACCATCTGGTTGCTCTGGAAAGTGCTATCCTTCATATACTTCTGCCTGGCTATTTCTGATGTTTGATGTAACACAATCTGCAAATCACTGGACTTAACAGTCATGCCTCGTCACCTTCATACAAACCAATTTTAATATCAGCCCCATCTTTAGTTATAATTACCCTGTCTACTCGTTCCGTGAAGGATTTACATGCATTTCCTATTATGACTTTTACTCCCGGATAGATGGCATTGCTAGCTTTTACTCTACCTCTTTCAATCTCACTCATTTCTTGTTTCACGCTGTCCAGGTTGGCCTTTTTGAGCTGGTATTGTTTTTCCAGATGGAGTACCGTCTTTTCCAGCTTCTCGAAAAGAAGAGCTTTTTCCTGGGTTAAATTGCCCGATCTTTTAAGTTTTTCCAACAGGGATATGGCCTGTCTTATTTTTCTCAGATTGGAACTCAGGGTATCCACTTCTTCCTTAAGTGCATTGTATTTCTCCTTAATTTCCGGCAAAACACCAACTTCAATGACCGTTTTGGTTCCCATTGGGGAGCCAATTGTTTTTGCTTTAACTTCTTCTTTTGCTCTAATAGTTCCTCCTACTAAAAGGCCTTTCTTGCCTTTGATTTCAATCTTGCCTCCTGAATTTAAACAGCTGTGCATTACTGCCCCTTCAATGGCGATATCTCCTTTAACATTAACCTTAGAGTGTTCTATATATTTTGCCGTTAAATTCCCTTCACACTGTATGCTGCCCTTATCTTTTCCCTGCATTCCCTTTTGTAAAACTACATTGCCTTTAGCTTCCAGTTCTGCAGCCTCTATCCAGCCATAAACAATCAAATCCCCTTCAGCCTTAACACTAAAACCGCCCCTTACATTGCCTCTAACAATAACAGTGCCATTAAAATTTATATTACCTGTTGATGTATCAACATCTTTTACAACTTCATAGATTGAATACACATTGATTTTACCATTCAAAAAAGTTACATGGCCATCTATTTCTGCATAACATTCCAGACCATCTTTAGATAAAGCAACATTTTTACCCATGGGTATTTTTATGTCTTTCCCTTCTTTGGGAGGAATTTCCTCTCCAAAAATGTTCATTCCTGGTACACCCATGGTTCTTGGAATCTTCCTGGCTAAAACCTGCCCCTTTCTGACATTTTGAATTATATTCAAATTGAAAAAATCAACACTACCATTTTCCAGCTGAGTTGGTCTTGCCTTTAAATTTCTATTAAAATAATATTCTATCTTGGCATTCTTACCATTAGCAGGTTTTTTACCCCTGGCGATTAAAATCTTCTCATTGTAGCATTTTTTAGTTAACGCATCGGTAATTTTATTTTTATCAACTCCATAGGAAATTCCTTCTTGCTCTAAAGCTGAAAAAACCTCTTCTGGAGATAAATCTTTCCCTCCCAGGGGAGGAACAATTGTCATAAACCCTTCAAGTTTGTCTTTAGACCATTCCAGCTTTAGTTCTGCATCCTTTCTAAACTCTTCCTGCGGTTCAGCTATTTTAATCCTTTTTTTCTCTTTTGAAAAAATAATCGCTTTAATGGTATCCAGATTTGCTTCTTTTATTTTTTTATTCTTAACATACTCTTCTACTTCATCATACTCTACCAACCTACCATTACCCTGTGGTGGATGGATAGTTAAAAACACTCCTTCATCGGTATAATCTAATTCAAAGTAGCCATCCAGGTTTTGTGCTATCTCTTCTGCCCGGGAAATTTGCTGTTCACCACCCAATGTATCATGACGCCACACCTTTATTTTACAGCCCCTGTTAAACATTCCCAAAAAGCTTCTCTCTTTAAGAATTTCATATTGTAGTTGATTAACAGGGCAATTCAATTTTTGTGCTGCTTTTTTTAAAGCATCTTCTAAATCTTTCCCTTGGGTTATAAAAGTGTTTGCCATAAAAATCCTCCTAAATCAGCAATTGTTTTTTCCTTCCCAGGCTACCCCTTAAACGCAGAATTCCCTTGGCATGAAGTTGTGAAACCCTGGATTCGCTTATGTTTAAAACCTTAGAAATCTCCTTTTGAGTAAGCCCTTCATAATAGTAAAGAGTTATAACCATTTTCTCTTTATAAGGTAATTTATCAATGGCTTTACCCAATTCTGTTTTTATCTCACTGGTTTCCAGGAATTTCTCCGGGTTGTAGTCATTTGAAGCAATAAATTGTTTTAGTGTATCAAAATCTACCAGGTTCGTAAAGGATAACATCTTTGTAAGGGGAATATTACACAACTCATACAATTTTTTTTTGGTGATGTTCAGTGCTTCACAAAGTTCATCATCTTTGGGATCTCTTCCCAGTTTTTGTTGGAGATACAAATACTTTTTTTCTAACTTTTTCAGCTCTTCTCTAACATTTTTGGGTATCCAATCACTCTCCCTTATTCCATCATATATTGCGCCTTTTATCCTTGCATAGGCATAAGTTTCAAACTTAACACCCTTTGTGTGATCAAATCTTTCTATGGCATCAAGAAGTCCCAAAATCCCATAACCAATCAAATCATCAAGGTCTATGTTTTGGGGAAGATGCAGCAACACTCGTCCAGCTATGTATTTCACAAAAGAAGCATACTTTTTGATGAGCTTTTCTTTTAACTCAGTGCTTTTAGTTTCACGGTATTTCTCCCAAAGCAAACTTTCTTCTGCCTTCATTTAATTCACCCCTCATCTTCCCCCTTTTATATTTTTTTAACGGTTTCTGTTACAAGATCCGTATTCCTCTTTATTTCCTTTATCTGCAAAGGTTTAAAAACTGGTTTGGGGTTTGTTTCTTCAACCTTTAAAACAATTTTTAGCATATAAAATGATATCTTTAATATTATAAAACTACCAACAAAAACAATGAAAGTTCTTATAATCAAGCCATAAATGGTAAAATTGTGTAAGCATCCATAGATAACTGAAGTTAAACCTATGCTTAAAGATATTGTTACGAGAACTACATCGCTCATAAATAAACCATCCCAATTTACAGTTCTTTATAACCATGCCCTATGGTTCTAATCTTAAGGACCCCCGTTTCTGTAAAAAATTCTATAGTTCTACCGTATTTACCCTCTACATCTTCTGCTACAAGTTTTATGCTGTGCCTGGCCAGATGTTCCTTTACTGCTCTTACATTGCGTTCACCGATTTTCATTATTTCATTGTTTCCCTTAAAAGAAAACATCTGAGCTCCTCCCGCTATTTTGCTAATGAGCCTTGTTTTTACAGCTCCAGCATCCAGCATCTTTTCAACAAGCATGTCTATGGCTGTATCCGCAAATTTGGCTTTGTTGGAATTGTTTTTTATCTGTTTGCTGGAGGGGAGCATTATATGAGCCATTCCACCCAACTTGATAAAGGGATCATACAGCACCACACCCACACACGACCCCAATCCCAGAGTGGTTAAGATTTGGGGAGAAAATGCAATTTTAAGATCTGCCATCCCAACCTTAACCACCTCCATTGTAATTCACCCCTAAAGCCGTGAACATAACTTCTATTGATTTGGGATCAGGAATCAGTATAAAATGTCCTTTAAAGTGGTCCTTATAATCCATAAACTTGGTTTCTATCAAAAGGGCAGTATCTCCTTTATAGTACATTTCAGTTAATGGTGTGCTTAAAACTGCTCCCAACATATCTATTGAAATTGCCGGCACTGATGGAATCATAGGAATCCTTATGAAATCCGAAAGGGCACTTATATAAGAACCCGTAATGATATTGCCAATCTCCACCATGGCAGATTTCTGCATTTCATCCAATTTCGATAAACTATCGATATCTTGCCCCACAAGCATATTTAACAATTTCAATGCATCCTGTTCTCCCAGCACAAATAAAATATTCCCACTTATCCTACCGCTCAGCTGCATATAAACAGCAACAACCAGATCTTCTATATTCCCGAAAACTTTCGGAATTTCATTGATAGGTAATATATTCACCTTAGGAACATTCATATCAATTTTTTTATTTAGGAGCTGGGCTAGAGCTGTTGCTGCATTGCCTGCACCTATGTTGCCTATTTCTTTTAAAATATCGAAATGAATATCTTTTAAATTTTCATTCGCCATTAAACCTCCTCCCTAGCTTTTTCTATCTCACTGATTTTTTCAGATTTTAATACTTTTTTAAGATTCAGCAATATAAGCAGTCTGCCATCTATCTTGCCTACACCATCTATGTAATCTGAATCAATACTTCCTATTATTGATGGTGCAGGATCTATGGATTCCTCTGAAATCTGCAATACTTCTGTTGCCGAATCAACTATCATTCCTACAGTGATGTCTTCAATACTCACTATTATTATCCTTGTGTTATCAGTGTTTGTCCTTTCAGGAAGTTCAAACCTTTTGCGAAGGTCGATAACTGGTACTACCTCTCCTCTTAAATTTATAACTCCTTCAACAAAATCTGGCGCCTTTGGTACCCTGGTTATTTCCATCAACCTTTCAATAGTTTTAACCTGGAGTATATTAACTCCGTATTCTTCATCACCTAATTTAAAAATCACAAATTGTTTTAGTTCCTTTGGCATGCTTATACCCCCTTAAAAAATGAATTTGTATCTAAAATCAGGGCAACATTCCCATTACCCAAAATGGTTGCACCAGCAATAGCATCAATGCCCTTAAGCAAATTCCCCAGGGTTTTTATAACTATCTCCTGCTGACCAACTAAATCATCCACAACAAGCCCCAGACTTTTATCTCCTTTTTTCACTATTACAACCGTTAATTCATTTTCATAACTTCCTTCAGATTCAATCCCCAGCTCTACTTTCAAATCCACAATGGGTAAAACTTCATTCCTAAACAGAGTTACCATGTGGTTATTTATGTTCTTTAATGTATTGGAATTAATTGTAACAGTTTCCCTTATAGAACTTAATGGGATAGCATATTTTTCTGAACCGACTTTTATCAGCAATGCTTGAATAATTGCTAGAGTTAAGGGTAACCTTATTATAAACTGGGTTCCCTGCATTTTTCGTGTCTTAACTTCAATATTTCCGCCTAAAGATTCAATTTTGGTTTTAACCACATCAAGACCAACACCTCTACCCGAAAGGCCAGTAACTTTACTGGCAGTTGAAAACCCCGGCAAAAACAGAAACTGTAAAATGCTTTCCTGATCAATATTATCGGTTTTTTTGAACAAACCCTTTTCGAAGACTTTCTCGAGTATTTTATCTTTATTAATTCCGCGCCCATCATCTCTTATCTCTATTACCACATTGTTTCCATCATGGTAAGCCAATAAATCTATGATCCCTTTCTTGGGTTTACCAAGCTTAACTCGTTCTTGAGTCGATTCGATTCCATGGTCTACAGCGTTTCTAATCAGGTGGATCAATGGGTCTCCGATTTCATCGATTACCGTTCTGTCCAGTTCTGTCTCTTCCCCCTTGATCCTCAGCTCAATCTCTTTGTTCAGCTCTTTTGCCAAATCCCTTACCATCCTCGGAAATCTATTGAATACCTGAGCTATTGGAACCATTCTTACTTTCATAACAGCATCATGCAGATTGCTGGCAATGCGTTCCATGTACTCTATGGCTTCATAGATTTCTCTCCTGTCATCGTGTTTTTTGTTCTCTATTTCTTCAAGGCGTGTTTTAATAATTATTAGTTCACTTACAAGGTTCATCAGGTTGTCCAATCTTTCTATGTCAACTCTAACCGTTTTTCTGGTTTTCAATTTGGATATAAAATTAATGTTGCTTTTGGTAATATTTTTAAGGGGTTCAGCTGTATCGCTTTGATTTTGGTTTTGTTCAGGTTTTTCTGAAACTTTTTCTTCAAAAGCTTCTTCTTCAAGTTCTGATACGTCATCTACTTCAACTTTTCGAAGCTCCGATATACCGGCTAATATTTTTTCCAAGAATTTCTTATTTTTATCTGTAACCAAAAATATCGTGAAGCTGTCATCGAATTTTTCGTCTTCAATGTCTTCTACCTGGGGTTTCGTTTTTATTATTTCTCCGTATTTCTCCAGGTTGTTAAACACTACAAAGGCTCGTGCAGACTTTAATACACAATCCTCGTTCAGCTGTATCAAGATTTTAAAAACCCTAAATCCCTGTCTTTTAGCTTCATCTGCAATCTTTTTTTCATACCTGTTAAATTCCTGTAACTTCTCCTTCTTTTTCGGTTCCTCCTGGGAGATTCCATCATCAGGCTTATATATTCTACCTTTTAGCTCGTTTAAAATTTCAGTAAGGTCTATATCCTTTTCCACTCCATTTTGGGCTATGCCTGCAATTATTTCTTCTAAAACATCAAAGCTTTTAAACAGAACATCAATAACCCCTTCGCTCAACTCATATTTTTCATTTTTTATATCCTGTAGTATGTTTTCCATTTCATGAGTTAAATATGAAACCTTCTCAAAACCCATGGTACCGGCCATCCCTTTTAATGTGTGGGATGATCTGAAAATTTCGTCTAGTTTTTCCCTATCGGCCGGGGATCTTTCCAATCCAAGTAAACACCTATTCATATTATCTAGATGCTCTCGAGCTTCTTCAATAAAAACATCCAGGTATTTATTCATATCCATTTAACTTCACTCCCGTACAACCAAGCTTACTATTTTTTTGCTAATATCTTCCAACGGCAGCACCCAATCAACGAGGCCTGTTTCAACTGCAGCTTTCGGCATACCATAAACCACACACGTTTCTTCAGATTGAGCTATTACAACACCCTGTTGTTGTTTTATTATTCTTATACCCTCAGCCCCATCACTCCCCATTCCTGTTAAAATTATGCCTATAAACTTTTTGTCCTTGATATTTTCAAAGGATTCCATCATTACATCCACCGAGGGTCTGTGCCCGTTTCTAAGAGGACCTTTGTTTAGATGTAATACATATCTATCACGAGCATTTTCTACGGTGATGTGGTAACCACCTGGAGCAATAAATGCGGTTCCCTCCTTCAGTTCATCACCTTCCTCCCCTTCCTTTACCTTTATTTTCGATAAATTGTTCATTCTTTCTGCAAGGGATCGTGTAAAACCGGGTGGCATATGTTGCACAATCACAAAAGTTGCTGGTATATCTCCAGGTATCTGAGTAAGTATTTCTTTTAGAGCCTTAGGTCCTCCTGTAGAAGCACCAATGGCAACAACTGTGCTCAATCTTTTTGAACCCATGTTGATGTTTTTAAATGATTGGATTTCAGTTTCGGGTTGATGTAGCCTTCCAACCTTTTTGCCTGCAAGAAGCTTAACTTTATTAATCAATTCTGTTTTGAAATCAAAAGTATCCTTTTGTAAAAAATTTCCTGGTTTGGTCACAAAATCCAATGCTCCCAGTTCAAGAGCTTTTAAAGTTATTTCCGCTCCTTCTTTTGTAAAACTGCTCAACATTATTACAGGCAGGGGATTATGTTTCATTATGTGTTGCAAACATTCCAGACCATCCATTATAGGCATTTCCACATCCAGTGTTATGATATCTGGTTGTGTGTTTTTGATTTTCTGCAAAGCATCTTTACCGTTTTTTGCCACTGCTACAACCTTTATGTCTCTATCATTCTCTAACATATCTTTTATCAGAATCCTCATAAACGGAGAATCGTCTACAACAAGAACTCTAATTATATCTTTGTGCATTTCTAGATCAACCCTCTATTCCTCAATTTTCTCTGTTCCTCGAAGATGTACTTTATAATTATGTCTCTATTTTTTTCATTGATATCCATAAAATATATCCCATACAAATAATTGTATTTTAAACTCTTTTCATTTTTGTTCTTTCTTACTACTTTTCCTTTCAAATCCAAAACACCATAATCTTTCAAATTCAACCTGAATTTTATGATATCCCCGATTTTCAAATCCAAACTGGCAGCAAGGAGCATTCCTCCACCACTGATGTTTTCTACAACTCCGGTGTGCTTCTTGTTTTCTTGTTTTTCAAGATAAAATTTTGTTGGTATAAAAGCATCCAGCCTGTAATATTTTCTTCTCTGAATTTTCTTCAGAGGTGATTTTAAAGCAATTTTTATCTTGGGTATTTTACCCCAAATGTTTTCAATAATCTCTGCTTTAAACGAATACGTGTTTTTTTCTTTAAAAAACACTATTTTTACAATGCTGCCCGGTTTAAGGGGTACAGTATAGCCTTTACTAATAGGCATGCTTATGTATAAAAAATCTTCTCCTTTAAGCTCCAACTGACTTACCCAGACCCGCTTGTTATCATCCTTTGTTTCTTCATAAACTTCCAATCGAGTACCAATGGTTAGTAACTCTTTTCCCATGAGATTCACCTCAACGGATAGCAGAAATAATTTTTTTGATAAACTCTTTCAAACCAAAACTTTCCGATTCATAACAACTCTGTTCTTCATTATTAGATAAATTTGATAAAATCCTATAGATTCCTCTTGAGGCATTTGATTTGGGATTTTTTATAATAAAGGGGACCTGTTCCTTTACAGATATGTTTACGGTTTTATCATCTAAAATATAACCCAGATAATCCAGATCAATGTCGAGAAATTTTTTACAGGTCATCTTTAATTTGTGCATTGATTCTTCGGCCTCTTGTGGTGAGGTGGCTCTGTTTATTATCACCTTGAAGTTTTTCTTATGTTTTTTTGAGGTCACCTTAATCAAAGCATAAGCATCAGTAATAGAAGTAGGTTCAGGAGTTGTAACTACCAGAACTTCATCAGCAGCTATTACAAAACTTGTAACAGTTTTTGAGAGACCAGCACCGGTATCAATTATGATAACCTCAGCCAGTGCTTCAAGTTCATTCAAACTGTTTATAAACCTCGTAAGCTGCCATTGACTTATATTTATTAATTGTTCTATACCTGAACCCGCTGGAATTATGTACAAACCATAGGGGCCCTTATACATTACTTCTTCAATCTCGGCCTCACCTCTTATAACATGGGCCAGATTGTATTTGGGGTTTAGCCCCAGTATCACATCGACATTTGCAAGCCCCAGGTCTGCATCAATAACTACAGTTCTTTTACCTCTTTGAATAAAGGCAATACCAAGATTAACCGCGATATTGGTTTTACCAACTCCTCCTTTTCCACTGGTTACAGCGATAACTTTAGTGGTATTTGCTTTTAAACGCCCAGCCCTTGAAATCTTGTCGGGTTTCGAAATATACAACAAAGGGACAGGTCGGACCCTCCTTTCCAGGATTTCTGCCGTGAATTTTTTGACAAATCCTCTATGCTGCAATTCTATATCTACTAAAATCCCCGCATTTAGAGGTATCAATTTGTCGTTTTTATACGGCATGGCCACCACTATGCAGTTGTTTTCAATAGACTTTATTATCGAATCATAACTCCCTTTATAAAATCCCTCCAGCACTTTGATAGTTATTTTTGCGTTTTTTCCCAATCCTTTTTCTTCCACCAGAGATCGAAGTTTATCAGCCTGATCTACCATACAAATTCTCCCCCAAAATCAATTTGGCTAGTTTTTTGGGATTACTTTTTTCAATATCATCGGGCACATCCTGACCAAAGGTTACGTAAGATACACAATAATTGAAAGAATTGATAACATTAAGGATAAATCCATATGTGGTTGTTTCATCCAGTTTGGTAAATATGATTTTAGTAGGATTAAAGATTTGATAGTTGTTAATAATTTTCTTAATATCTTTTTCCTTGGTAGTTGCACTCAATACAAGATAGACATCCTGAGGTTTAGCTATGTTTAATAATGTTTTTAATTCATTGATTTGAATTCTGTTTCTGGGGCTTATACCAGCTGTATCAATCAAAATATAATCCCTGTCTTTAAAAAGCTCTATATGTTTCTTCATATCCTTCATGCTATAAATTACCTGGATGGGCATTTCTATAATCTCGGCATATGTTTTGAGCTGGTCAACGGCAGCAATCCTGTAAACATCGGTGGTCAACAGGGCTATATCCTTATTTTCATATAAAGTGTAACTTGCTGCCAATTTTGCTATAGTAGTTGTCTTGCCAACACCTGTAGGTCCGATAAAAGCCTGTATTTTGGGCCGTCTGTTCCTAGTTTCTTCAGAAGTCATCGGTAAATCCAACTTTTCCTCAATTATTTTTTCAAGTTCTCTTATCACCAGACTGTACTCCTTCAATTGCTTACCTGTTAAGCGGTCACTAACTTCTGTAAGTAGTTCTTCTATAATTTGGGGGTCAACATCTTTATCCATCAGGAAATTCTTTGCTTTATCCAGTGTTCCTACCGGACGTATTTTCGTATTCAATTCATTGTTTGTTTTAGAAATTCCTTCAATTACCTTTTTTATATCATCAATATTTTCTCTTATATCACTTAAAGAATCCATACTATTGGATGGTTTGGTAACATTCTCTTTATACTCACTTGCTGCCGTTACTTCTACCAAACTTTTTGAAAACAATCCCAAAATCCCGCCTTTTTTGATTTTTTTTGTATGCAAAATCACCGCATCCTGACCCAAATCTTCCTTGATCTTTTCCAGCGCCTGCTGCATGTTTTCGGCTCTATATCTTTTAATTCTCATCAAATCTTCACCGTCCCCATGGATTCTATTTCAAGCTGAGGATCAATTTCATTGTAAGACAGCACCGTTAATTTGGGAAATAACTGTTCAGTTAAGCGTTTGAAATACACCCTTATAACGGGAGGAGTCAGCACAACAGGGTCCTGATCCAAACCTTCGAATTTTTTGATTTCTTCAGCTAAACTCGAATAAATTTTTTGAGACTCTTCAGGGCTGATGGATAAAAAGCTGCCTTCTTGCGTCTGGTTTATAGAATTCCTTAAAAGTTCTTCTAAACCACTTGATAATGTCACAACCTTAACTTTACTTCTGCCAATAAACCTCTCAGTAATTACCCTGAATAGGGTCTGACGCACATACTCCGTTAACATGTCCGGATCCTTAGTAATTCTTGATGAATCAATCAGGGTTTCAAATATTGTAAGCAAATCCCTTATGGGAACCTGTTCTCTTAATAGATTAGCTAAAACTTTTTGGATTTCACCCAGAGTGAGGTTGTCCAACAGCTCTTCAATCACAGCAGGGTATCTTTCCTTCAAACTATCAGTCAAGCTTTTAACATCCTGTCTATTCAAAAGCTCATGAGCATGAGCTTTTATAACCTCTGTCAAATGAGTAGCTAAAACTGATGTTGCATCAACAACTGTATAACCCAACAGTTCAGCTTTTTCTTTTTCATCTTCAGTTATCCATACAGCAGGTAACCCAAAAGCAGGTTCTCGAGTTCCGACACCTTCGATTTTTTCTGAAGCGGTACCTGGATCCATAGCCAGATAGTAATCGGGTTTTATTTCACCTTTAGCAACTTGAACTCCTTTAAGCTTAATTATGTATTCTTCAGGACCGAGTTGAATATTGTCTCTTAACCGAATAACAGGGACAATAATCCCCAAATCCATTGCACACTGCTTCCTTATCATAATGATTCTATCCAGAAGATCTCCTCCCTGCTTGGTATCTGCAAGAGGAATGATTCCATAACCAAACTCAACCTCAATAGGATCAACCTGCAGCAATGATATAACACTTTCCGGGCTTTTTATTTCTTCTACCTGTTTTTCTACATCTTCTTCTTCTAGTATTTTCTCTTCTTTGGCAGCTTGATAAAGGGTGAATCCTAAAAATCCCATTAAAAACGAAAGGATAAAAAAGGGGAATTTGGGCAAGCCTGGAATGATACCAAAAAACACCAAAACTCCCGATGCAATCCACAAAACTTTGGGTTGGGATAAAATCTGTTTAAGGATGTCTTCACCCAGATTGGATTCTGAGGCTGCCCTTGTAACTACA
>DFNM01000075.1 GCA_002376045.1 Firmicutes bacterium UBA3567
TTTATATATGTTTAAAAAGAGCATAAACCGGCTAAATAACAAGGGACATCAGCTAATGAAATATTTCACAAAGTTAGACGTCTTTTGATTAGGCGCAATTTGTGTTATAATATTAACAACATTGTTTGCAGCCTGTCTAATTTTGTTGAAATAATAACACCCATAATGTATAATGGTAGGTGTATTAATTGGGTAAAAAGTAGGTGTATTATTTGGATAAAAAGAATGGAACAAGCCTTTTGAAATACATTGCCCTCATAAATTATATTGGCTTTTCCATTGCTGCACCTGTTATAGGTGGTGTAATGCTGGGGAAATATCTGGATGATCTCTACAATTCCAGGTTCATCTTTTTGCTCATTTTTACTGTATTGGGGGTCTTAACAGGGTTTAGAAACCTTTATGTTTTTGCATTAAAAAATGGAACCAGAAAGTGAGCCCCCCTATGGACAGTATTCAGAATCTTGAGATTCATATTATTAAAATAACAATTAAGCTTTTTTTAATTGTTTTATTAATAACAGCTTTACTCAAACAGGCTTATTTAGAAGTGTTTTTGGGGCTGTTGTATGGCCTTCTTTTAAATTTGATAAATTTCCTTCAGCTGGCTTCAACCTTTAAAAAAGCCCTTTACATGGAACCGAACTCAGCAAGAGTTTACGCTATCTTTCGCTACATTTTAAGGTATTCTGCAATGATGGTATTCCTTCTGATTGCCCTCAAAATTCCTTATATAAATTTTGTTGCTGTTTGTATGGGTTTGGTAATAATGAAAGGCGCGATATTCTGGGATAGTTTAAAAAACAATCCTTGGGCAGATAATGAATTACCGTGTATTAAATGCAGCAAACTACAAATAGCACCAACACATGAAGCAGGGAAAGGGGATGAAGCCTTGAATTTTTTCCCGAAAACACTTTACACTTTCACTCTTTACGGTGTTAGAATTGAAATAACTGAAACCGTTGTGGTAACATGGTATATTATAGCGGGATTGGCTCTTTTTTCTATAATGGCCGGGAAAAATCTAAAAAACATTCCTGATGGTTTTCAAAATTTTGTTGAATTGCTTGTGGAATCTATTGAATGGCTTGTAAAAACAACGATGGGAGAAAAGAGGTTGGGGTTTACTGCATATATTGGGACCCTGACTATCTACCTTGCTGTGGCTAATCTTATTGGTCTTGTTACATTAAGACAACCTACTGCTGATTTGAGCACAACCCTGGCCCTTGCAGCTGTAACCTTTTTCCTTACCCAGTACTACGGTATTAAGGAAAAGGGCTTTATTAAATATTTGAAGAGTTTCGCGGAACCGCTGCCCTTTATGTTACCGCTCAACATTATTGGAGAGCTGGCAAATCCTTTTTCTATGGCCTTTAGGCTGTTTGGTAACGTGCTGGGAGGATACATTATAATGGTCCTTGTTTACAGAGCTGCACCTTTTGTAATACCGATTCCACTGCACCTTTACTTTGATATTTTCGCAGGGATTTTACAGACATTTATTTTCAGCATGTTAACGATGACCTTTGTGTCTATGGCTATGGATTAAAATTTGTTAATTTAAGAAAGAGGTGGTGATTATCGTTGGCTGTGGAAGCTGCTAAAGGCTTTGGTCTCATTGGGGAGATCAAGGAGACAGAAAAAAAAGCTGAAGATTTAAAGAAAGAAGCCTCTCAAAAAGCAAACAGGATCATCAAAGAAGCTCGCAGCAAAGCTCAGGAAATCATCAAAGCAGCAGAAAAGGAGGCAGCACAGCAGAAACAGAAACTCATTAGTTCTGCTACAGAGGAAGGCAAAAAGGAGGTTGAAAAGATACAACAAAAATATGAAGAGGAAGCTGAAAAATTAAGGGAGATTGCCCTTAAAAACATGGACAAAGCGGTGAATTTTATTGTGGAGAGGATAGTGAAGCAAAATGGCTAAAGTAAACATCAAGAAGATGTCAGTTATTGCTCTCCAACAGGATAAAAAGAAGGTTTTGTCTATACTGCAAAAGCTGGGTTGTGCAGAAGTTATAGATGTGAGAGAGAAGCTGAATACAGCAGATAAAGAAAAACTGGTTACAACACAAACCAAACGAGAATTGAGAGAATTATTAAACGACCTTAAGTTTACCCTGGAGTTTCTTTCACGATTCAGTCAGACCAAAAAATCCATTTTTGCTCCAAAGCCCCTTTATTCAGAAGAGGAAATGAGAAACATTTCTCACAGAGAGGAAGTAATCAACACTGTTAAAACCTGCAGAGGACTGGAGAAGCGGTTAACAGAACTTAAAAGCATGGAAATGAAGCTTCAAAACACCATGGAAAACCTTCAACCATGGAAAATTTTAGATATACCCGTTGAATCCCTGGGACAAACTGCTCATGTAGTATTTCAGGTTGGGACCGTGCCTGAAAAGAACTTTGAAGAGTTTAAAAGCAAAATAGCAGAGGTTTCAGCATCCTATCTGGAAAAAATATGGGAAGAACGGGAAGAAGCCTTTGTTTTTCTGGTATATCACAAAGATTTTGAGAAGCAGGTTGGAGAAATTCTAGCTGAATCAGCCTGGTCAAAACAAGATCTACCCGAAATCAAAGGAACTCCCAAAGAAGCCCTTCAGGAATGTGAAAAACAGCTTTTAGAGATTCAAAAGGAAAGGGAATCAATACAGGAGAAAGCTATCAAACTTGCTGGAAATGCTCCCTTAATTGAGGTGGCTTTTGATTATTATACAATTGTCTTTGAGAGAGAATCAGCTGCTGAGAAACTGGGAGCCACAGAAAAAGTCTTTTATCTTGAGGGCTGGATTCCTGAGCCTGAAACTGAAAAGGCGAGAAAAGCCCTAACAAAGGAAATTGACGGCATATACATTGTTTTTGAAGAACCAGAAACTGATGAAGCAAATGTTCCCACGGTTGTAAAAAACCCCAAGGTTGTAGAGCCTTTTGAGCTTATTACAGATCTTTACAGTCTTCCAGGACCAAATGATATAGATCCCAATATTTTCATGGCACCCTTTTTCTTCTTGTTTTTTGGGATGATGATCAGTGATGCTGGATACGGAATTGTGTTGGCCCTGTTGGGCTTGTGGGCTCTTAAAAAGCTTAAACCCGAGGGAATTGGTAAAAAGCTTTTCAGTTTAATTTTTCTCGGTGGAATTTCAACCTTTATATGGGGGGCCATGTATGGCGGATGGTTTGGTGATTTAATCAAGCTGCCACCCCTTTGGTTTAACCCTTTAGAAGACCCAATGCGCCTCCTATTGTTTAGTTTTATCCTGGGAATTATACAAATATACATGGGATTAGCACTGCAGGGCTACAAAAATATCAGGGATGGAAAGACACTTGATGCAGTTTTTGACCAGGGATTCTGGATGGTATTTTTAAGCGGATTCTTGATGTTCGCTCTGCCCCAGACGAAAGGGATTGCCAGGTATGTTGTTATAGCGGGAGCAATTGGCCTGGTATTGACCCAGGGAAGACATCAGAAGAGCGTTGTTGCAAAGGTGGGATCAGGTATTCTCAGCCTCTATGATGTAATGAGTTATGTCAGTGATGTGTTGTCTTATTCCAGAATTCTGGCTCTGGGTCTGGCTACAGGGGTAATAGCTACAGTAATAAACACAATGGGAAGACTGCTGGGAGTTAACATCATAGGATACATTATCATGGTTGTTCTCCTTGTTGGAGGTCACCTGTTTAATATCGCTATTAATGCCCTTGGCGCTTATGTCCATTCCAGCCGCCTTCAGTATGTTGAATTTTTCAGCAAGTTTTATGAAGGTGGTGGAAGGGCATTAGAACCCTTTACTATAAAAACTAAATACACAAAATATAGAAATGGGGAGGAGATTTAAATGGAAATCACTTTAGGACAATTTATTGCTTTGCTTGGAGCTGCTCTGGCAGTTCTATTACCAGGAATTGGTTCGGCAAAAGGAGTAGGTATTGCAGGGGAAAGCGCAGCAGGAGTTGTTACAGAAGATCCTAACAAATTTGGTCAGACACTGCTCTTGCAGGCAATGCCTGGTACGCAGGGGATTTATGGGCTTTTAACTGGATTTGTGATCATGCAGAAGATAGGTTTAATTGGGGGCAACTTCCTTCCGCTTACAACATATCAGGGGCTGCTTGTGTTCAGCTCAGCTTTACCCATCGCTCTGGTTGGGCTGTACTCAGGAATAGCTCAGGGTAAAACGGCAGCAGCTGGTATGGGTATTGTAGCCAAAAGACCGGAGGAACTTGCCAAAGGTATCACCTATGCAGCTATAGTTGAAACATACGCCGTGCTGGCATTGCTGGCATCAATCCTTATGCTGTTTGGAATCAAGTTTTAGGGGAGTGGCCCAGATGGAGGGAATCCAAAGAATAAAAGAAAGGATCTTAGAAGGCGCGCGACAGGAAGCCGATAAGAAGATTAAGGATGCGGAAAAAAAAGCCCAGGAAATCCTTGAGAAAGCCAGAAAGGATGCAGAGAATAGGAAAAAGAAGCTTCTGGAAAAGGCAGCCCGGGATGCAGAAGACATCAAAGCCAAGATGATATCAATGGCCGAACTGGATATGAAGAAAAATCTACTGGCTGTAAAGCAAGATATGGTGGATAGAGCTTTCCAGCAAGCGCTGGAAAAGTTAAAAAACATGGAGACCGTGAAGTATGAAGAAATCCTTACAGCCATGATTCTGCAGGCCGTTGAAACAGGAGAAGAAGAGATTATCCTTTCAAAACGCGATTTAGGAAGGCTTTCTAAAGATTTCATAACAAAATTGAACAATTTACGGGAAAGAAGGTTAAACCTGAAATTATCCAGGGAGAGCAGAGATATTGAGGGAGGATTTATATTAAAATCCAGAAGAGTCGAGACAAACAGTTCTTTTGAATCTATTATGAGGATGGAAAGGGATAATATTGAATCAAGAATCGCTGGCATCCTCTTTGAAGATTAGGGGGAGATACAGCATGGAAGAATATCTATATGCGACGGCAAGGGTAAAAGCTCTGGAGATAAAGCTTATTTCCCAGAATTTAACAGAAAGGCTCCTGGATGCTCCATCCGCAGAAGAAACCGCCAAAGTGCTCAGTGAAACAGAATACGGTTCATATTTTGGAGAAATCGGCAGTGTTTATAATTTTGAAGAAGCTATTTATAAACACCTAAAGGATGTATTCCGTATTATAGATGACTCAACTGGAAACCCTGACTTTACCCGGATATTCAGGTATAAGTACGATATTCACAACCTTAAGGTTTTGCTGAAAGCAAGCTATATTGGAGAAAGTTATGAAGACATTCTTATCCCTATAGGGACAGTGGAAGTGGAAAGGATAAAGAAAACTGTATCGGATAAGGATTTTTCCGAGCTTCCAGCTTTTTTAAAAGATGCAGCCCATGAAGCTGTTGCAGGCTTTGAATTGAATCACGACCCCCAGTATGTTGATTTTATCCTGGACAGATATTTATACAGCAAAATGCTTGATACAGCAAAAAGATTGGGAGATTTTGCTGAAGAATTTGTAAAAACTGAGATCGATCTGATAAACATCAACACCTTTTTGAGATTTAGAAAAATCGGGATAAGTTCATCGAGGCTGAAGGAAGCATTGATTGATGGTGGCTATTTGAAACCGTCCTTTTATGTTGAGTATTTTGCTGAACCCTTAAACAGTTTTGCCGAAAGCTTATCAGTGAGCCGCTACGACAGGGTTGTTGATGAAGGTATTCAGAAATGGATTGTGGATCAAGATGCCACACAACTGGAAAAGGCTCTGGATAACTACCTTATCGACCTGGCAAAACAGGGTAAATATGAAGCCTTTGGAGTAAAACCAATTCTGGGCTTTCTCAAAGCAAAAGATAATGAGGCAAAGCTGTTGAGGCTCATCTTTGTAAGTAAAATCAATGAAATTCCTGTAGAAAAAATTAGGGAAAGGTTACGTGATACGTATGTATAAGATAGGTGTGATTGGTGACAGAGATACCATTTTGGCTTTTAAAGCCCTGGGAATTGATACCTTTCCGGTAGAAGACTTTGAACAGGCACGTAAAGCTTTGAAGGAAGCTGCCCAAAAAAAATATGCAGTAATTTTTCTGACAGAACAGATGGCCGAGAAAATTCAGGATACCATAGATCTTTACGTTGATAAAATGCTGCCATCCATTATCCTTATTCCGAACAACCGGGGCAGCCTAGGAATTGGTATGAAAAACGTTAAATCTTCTGTTGAAAAAGCAATCGGTGTAGACATCTTTTTGAACGAAAGAGAGGGAGAGGAAATTGAAACAGGGAAAAATCACTAAGATTTCCGGTCCTCTGGTTATTGCCGAAGGTCTTGATGACGCAAAGATGTTCGATGTGGTGCGAGTTGGTAAGGAAAGGCTCATTGGTGAGGTAATTGAAATACGGGGCCAAAAAGCATCCATCCAGGTTTATGAAGAAACAGCAGGTTTGAGTCCTGGAGATCCAGTAGAAACCACAGGAGCGCCTTTAAGCGTTGAATTGGGTCCGGGCATGTTGGAGAACATTTTTGATGGTATTCAAAGACCTTTAGACAAGATCCAGCAGCAAGTAGGAGAGTTTATAACCAGAGGGATAGAAGTTCCGGCCCTTGATAGGGAAAAAAAATGGAAATTTGTTCCGGTGGTTAAGGTTGGAGATGAGGTAACAGGCGGAGACATTATCGGTGTTGTTAAGGAAACCGTTATAGTTGATCACAAGATAATGGTGCCACCGGGAATTGAAGGCTCAATAGAAGAAATTTATGAAGGCGAGTTTACCGTTGTAGACACAATAGCTAAAATCAAAACCAAAGAAGGAATAAAAGAAATACAGATGATGCAGAAATGGCCGGTAAGAAAGATCAGGCCCTATAAGAAAAAACTGCCTCCATATGAACCCATGACAACAGGCCAGAGGGTTATTGATACCTTCTTTACCGTTGCCAAGGGGGGAACAGCCAGTATACCCGGCCCCTTTGGAAGCGGGAAGACAGTTGTTCAACACCAGCTTGCCAAGTGGGCAGATGCGGATATTGTGGTGTATATAGGATGTGGTGAACGGGGTAATGAGATGACAGAGGTTCTGATTCAGTTTCCCAAACTGAAAGACCCCAAAACTGATGAACCGCTGATGAAGCGTACTGTGCTTATTGCCAATACTTCTAACATGCCTGTGGCAGCGCGAGAGGCCTCAATATATACGGGAATAACCATTGCTGAATACTTCAGGGATATGGGCTACAGTGTTGCTCTGATGGCTGATTCAACTTCCCGTTGGGCCGAGGCTTTAAGAGAAATGTCAGGCAGACTGGAAGAAATGCCAGGCGAGGAAGGCTATCCCGCATATCTGGCTTCAAGGCTCGCCGAGTTCTATGAGCGTGCGGGCAGGGTCGTGTGCCTGGGTAAAGATGATAGAGAAGGAACATTAACTGCGGTTGGTGCTGTTTCACCGCCGGGTGGAGACCTATCAGAACCCGTTACACAGGCTACCCTTAAGGTTGTTAAAGTTTTCTGGGCCCTTGATGCTTCACTGGCGTATGCACGACACTTCCCGGCTATAAACTGGCTGACAAGTTATTCATTATACCAGGATACTGTTGAAAAATGGTTTAGTGAAAACATCAGTGAGGAATGGGGAAAGCTCAGAAAAGAAGCCATGAAGATCCTCCAGGAAGAATCCAGTCTGCAGGAAATAGTTCGCCTGGTTGGTATAGATGCTCTATCTATGAAAGACAGGCTTGTGCTTGAAACGGCCAAATCCATCAGAGAGGATTTTCTGCATCAGAATGCTTATCATAATATTGACACGTATGCCTCCCTTAAAAAACAGTACTACATGCTGAAAACAATCATGACCTTTTACACAGAAGGTATGAGAGCCCTGGATGCGGGAGTTGAATTCAAAAAACTGGAAAACCTCCCGGTAAGGGAAAGGATTGCAAGAGCAAAATACATCCCGGAAGAAGACAAAGAACAGATTCTTGAGATAGAAAAAGAATTGAAGAAGCAGGTAGAAGAACTTACATCCGAGGGAGGGGTTATGAGTGCTTAAAGAATACAGAACGGTAAGAGAAGTTGCAGGGCCTTTGATGCTGGTTGAACAGGTTGAAGGAGTTAAGTACGATGAACTGGTAGAAATTGAGCTGGCCGATGGAGAACTCAGAAGGGGCAAGGTGCTGGAAATCGATCAAAACACCGCCCTTGTCCAGCTTTTTGAAGGTTCTACAGGTATTAATGTAAACAAGTGTAAGGTAAGGTTTTTGGGCAAAGGTGTTGAACTGCCCGTTTCTGAAGATATGCTTGGACGTGTCTTTGATGGGTTTGGAAGGCCCAGAGATGGGGGACCTAAAATCATACCGGAAAAACGCCTTGATATAAACGGTGTTCCTATAAACCCTTCTGCGAGGGAATACCCGGCAGAGTTCATACAGACAGGTATCTCTGCTATTGATGGACTGAATACCCTTGTTCGAGGTCAGAAGCTGCCTATATTTTCGGGTTCCGGTCTTCCCCACTCCCAGCTGGCGGCTCAGATAGCCCGCCAGGCTAAAGTGCTGGGGACAGAAAGCAAGTTTGCCGTTGTTTTTGCAGCAATGGGTATAACTTTTGAAGAAGCCAATTACTTTATCGAAGATTTCAGAGAGACCGGGGCACTGGACAGATCAGTGCTTTTCCTGAATCTGGCAAATAACCCTGCTATCGAGAGGATAGCAACTCCCCGTATGGCCCTTACAGCGGCAGAATATCTGGCATTTGAAAGAGACATGCATGTGCTGGTAATACTGACGGATATAACCAATTACTGTGAGGCATTGAGAGAAGTTTCTGCAGCGAGAAAAGAAGTTCCAGGTCGTCGGGGATATCCGGGATACCTTTACACAGACCTTGCAACCATATATGAAAGGGCAGGTAGAATCAAAGGTAAGGAAGGATCCATAACCCAGATACCGATCCTGACCATGCCGGAGGATGATAAAACACATCCAATACCTGACCTGACAGGATACATTACTGAAGGTCAGATTATCCTGAGCAGAGAGCTCTACAAGAAAGGTATAACACCGCCAATTGACGTGCTTCCTTCCCTTTCCCGTTTAAAAGACGAAGGTATAGGGAAAGGAAAGACCAGAGAAGACCATGCAGATACAATGAACCAGCTCTTTGCAGCATATGCAAGGGGTAAAGAAGCTAAAGAACTGGCAGTTATCCTTGGTGAAGCCGCATTGAGTGATACAGATAAACTTTTTGCCAAGTTTGCTGATGAATTTGAGAAACGATATGTATCACAGGGTGAGTATGAAGACCGCTCCATTGAAGAGACCCTGTCCATTGGTTGGGAACTACTGACGATTCTGCCTAAAGCTGAACTTAAGCGTATCGATGATAAGCTCATAGAAAAATACCTGCCCAAAAAAGAAGGGGAATGATAAGCGGTGAAGACTAATGTTAATCCCACCCGAATGGAGCTGACAAAGCTCAAAAAACGGCTGAAAGTAGCCAGAAGGGGCCACAAACTCCTTAAGGATAAACAGGATGAATTGATTAAAAAGTTTGTTGACCTGGTCAAGAAAAACAAAGAACTACGTGAAAAGGTTGAAGATGAACTTTCTTCTGCTTTGAGAAACTTTGTTATGGCAAGGGCAGTTATGTCGAAAGAAATTGTTGAGGAAAGCTTGATGTATCCGGTAGAAAAGGTAGATATCGATGTTGAAACGGGGAATATAATGAGTGTAAAGGTTCCTAAGATTAAAATTCATAAAAAAAAGAAAAAAGCATCCGATAATAAATACCCCTACGGGTTTGCGAACACTTCAGGTGAACTCGATAATGCCATTTCAATTCTGGCAGATATACTTCCGGATTTGTTGGAACTTGCAGAGATTGAGAAGACATGCCAGCTCCTTGCGGATGAAATAGAGAAAACCCGCAGAAGGGTTAATGCCCTTGAGCACATCATGATACCCGAACTGGAAGAGACAATCAAATACATCAGCATGAAACTTGATGAAGCCGAAAGGGCAAACATTACAAGGTTGATGAAAGTCAAAGAAATGGTTATGGAAAAAAGTGTGTAAGAAAGTATGGAAACTAATTTCTTAGTCCCCCTTTATCAAACCGTACGTGCTTTATCAAGGTATACGGCTTACCAATTACAGTTTTCGTTTAATCAAGTTAAAACTAAATTTTGTGCATTTTGTATTTTACGAATTCGGTCAGGAGTGTATTATTCCTGACTTTTTTTACCTTTAGAAGTAACATGGTGATAGGGTGAGTGTGCACGGTAATATAAAAATGCAGAGTATGGCAGCCGAAAATGCAGGGGTGTATTCTTAAAAAAAGGGCCACCTCCAAGCATCCTAGAAATAAACCTCTTGAATAGACCAAATTCAGGAGGTATGAAAGGATGTTGAAGATGGCCCAAATAGATTATTCAAATATTTAAGAGAGAAAGAAGGCTGCTCAATATTAGAAATAGCTAGTGCTGTATCAACCAACTCGGATGACCTTTAGAGAATAATTGAAAACCGTTGCTGAAAGGATTTAAGACAAGTATTTTCTCTGGCTTAATGGGTGTTCAAACTGCTAAACAGCTAATAAAAAGAGGCTTCCCCCATAATAAAAAGTTTGTATCTATTTCCCCTCTAAAATGTTCCCATCATTAAAGTAATCATCAAAAAAATTTTCTTCATCCCAGTTATCTTCATCAAGCCTGTTAGCTATAGCTCTTGTAAAATCGTTAAATAGCCTCGTTATATTATTCTCTGAACGATATTCCTTCAGTTTTTTCCTTCTTCTTTTAGCACTTTTTATTTCATCGAAAAATTTAGATTTTACTTCATAAAGCTCCGGATATTTTTCCTTTAATAAATGGATTGATGGCAAATATTTGCTGTAATTTATCAATATATCCTCTTCATAAGAATCCCCGGCAATTTCTTTCGGAACATTCATATTTGCAACTGTACCTTCTGGAAAAAACTGCAGTAGCATGTATTCTCTTACAGCTCTCACAATTTGCATATCTTCCGCTATTTTCGAGAACTGTTCTTTCAAGTGTTTTATCTTGTCTACATGCACTTTCCATTTGTGAACGCTTTCATTTTTAGGCAATAGTTGAGCAGCGCTATCTACAACAGGACTAATCAAATTTATTTCAAATGCATTAAACAGCATACCAGCCAATTTTTGAAGACCCATCCGACATTTTCCTGAATATCTTCCTGATTTGACGCCAAAGCTGTCAGCTCTTCAAGATGCTTCTTCATCTCATTAAGCTGTCTTAACATAATGTCTGACTCTATTAAATGAAAATATATTGTGTGTCCCATTCCTTTTCCTTTCCCTTTTCTAACGCCTTCAGCAGTGTTTCCTTGTATTTTAGCGGTTTATTTGCCAAATTATATGTTTGTGCCAGACCCAACCGTAATGACAAATTGTCTTCATCCTAACTTTATTACAGGAATTTTTTTACACACTTTTCTGGATAGAAGGTTTTATTTGAGGAAAAAATAAATAGTAGCTTTAATTCCTACATAAAAATCTGGAGGACTTAATATGGGCAATGGTGAGATGATTGACCTGATTTTTGCATTGTTCAAAAAGGCAGATACAGCTGCCATAATTTTAGCAGCATCAGCTGTTGGAGCAGGTTTGGCCATGATTGCGGGAATCGGCCCTGGTATAGGGCAGGGTTTTGCTGCTGGTAAAGGAGCAGAAGCCGTGGGAGAAACCCCGAAAAACGGTAGAAGTATAACTTTTGTTATGCTTTTAGGGGCGGCGGTAGCGGAAACTTCAGGTATTCTATCCCTGGTTGTGGCACTGATTCTACTCTTCGGAAACCCTCTGATAAACTTGAAAGGTGCAGTTGTTGTTTTGGCTGCATCAGCTGTTGGAGCAGGCCTTTCAATGATTGCTGGGATTGGCCCAGGCATAGGTCAGGGATATGCCGCGGGCCGGGCTGCCGAAGTTATAGGCAAACGCCCTGAGCTGCAGAGCAGGATAATTCGGGTGATGCTTTTGGGGCAGGCGGTAGCACAAACAACCGGAATGTATGCCCTTATAATTGCATTGATTCTAATGTTTGCAAACCCTCTTATTAATCTTTTGTAGAAAAAACATCAAGGAGGAATACATAATGGAAGAAACTCAACTGGCAGGGAGAGCCCTAGTCTTAGCAGCATCAGCTATAGGAGCAGGTTTGGCCATGATTGCGGGAATCGGCCCTGGTATAGGGCAGGGTTTTGCTGCTGGTAAAGGGGCGGAAGCAGTCGGGAGACAACCCGAAGCCCAGGGAGACATCATCAGAACAATGCTTTTGGGTGCTGCAGTAGCTGAAACTACGGGCATTTATGGCCTTATTATTGCCCTAATCCTTTTGTTTGCTAATCCACTGATAGACCTTTTATAAAGGGAGGCCTGTTAAGTGATCAACAAATCCACCTTTGTAATACAGCTTATTAATATGCTGGTCCTTTATTTTATAATGAGAAGATATTTTTTCGAACCTGTCAGAAAATTTATGGAACAGCGCAAGGAGAAAATACACCGGGATTTAAGAGAGGCCGAACTTAAAAAAAATGAAGCGGAGAAGTTTAAGAATAAATACAAAAAGCAGCTGGCTTCTGCCCGAGACAAGGCAGAGGAAATACTGGTTAGAGCAAAAAGACGGGGGGAAAAAGAAAAATCTGAAATAATCAGTGAAGCCAAAAGAGAAGCAGCTTCAATTATAAAAAGAGCCAGGGTGGAAATCCAACGAGAAAAGACAAAAGCTAAAAGAGAAATAACCCGAAAAGCCGTTGAATTATCCCTGGATGCAGCGGCTAAACTTATTGAAAAAGACCTTGACAGGGAAGAACACAAGAGATTTATACAGCAATACTTAAAAAGAATAGGAGATGCTCAATGGTAGGAAATCTGGTTGCAGCTAGGTATGCCGAGGCTCTCCTCAATGTAGCCAAAGAAAGAGGTGAGATAAACAACTTTAAACAGCAGCTAAGAAGAGTTCTGCACGCAATTAGCAACAGTGATCTAAAATCAGTTCTCGGCCATCCTAAAATTCCTGCTGAAGCAAAGAAGGCAGTGGTTGAAAGGGTTTTCAAAAACCAAATTCCACAGGATCTGCTTAATTTTTTGTTTGTGTTGATAGACAGGAAGAGAATTCATTATTTTAAACAGATTTGTGCTGAATACGAGACCCTGGCAAACGATGAGATGAATATCCTGCCTGTAGAAGTCATTACAGCTGTAGAGATGGACGATGCTGAAAAAAGAAAGTTAGCGGAAATACTGGAGGACAAGTTTGAGAAAAACATCCATATTAACAACAAGGTCGACAAAGGGATTTTAGGGGGGCTGGTTATAAAGACGCGGGATAAAATAATAGATGCAAGCCTGCTTAAAAGTTTAAAAACAGTTAAACAAAATGTATTCCGGATTCTAGGGGTATGAGGAGTGGTTGAGTTGAATTTAAAACCGGAAGAACTGAGCACAATTATAGAACAGCAGATAAAAAACTATAAGGATAAAATAGATGTGGAGGATGTAGGAACAGTAATAACACTTGGGGATGGAATAGCAGTAATATATGGGCTTCAAAGGGCAATGGCTGGAGAGCTCCTTGAATTCCCAGGAGGGGTTTATGGTATAGCCCTCAATCTGGAAGAAGAAAACGTGGGGTGTGTGCTCCTGGGTTCGGATACCGAAATAAAAGAAGGAGATACCGTGAAAAGAACAGGAAGGGTTGTGGAAGTACCGGTAGGGGAAGCTCTGATAGGAAGGGTTGTGAATGCTCTAGGAGAACCAATAGATGGTAAGGGGAAAATCAAGACCGATAGGTTTCGGCCCATTGAAGGCCCCGCGCCTGGTGTTGTAGACAGGAAACCAGTAGATACTCCTCTGCAGACAGGTATCAAAGTGATAGATTCCATTATACCAATAGGACGTGGCCAGAGGGAACTCATAATAGGTGATCGTCAGACGGGGAAAACAGCAATTGCCATTGATACCATTTTAAATCAGAGAAACCAGGGTGTTGTATGCATTTATGTTGCTATAGGTCAAAAGGCTTCCAGTGTAGCTCAGATAGTGGAAAACCTGAAAAAAATGGGAGCGATGGATTACACAGTTGTTGTTGCAGCAACAGCCAGTGAACTGGCACCTCTCCAGTATATAGCACCCTATGCCGGCTGTGCTATTGGAGAGGAATTCATGTACTCAGGGAAAGATGTGCTCATAGTGTATGACGATTTGTCAAAACACGCTGTGGCATACAGGGCGATGTCTTTGCTCCTTAGAAGACCTCCTGGTAGAGAAGCCTTTCCTGGAGATATATTTTATCTTCATTCCCGTCTTCTGGAGAGGGCAGCTCGATTAAACGAAGAAAATGGAGGGGGTTCCATGACGGCCCTTCCTATTATAGAGACCCTGGCAGGTGATGTTTCAGCATACATACCAACAAATATTATTTCCATAACTGATGGCCAGATATATTTAGAAAGCGATCTTTTTTTTGCCGGTATAAGACCTGCAGTGAATGCAGGGCTTTCTGTTTCAAGGGTTGGTGGAGCTGCTCAGATAAAGGCTATGCGCCAGGTAGCGGGAAAACTCAGGCTCGATCTGGCCCAATACAGAGAACTGCAGGCCTTTGCCAAATTCGGTTCTGAGTTGGATAAAGCAACCAGAGAACGCCTGGTTGTAGGAGAAAGGATTGTTGAGATTCTCAAACAGGAACAGTACGAACCAATGCCTGTAGAAAAACAGATAATCAGCATATATTCCGCTGTTAATGGTTTTTTAAAGGATGTTTTAGTAAAGGATATAAGGAGATTTGAAAAAGAAATGCACCAATTTATAGACAACAATTATCCTCATCTCTTGAAAGAGATTTTAGAAAAGCAAAGCATTGATGATGAATTGGAAGTAAAGATAAGCAAAGTTATAGAGGAATTCAAATCAAAGTTTATACCATCAAATGCCTGAGAAAACACACAAGAGCATAACGATGAAATCATAAGGGGTGAGAGGAATGCCGGGGATGCGGGAAGTGAGACGGCGCATTAAAAGCATAAAAAACACTCAACAAATAACCAGGGCAATGCACATGATAGCCGCTGCCAAAATAAAAAAAGTAAGAAAGCAGCTGGAGGATTCCAGACATTATTACAAAGCAATGAACAGCTTGTTCAAAAAACTCCTTCAACAAACAAAAAAAAGAGAATGGAAGGAAGGCGATTTTGAGAAAAAGGAGACAAAAACAACGGGAGTTGTAGTAATAACTGGAAACAGAGGGCTTGCTGGCGGATTTAACCACAACGTTGTTAATACAGCTATTGCCTTTATTAAAGAGAAACAGCCCCATGTAAAAATAATTTCCATCGGAGCAAAGGGAAGCAGCTATCTTAAAAGAAAGGGATATGTGATAGAAAGAGAGTTTATCCATATTGGAGATAACATCCTGCAGGAAGATGTAAGAAAGATTTCTGAAGAAATTCTAAAGGCTTACCGGGAAGGAGTCTTTGATGAAATTTACTTGATTTATACTGAGTTTATAAACACGATAAAACAATCTCCGCGAATTTTGAAACTGCTTCCTGTAGAAGATGGGGATGGAACAAAAGGAGATGGAAAGCATGATAAATACCTTTTTGAACCATCTACCCAGGTCCTTGTTAACATGTTGATACCCAGATACCTTTTCAGTCAGCTCTTTGGAGCTCAGCTTGAATCTAAGACCAGTGAGCTGGCAGCAAGGATGACAGCAATGGATAGTGCAACAGAAAATGCCCAGGAGTTAATTGAAGAGCTGACATTGGCTTATAATCGAGCCAGGCAGGCCATGATAACCAAAGAGATATCGGAGATCGTCGGAGGTGCAGAGGCTTTAACCCGAGTATAGAGGGGGGGATATAATTGCCAGAAATACTGCAAGAAACCCCGAGGGATAACACAGGGTATGTGATGCAGGTCATCGGCCCTGTTGTGGATATACGCTTTGATACAGAAAACCTTCCGGATATTTATACAGCTGTAATCATTGAAGATGAAGGTTTGGAAAGGTCTCGGGGTGGGCCCAGGAAAGAGAAAAAAGGCAAACCTGTAAGAGTGGTGTGTGAGGTTATGCACCATGTAGGGGATGATACGGTCCGCTGTGTAGCGATGTCATCCACTGATGGGCTGGTTAGAGGGATGAAAGCCTTCAGTACGGGAGAACCCATAAAGGTACCTGTTGGAAAACAAACTCTGGGAAGGGTATTCAATGTTTTGGGAGAACCCATTGATACCAAAAAGAAGATAAAACCTGAAGCTTACTGGCCGATACACAGAAAGGCTCCGGCCTTTGAGGAACAGGAAACAGTGACAGAGGTTTTTGAAACAGGTATAAAGGTTGTGGACCTGCTGGCCCCTTATCCTAAAGGAGGTAAAATAGGTCTTTTTGGAGGAGCAGGAGTAGGGAAAACAGTATTGATCATGGAACTTATTCGCAATATAGCGACAGAACACGGAGGCTACTCAGTATTTGCCGGAGTAGGAGAAAGGACAAGAGAAGGCAATGAACTGTGGCTTGAGATGAAAGAGTCGGGTGTGCTTGAAAAAACCGCGCTGGTGTTTGGGCAGATGAATGAGCCTCCGGGGGCCAGGATGAGGGTCGCCCTTACGGGTTTAACCATGGCAGAGTACTTCAGGGATGAAGCCAATCAGGATGTGCTGTTGTTTATCGATAACATATTCAGATACATTCAAGCGGGTTCAGAAGTTTCAGCCCTTCTTGGCAGAATGCCTTCAGCCGTGGGATATCAACCCACCCTAGCAATTGATGTGGGTATGCTTCAGGAAAGGATTACATCTACCAGGAGCGGTTCTATCACCTCGGTTCAGGCAGTGTATGTCCCTGCAGATGACCTGACAGACCCTGCTCCCGCTACAACCTTTGCTCATCTCGATGCCACTACAGTTTTATCAAGACAGGTTGCTGAAATGGGTCTTTATCCTGCCGTTGATCCCCTTGACTCCAGTTCCAGGATTTTGGATCCCAGGATAATAGGAGAGGAACATTATAAGACAGCCAGGGAAGTGCAGGTTGTACTGCAGCGATACAAGGACCTCCAGGATATCATTGCAATTCTGGGGATGGATGAATTATCAGAAGAAGACAAATTAATAGTTGCAAGGGCACGAAAAATCCAGCGGTTTCTAACCCAGCCTTTTTTCGTTGCGGAAAGCTTTACTGGAACAAAAGGCAGATATGTATCTTTACATGAAA
This sequence comes from Firmicutes bacterium UBA3567, assembly GCA_002376045.1. GTDB lineage: Bacteria > Bacillota > Thermosediminibacteria > Koleobacterales > UBA3567 > UBA3567. Next base: position 17,244 of record DFNM01000075.1, read on the forward strand.
CTGTAAGGGGGTTTAGAGAAATTTTGGATGGAAAACACGATGACCTTCCCGAATCAGCCTTTTACATGGTGGGAACAATAGATGAGGTTGTAGAAAGGGCAAAACAGTGATTTGGTTTTTTGACAGAAAGGGGTGTCCTTTTGTCGAAGTTTAGATTGAGAATCATAACCCCACAAAAAAAGCATGTGGATGAAGAGGTAAAAAGCATAATAGCGAAAGGAATTGAAGGCTATTTTCAAGTGCTCCCACAACACATCCCCATGATAACGGGTCTTAAAAAGGGAGTATTTTATTACAAATCCAATCATGCCTTCAAGGAACTCAAGCTTGGTGAAGGTTTTGTTGAAATTACTCCCCGTGGTGTAACAGTGCTGGTAGATTCAGTGGAACCCTCCGGTTCTGATACCTGATAAATTTTTTATTTTGAACAGTATAAATAAGTTTTTTACACAAGATACTAAAATACAGATGGTATTCAGGATCCGAATTATCATGAGCTGAAGTATAATAAGGTAGAATTTGGTAATAATCATAGTATAAAAACTCCACGGAGGTGTAGACGTGTATAAGAAAATATATATAATCCTCATTGGTTTGACTATATTATTAACAACACCCATAACAGGTATCACATGTATGAGCGAACGGAATGAAGAATTAATAATAAACAAAGCAATAGAAACAGTGGATGGCCAAATCCTTGAATTGAATGTGAACGGCTGGGGAAAAATAGGGAAGAATTTTTTAAGCAAAGAAGAACTCAAAACAATCTGTAACAGAGTTGTTGAAGATTTAGAGTTAGAAAAATTAATCTACAGGTATGAAGAAAGTCAGCAGCACAGAGTTTTGAAGGCCAATGGATTTAAAGCCGGTAAAATATACATGGAAATAATAGTTCAAAGCGTAAATCCTGATTGGAAAGCTGAGCCCAAACCCGAAACATATATAGTTATAACAGCTATCCAGAACAATACATCAGAGGGGTTTTTGAAACTTAAAAATGAAATCAGCATGATAATTCATAAGTTGGGAGGTGAACCAGAAACAACAGTATGTATAACTGTGGTAAGGAAAGGGAAACTTTCTGTTAAAGATCAGGATAGCTTGATAACTAAGATATTTTCAGCAGTTGAGGCAAAACCTGTTGAAGGTATAATTGATTCTCATATTATAAGTAGATCGGGTTATACACCCCATATTAAGGACTGCATCAATGTGATGGGGGAAAAGGTCAACATAAACATTGCCTCCCGATATAATTCATATGAAAACAGGACGTATTTTTGGATAGGCACGCCCTTAATATCCATTGAATACTAATATAAATAGGTACCAGAACAAAAACCACAAGAACTGGTAACAAATACAGAAAAGGGGGAAATGTTTTGGCAACAATTGTAGTAGAGGGAGGCTATAGGCTGAAAGGCACAGTTACTGTCAGTGGGTCAAAAAACGCAGTACTGCCTATTCTGGCAGCATCCCTTTTAGCCCGTAGTAAGAGCACCATTAAAAACATACCAAACCTTGAAGATGTAAAAGTAATCTGCCGGTGTCTGAAGGCTTTAGGAGCAGAAGTTGTTTTTGAGAATGACAACGAAGTTACTATAGATTCAAGCCATCCTATATCTTTCGAAGCTCCCTATGATTTAGTTAGGAAAATGAGAGCTTCTTTTCTTGTTGCAGGCCCCCTTTTAGCTACAGTAGGTAGAGTGAAAATATCCATGCCGGGAGGATGTGCCATCGGATCAAGGCCTATAGATCTGCACTTAAAAGGATTTAAGGCCCTTGGTGCTGAAATTATGCTGGGTCACGGTTTTATTGAAATGAGTTGTAATTCTCTTAAAGGAAACAGAATTTATCTTGATTATCCCAGTGTTGGGGCGACAGAGAACATAATGATGGCTTCGGTTCTAGCGGAAGGGGAAACCATAATTGAAAATGCAGCAGAAGAGCCCGAGATAATTGATCTTGCAAATTACCTGTGTTCAATAGGAGCAAAGATTAAGGGTGCTGGAACGGATCTAATTAAAATCTCAGGAGTTAAAGAACTAAAAGGCAGTTACTATTCTGTGATCCCCGATAGGATCGAAGCGGGAACATTTATGGTAGCTGCAGCAATAACCAGAGGGAGCATTGTTGTTAAGAACTGCGTTCCGGAACATTTGAAATCAATTATAGCAAAGCTGAATGAAGCGGGTGTGGAGATACTCGAAGGTGATAACGAGATTTACCTCAGGGCACCTGAAAAAATTAAAGCTGTGGATGTGAGAACCCTGCCATATCCCGGATTTCCAACGGATTTGCAGGCACAATTCATAGCCCTGATGAGCACAGCTGAGGGAATCAGCATAATAACGGAAACCGTTTTTGAAAACAGGTTTATGCATGTGGATGAATTGAAGAGAATGGGAGCAGAAATCAAGATAGAAGGTAGAAGTGCAATTGTTAAAGGATGTAACGAGCTTTCTGGTGCTCCTGTAAGGGCTACGGATTTAAGAGCAGGAGCTGCTCTGGTAATAGCAGGGCTTGCTGCTAGGGGAAAGACCTTTGTTATGGATGCTTATCACATTGATAGAGGGTATGAAAAATTTGAAGAAAAATTAAGGCGAATAGGTGCTAAAGTTTTTCGTACATGACATAACCCCCCTCTCTAATAAATATATTACATAAAGGAGGGGGTATTGTTTTGAAAACTCTGGCTTATTTGATAATCCTGATTTTTGTTATAGTAATTATAATTCCCACTATAATGATAAAAGGATTTGATGTGGTGAACAGGATAAAATCGCCTGGGGAGGTAAAACTAAGCCCCGGAGAAATCCCCGTTGAAGTTTATCTTCACAAAAAGGATAGAACACAAAGAATGGCCCTTGAAGACTATGTTAAGGGAGTAGTGGCAGGAGAAATGCCTGCTCTTTTTCACACAGAGGCATTGAAAGCCCAGGCAGTTGCAGCGAGGACTTTCGCCATAAAAAGGATGAAGATTTATGGCGGAAAAGGCTGTGGTTTGTACCCGCAAGCGGATGTATGTAGTGATCCAACTCACTGCCAGGCATGGCTGTCAGACGAAGAATTAAAGCAAAAGTGGGGAATCCTAGGTTTTTACAGATACAAACCCAAAATTGCCAGAGCTGTGGATGCCACCAGAGGTTTAATCATTACATATAGAGGAAAGCCCATTGACCCTGTTTTTCATTCCACAAGTGGAGGAAAAACGGAAAATTCAGAGGATATCTGGGGATATGCTGTTCCATATTTGAGGAGTGTTACCAGTCAGTACGAAGATGATTCTCCAAAGCTTGTAGGCAGGTTTAGTTTTGATCTGAATTATTTTGTATCAAAGCTGAATGAGGCATATCCTGACCTTGATTTGAAAGTAGAAGAACTGGATACGATGAAAGTACTGGAAGAGGGTGAGGGAGGGAGAATAATCAGGATGAAGATCAAGGACAGAGTAGTGACGGGAATGGATATCCGAAAAATATTCAATCTGAACTCTTCAAACTTTAACTGGGAAATACAGGGTTCCAGGATAGTTTTGACGACCATTGGATACGGCCATGGTGTGGGTATGAGCCAGTATGGGGCCAATGGAATGGCCAAAGCCGGTAAGAATTTCAGGGAGATTTTGAAACATTACTATACCGGGGTTGAGATAGAGAGGATAAAGTAAATCCTCCTCACAATGCCGTTTATGCCTGTTATTGCCTTATGGAAAAAAGATATAATCCATCAGGGTGGAAAAAACATTTGTGAATAAATTTTAGGTTCTTCTCCATTTTAGT
>DFNM01000106.1:0-13473 GCA_002376045.1 Firmicutes bacterium UBA3567
ATTAGCTTAACCCTTAACCAACTGTTTTGGAGAAGAACCGTAAAAATATCAGACAGTAAACCGACAGTATAGAAAACCATCTATTATTTCAACGCCGCAATGGTTTTGGTGAGCTCATTGATGCTGCGGGTAAGGTTATCCAGTTTGTTTTCAACCCTTACAAGAAGGTAAATGGACACCACAATGGGAAAACCCAGGTTTGCAATATGGGTATAAATTTCATCCATATATATGCACCCCTTTTTTCACAATTTATTTAATAAGCCCGGCACAAAAGCCGGGCCTCCATGTTTTACTCGCTGGATAGAAGCACATCGATGTCTTTGGAAACTATACGTGCTGAATCGATGCTTATCAGGTCTCCCCCCGTTGAATTAAATATGTTTCTTGCTATGATGTCATTCATCACTGTCTGGACTTCCTGGGGAGTTAGATCTGCTCTGGGGTCGTCCACAGAGATTTTGGTCTTTTTACCAGCTGCGTTTACAAAGATCATCTCAAGCTTTTTTTCCATTTGCTAAAGACCTCCTTTCTGATTTTTATAAAGCTGTTAAACTGTTTGTGTAAGCTCTTCTTCATCTACCCTCTTGACTGCTACCAGCGGATTGGTCTGGAGAGATGCGATGGAACTTGCTACAGCATAAACATCTTCATCCAGCGCAGCGGGCTTAACCCTTGAATAGGTTTTGGTTTTGATGATGGGGTTTCCATCAGCATCCTGCCCCGTCTGCAGTTTTAACTGGAATCTGGAATCGGTTACAGTAGAAACAATAGCCATTTTTAGAAAACCTCCTTTTTAATAGTTTTGGTGGGCCGGCCATCACCTGTTGCTTATATTGTAGCTCGTCTTTCACGTAAATAAAAAAAACGAAAATCCCAAAGTCGGTGGGGATTTCCGGGTAAAATCAAACCTTTTGCACAAAAGCATCCCTTTATAAAGCCGAGTTTTACAAAGTCGTGTTTCTATTTTTAAAATTTCCTAAATCTCAACCGCTGTATATTTACAAAAAAGCAGGCAATACTAAAAGAAAATCCACAGCAAGAATTTTCCTGTGATTTTGCTCTAATTGTTGAAATCATTTTTTAAAGGAGGTAGAATCTTTATGACAACAGCTCATTGGCTGTATATCATCGGCGTTATTATCGTCGTCCTCACAATGGTTTTGAGGCGCAATGTGGTAATCCCTTGTATTGTGTTCACCTTCTTGATAGGATGGGTGTATAAAGCCAGCCTGATTGGGGGCGTTACAGCCTTATTCAATGCCAGTATTGTGGCAGCTAAGGAACTGTTCAGCATCTTCTTCATCATCGCAGTTATGGTCGCCATGCTTAAATCCATCAGCATAACGGGAGCAGACCAGCTCCTCGTAAAACCCCTTAAGAACCTTATGGTATCACCTTTTATAAGCTACATAGTGCTGATCCTGTCAACCATCCTCATATCCCTGTTCTTCTGGCCAACCCCTGCAGTCCCCCTAATCGGGGCACTCCTTGTCCCTGCAGCAATCAAAACAGGATTACCTCCCATGTTGGGTGCAATGGCTATAGCTCTTGCAGGGCAGGGCCTTGCTCTGGGTGGAGATGTAATTATTCAGGGCGCACCCGGTCTTACTGCAGGCGCCGCTAATGTTCCCGTTGAAATGATTACATTTCGAGGGGGTGTGCTTACCGCTATAACGGGAATCATAGCCATTATCCTGGCCTGGATCATGAACAGCAGGGAAGTTGCGGAGTTTGTCAGGTCTGATAAAAAAGATGCAGTAAAAACATCACCTTCTAAAGAGGAGAAGGCCAAGTTAAAAAAGTGCCCGGAATGCGGTGCTGCTGTAGCATCTACTGATGAGGGAGAAGATAAAAAACTCATAAAACGTGAACTTGCTCCTTTTCTTGTGGGAATACTCCTCATCGGCGTTCTGGCCGTCATCATCGCAATGTTCGTCTTTGACATCAAAGGTGGAGATGCATCGGCTCTCTTAGGAGGAGTTGCAATGCTCATAATCACCATTGCTTCAATAACAGTTTTTGGGTCAAAAGGCCTTGATGAAATTGCTGAATTCATTGCAGAGGGGCTTGTGTTCGCCTTTAAGGTAATGGGCCCCATTATTCCCATTGCCGGTTTCTTCTTCCTGGGCAATCCCGAATCAGTCTCGGGTATTCTCGGGGAAGGAGCTCCAGGATTTCTCTTTGATATAGGCCAGATGATCGCTGAGGTTATTCCACCCACAGGTATCCTTGCAGGTTTTGGTTTGCTGGTACTGGGTGCAATTACAGGCCTTGATGGTTCGGGATTTTCAGGCCTGCCCCTTGTGGGAACCCTTGCCGGAGCAATGGCCGGGGGAAACGATGCTGTAGCTGCAACTCTGGGCTCTATCGGGCAGATTGGAGCTATATGGACAGGTGGAGGTACCCTGGTAGCGTGGTGTTCCCTTGTTGCTGTTGCCGGTATCGTCGGGGTACCCGTGCTGGAACTTACCAGAAGGAACTTCATTCCCGTTATAACCGGAATGGTGGTGTCAACTATCTTCGGCGTGCTGTTCCTTATGTGAAGAACTTTAACCCCCCCTTAAAGGGGGATTTTTTTATGTTCATTCTACGTGTTTCTGGGTTAAGCTATCTTTTTTTTTGTAAAAAAAGCTTAACATTCTTCTTATAAGAAAAAAAGTTCCCAGCAGTAAACTACCCAGAGCTATCACCAGCATCAGGTCCACAAAAAATCCAAAGGTTACCGTCAATTGCTTCCCCTCCCAAATCTATTATACTATTGTATTATATTCTCTGCTTTGGTTTTGATTACCATTTTTAAATACAATGGCCGATATTCTGTTTATCTGTTAACACTTTTTCAAACACATCTCCCATTGTCTGCATTCTTGCTCCCATCGTCCTTATGTTAAAATCTTCAGGGTTGATGCCTCTTTCAAGCTCTTCCCAGGTTACAGGGGCTGATACCGTTGCTCCCTGCCTCGCTCTAAGGGAATAGGGAGCTATGATGGTTTTGCCTTTTATGTTCTGCAGATAATCCATATACAGCTTTCCCTGGCGTTTATCCACCATTCGTTCAATAGTGGCGATTTCAGAATTTGCTTCTGCTACTGCTTGAGAAAAGATATGGGCAAACTCCCTTACTTCTTCATAGGTGTATTTGTTTTCCAACGGCACATACACCTGAAGACCCGTTGCTCCAGAGGTTTTAGCATATCCCCTGATGCTTTCCATGTTCAATGCTTTTTTTAGCTGAAGGGCCAGCTGCACCGCATCTTTGAAATTCGTGTTCTCCATGGGGTCCAGATCAAACACAACATAATCGGGGTAATCCAGAGCCTGGATCCTTGAATGCCAGGGATGCATTTCGATACTCGCCTGATTTGCAGCCCACAGCAGGGTCTCTACATCGTTTATCAATATATACTTAATAATCCTTTTTTCACTCTTGATACCTATGGTTTTTATCCATTCCGGTGCATAAGGGGGACAGTTTTTTTGATAAAAGGATTTGCCGTATATCCCATCAGGATAACGGGTGAATACCATGGGCCTATCTTTTAAGTATTTCAGCATAAAAGGCGCCATACGGGACACGTAGCTTAGAAATTCTCCTTTGGTAATTTCCTTTTCAGGCCAAAGGATCTTATCCAGATTGGTCAGTTTAAGCTTCCTGTTGTTTACCATTACTACAGGCATTTTTTAAGGCCTCCTTGATAATAAATCTGAATACAGTTATAATATATTGGACTATGAAGGAGTTAAGTCCGGCAAACATCTTCAATTGATTCTTTGTTCAGGAGTGTTGCTCAAACAGCAGATGAAATTCTAATTATATTTATAACCTAGATTCGGCAAGTTAAGGTTGTAGGCTATCATCTTTTTTATTAATAGAAAAAGCTCATTACATTTTTTGTTTGTCTGGCTGTTTTGATCAAAGTAGAAACCTTCTTTTAATTCATCTATCTTGTTTTCTATATTGCATCTTTGATTGTATTCATGAAATATTTGTTCCGGTGTTAGATAATCTATATTTGTTACAATAGCTTGATACTCATACGTTAATTCATCCATAACTATTTGGGTCTCGGGTAAAGATTTTCTTACGAGAATAAACCTTCTTGCTTTTGACCAGGAAGGTAAAGGAACGGTAATCTCTGTAACACTATATGTTTTGCTCAGTTCAGTCCAAGGATATTGATCAGGATGTTCGTTAACAAACGTCAGAGTTTTCCAACTTCCTGAAGAAGCCACATTAGGTGAATGCTTAAATTTTGGTGTAGAAAACTCCACATTTAATATTATTGCCAAATTTGATGATGATGATTATTATGCTCCAAAATATTTATCAGAATCAATTAGGGCTTTTGAATATACTAATGCTGATGTGATTGGAAAATCAACAACTTATGTCTATTTCGAAACAAATAAGATTTTAGCAATCAGAAATCCCGACAAAGAAAATCGGTATGTAAATAGAATCGAGGGACCTACTATGATAATTAATAAAAAAGTATTCAATAAAGTCAAATTCGCAAACAGACCTCTTGGAGAAGATACCCAATTTTGTGATGATTGTTGTAAAAGAGGAATTAGAATATACTCAACCGATAAGTTTAATTATGTTTATATAAGACATGGAGATAGGGAAAAACATACGTGGAATATTAACGATAAGCTTCTTCTTAAGTTGTGTAAGGTAATTGGTAAAATTGATGATTACAAAAATTATGTGCTTAATCAAAAATTTAATCAAAAATGACGGGAATGTAAAATTTTTTCCCTTATTACAAGGCAGGCAACATGAAAGGGAAGCACTCCGGTTGCCTGCAGGCTTTAGGAAGTGGCTGGAAGCAGGAAAACCACCGCTAAACAATCCCTGTTATGCAGGTGGTCATCCAGCCACAAACAATAACCCATTTATTAACAGTTATAGATTGGTGATAAAACTAAAAAAGTAGGCCCCGCATGTATACTGCGTAGCCTACCTTTAGCAAATATCCACTTAATGCCTTACTTATATAACCATCCAGCTATGCCTCTAGACCCGCTTTATATCCTTCTTCTATGGCTTCTAAAGCTTTACGAACTTCTAGTGCATCACCTACAGTTATCAATTTATTTACTTTACCTTCCAGTTTATTTACAAGTTCATTTACCGGTTTAACCCCTACTGCTAAAACTATTGTATCAGTAGGGCTTATTTTCTCCTCTTTACCATTCCTATCAACAATTACACCATCATCAACAATTTCTTTAACTGGAGTATTAGTGTATATAGCAACATTATTCTCTTTCAAGTCCTTTAATAAAAAGTATCTAACACTATCCTGTTCATCTTTTGCTATTTCAGGAAGCTGTTCTAAAATAGTAACTTCTTTCCCATGATTAGCCAGATGATCAGCGGTTTCAGATCCTACCATGCCTCCACCAATAACTATAACCTTATGACCAACATCTACTTTTCCTTTCAAGACATTATGAGCAGTTACCACATTTGGCTTATCGACACCTGGTATATTAGGAATCGCCGGCCTGCCACCAGTTGCAATTATAACAACATCTGGTTTTTCTGAATCTACAATTTCAGTTGTTAGCTCCGTGTTCAAATATACATTTACATTTAATTTCTTCAATTGAGTTTTTTGCCAGGCAGTAAATGTAGCAAATTCTCCTTTGTTAGGTGGTACAGCAGCCAATTCAAATTGTCCTCCTAATTTATCGGTTTTCTCATATAAATGAACTTCATAACCCCTTTTTGCTACAACTATGGCCGCTTCCATTCCTGCAGGACCGCCACCAGCTATAAATATCTTCTTCTTGCTGGTTGCCGGTTTTATAGCAAACTCTATCTCTCTCCCCAATGTTGGATTAACCAGACACTTAACATCTATATTTTTGAAGAGCCTTTCTATACATCCCTGCATACAACCAATACAATGTCTTATCTCGCCAAACTTACCCACAGCAGCTTTATTCGGCAATTCAGGATCAGCGAGTGAACCCCTACCCATCGAAACAAGATCTGCTTTGCCAGAAGAAATTATTTCTTCAGCTAAGAAAGGATCATTTATCCTACCTACAGTAATTACAGGTATCGATACCACTTTTTTGATTTCGGCAGCAAAATCAGTTATCCAACCATGCCGAACAGCACTGGGTGGTATTATTGCATGTGCACTGGCATACACACCGGCAGATACATGGATGGCATTGATACCAGCCTTTTCTAATAAAATTGCTATAGCTTTTGTGTCTTCTATAGTTCTCCCACCTGGCACAAATTCATCACCAGAAATCCGGAATATAATTGGGAAATCATTACCGGCTTTTGCTCTAATATTCGAGATAATTTCTAATGGGAAACGCATTCTATTTAAGAAGCTTCCACCATATTCATCAGTTCTTTTGTTTGAATATGGTGACATAAATTGTGCTATTAGGTATCCATGTGCCCCATGTATTTCAACACCATCAAACCCTGCTTTTTTAGCTCTTAAAGCACAATCACCGAATTTCTCTACCAGTTCTTGAATTTCCTTTATTGTTAATTCATGAGGAATTTCCTGGTTTGACGGACATGGTATTGGGGATGGTGCCACGGGTTGAGAACCTATAACAAAATGGTTTGTCTGTCTCCCTGCATGATATATCTGAGCTATAATTTTAGTTCCGTATTTGTGAATTCTTTTTGTTAATTCAGCGTGGCTTTCTATTTGACTATCCTCCCAAAGCCCTGGAATATTAGAAAAACCTCTACCTTTGGGGTCTATAGCATAATCTTCGGTAATTATAAGCCCCCATCCACCCTTGGCCTTAGCTTCATGATAAGCAATGTATCTTTCTGTAGCAGTCCCATCATTATTACAATAATTCATAACCATTGGCGCTACAATAAGTCTGTTTGGTATCTCTATCTTTCCAATTCTTACCGGAGAAAATAAATTTTTTAACATTACATCCTTACCTCCTTTTTTGATTTTTAATATTTCCAGTAAATGTAGCAGATATCATAAGTATCAACAACCTTGTTATTCTTTGCTTTGCTAAAAATGTTATATTGGTTTTCAAATATCTCTTTTCTGAAGGCTGCATTGCTGCCATCTTCTGAAAGTCTTCTGTATTCTCCTGTTCTATGACATCTACAATATCGTCGATAGTAATAATTCCAACTAATCTATTTTCTTTGTCTACTACCGGCATTGATATTAAATCATATTTTTTAAATAATTCTGCTGCTTTTTCCTGATCATCTATAGTATAGACATATTTTATATTTGTATCCATTATATCTTTAATAATCATATTTTCATCATTTAAAATCAACTTTCGTATCGGCACAATTCCTTCTAATTTTCGACTTGAGTCATCTATAACATAGCAGATATTAATAGTTTCTTTATCTATTCCTGTTTTCTGAACGGTCAGGTTGTTTCTTTACAATAGAAATGAAAAGATAAGCCCGGAATAGATAATGCCCTGTTCAGTCCCTCAACAACAGGACTTCCTTTGTATCCTTTTTCACCCAAAAGATTTATCATTACTGCTGGAGACAACAATTCAGTGGAACCGAGGGACAAACCGGTTATTGCCCGAATATGCTGCTCAAATTGACAGGTTGCACAGGCTTCTATCGTATAATGTCCAGAATTGTGCGGTCAAGGAGCAATCTCGTTTACTAAAACATTTCCGTTCTTCGTCAAAAACATTTCCACTCCGAAAACACCTATCCCGTTAAGAACTTCTATAGATTTTATCGCAATTTCCTTCGTCTGTTTTTCTATTTCTTTTTCAATCCTTGCCGGAGCAATCACCATGTCACAAATGTTTGCCCTTTCATCAAAAACCATTTCCACAACTGGATAGCATTTAACCTCTCCTTCAGTGCTTCTTGCTACAATAACCGCTAATTCTTTCTCATAATCGACAAATTCTTCCACCAGAGATTCAGCTTTGATGGCTTTTTTTAAGTCATTTTTGTCTCTGAGAACAAAAACCCCTCTGCCGTCATATCCACCTTTTCGTGCTTTCTAGACAACTGGAAACCCAAACTTCTCAAAACAAGCAGGAGAAACCACCTTTTTGCATTTCGGGACAGGAACCTCGCTTTTGTATAGGATATCTTTCTGCTTTAACTTGTCTTGGATGATCTCCAACAAACACGGCGATGGATATATTTTATGGCCTTCTTCAAATAGTTCTCTCAATACTTTTACATCTATATGCTCTATATCATAAGTAGTAAAACTACCCTGATCGGTAAAAACGACAAGGTGTCCTGTGCGTACAACACCGATAGTTGTTTTCTACCGTTCAGGGTAGTCATTTTCAAGCCTCATGCTCTTTCATTATCTTCATTTTCCATCCTTTCCCCGGCTTCTTCCGCAGCCAGGTTTACATCATCTGTATCCTGAAATGATTCAAATTCGTTGATTTTAAAAATTTGAACGGCTTCATTCAGCTCCCGGGCCATATCATTCATTTCCTCAGACCACCGGGCAATCCTGTTAATGAACTCGACCTGCTGCTGGTAGCGTTCTTTAACGTTTTTGCTCTTTTCTGCTCCGGAGTCTGCTATCTTTGAAATGTTGTCTATCGTGGTCGACATCTCCTGAGAGGCTGAAGCCATCTGCTGGACAGCAGAAGATATTTCTTGAATTTTACCAGCAACTGTTTCTACGTTTTCTACTATGCTGTTGAAGGCCTCTCCGGCTTTCTGTATCACACTTGTGCCTTCTCGAACCACTTCTTGCTGTTGATGCATGGCTTGAACCGTTCTCTCCACTTTCTTTTGAATATCCACAACCCTGTTGTTAACATCTCCTGCTGCTCTGGCAGACTGCTCAGCAAGCTTCCTGACCTCCTCTGCCACAACGGCAAAACCCCTTCCGGCTTCCCCCGCCCGGGCAGCTTCAATGGCAGCATTCAGCGCCAGGAGGTTTGTTTGTTCTGCAATTTCCGATATCACCTGCACTATCTGACTGATTTCTTTCGATGACTGAGATAACTCATCTATATCTGCCATGTTTTGCATTACCGTCTGGTTTATTTTATTCATCTGAGAAACAGCGGAATCAAGGTGCTGGGAACCCTCTTTAGAAATACGGCTTGTATCGAGGGCTGATGTTGCGGCTTCCTGAGCTCCGGCAGAAATCTGCTGGATGCTTGCAGCCAGCTGGGCTACAGTGCCTGCCGCATCTTCCATTTCCCTGGCTGTTGTTTCAGAACCCATAACCACTTCCTCCAGGCTTTCAAAAACTTCCCGGGATGCAGCTGAAACCTCGGCAGACCCCTGTTTCAACTGTTGAACAGCCTGGGTAACCCTGTTCACTGATGTCTTAACTTTTTCTATTATCTCCTTTATGTTATTGGTCATGGTATTAAAAGCCTCTGCCAGCTGAGACAGCTCATCCCCTGTTTTTATCTCCAATACATCAACAGTTAAATCTCCGCGTGCCATTTTTTCGCTGTGTTCTCTCATCATGTTCAGGGGTTTGGAAATCCTGCGGCCCAGCACAAAGGATGTTATTAAACCACCGATCAATGCCACTCCTCCTGCATATACCCCCAGCTGTTGAGCTTTAGAAACGGACTGGTGTATAGACCTTATAGCCAGGTCTCGCTCAAACTGTATAGTTTTAACCAGGCTTTCTGTCAGGGATATCAGGGAATTAGCTATAACTTTAAGCTTCGCTTCATAAATCTTTACATTTTCCTGGTCTCCATCCCAAAAGGCTGTGACAAGTTTGCTGTTAAACAGGTCATTAAACCGCTGGTCATGTTCCTTGATTGCATTAAAAATCCGCTGTTTCCCTTCAGTATCCATGTGTTCAGACAACAGTTTAAGAACCCCATTTAATTCCCTGGATCTCAGGTCAAACTTTGTAAAAGCATAACCATCATTCTGATAGATCAGTGAAAGGGCAATCTGGTATTTGCTCTTAACCAGGTATGCCACCTTCCATATATAACTTACACAATCTCCCTTCACTTCCAGCGTCTTTGATTTGGCTTCAATTTCTTTTTGCAAATAGAAATTATAACCCACCAGCCCTGCAATCATTATCAAAATCAGCAAAAACCCTATAAAAATCTTGGAACTGATTTTAAGGCCCTGTCTTTTATCACTCATACATGCTTCCTCCTTTGTTTGCCAAATAAAATTAAAACCGGTTTGGTTGGTTTGATTTTGGTCAGTTTGATATTACATACTTCTACATGTTTTCCCCAAATCCTCCTTAAAATACCATTAAATGACCCATTTATATTTTTTAAGTTCAAAAAAAATTTCACAATTTTTTTAAACAGGGAGGATTTTCTCTGCTTGTGTAGAATAAAGTATAACAGAAATTGCTCATCATTGATGAGTAGGTAGGGTGTGTTTTAGATTGGATTGTGAGAGCAGTCACTAAATCCTGATACAAAACACCAGCAATTTTTTACCGCATAATGCCAAACTTTGCTATAATATTATTTAATAACGATATTTTTATTTTGCTGTATTTATAAGGAGCCAACTTCATAATTTTTGCACCAACATGGCTCCCCCAGATTTGAGAAAGGAGGTGGAAGCAAAGGATAGAGTCGGGTTGATTTTTTAAAAAAAATAAAAAATACTGTTCAGGAGGTTAGAAAACTATGACAACTGCTCACTGGTTATATGTAATTGGTGTTATCGTTGTTGTTCTTACCATGGTTTTGAGAAGAAATGTGGTAATCCCATGTATAATTTTTAGTTTTCTAATTGGCTGGGTCTACAAAGCTAGTTTAATTGGTGGTATAACAGCTCTTTTTAATGCCAATATTGTAGCAGCCAAGGATTTATTCGGTATATTCTTTATTATTGCAATGATGGTAGCCATGCTTAAAGCCATAAGTGTTACAGGCGCAGACGAACTCCTGGTAAAACCCTTGAAAAACTTCATGGTATCTCCTCTGGTTAGCTACATAGTTTTGATCCTTGCAACTATTTTCATCTCCCTGTTCTTCTGGCCCACACCGGCAGTGCCTCTTATCGGTGCACTCCTTGTCCCCGCAGCCATAAAAGCGGGCTTACCTCCTATGATGAGCGCTATGGCCCTTGCTTTGGCCGGCCAAGGGCTTGCTCTTGGTGGTGACGTAATCATTCAGGGAGCTCCCGGTTTAACTGCTGGATCAGCTGGTATCCCTGTGGAGCTGGTTACCTTCCGTGGTGGAGTCCTGACATTAATCACCGGTGTGATCGCCATTGTCCTGGCATGGTTTATGAACAAGAAAGAAATCGCAGCATTTGCTTCATCCAAGGAAAAAGAGTTTGAAAAAGTTACACCCACTGCACAGGATTACGAAAAATGTCCTGAATGTGGTGCCGTCCTCGAATCCGCTGAAGAGGAAAAGAAGCTTATCAAACCCGAGTATGCTCCTTTCCTCGTGTGGCTGTTGATCATCGGTGTGCTGTTTGTAATAGTATCTATGTTTGCCTTCAACATAAAAGGCGGAGACGCTTCAGCCCTCCTGGGCGGTGTGGCGATGTTAAACATCACCATCGCATCACTGCTGGCATACGGCAAGAAAGGGCTGGATGAAATCGCTGAGTTTATCGCTGAGGGCCTTGTGTTTGCCTTCAAGGTAATGGGCCCCATCATTCCCATTGCTGGCTTCTTCTTCATGGGTAACCCTGAAGCAGTAGCAGGTATCCTTGGTGAAGGTGCACCCGGTTTCCTCTTTGATATTGGAAAGATAATTGCCGAGGTTATTCCACCTACAGGAATTCTGGCTGGTTTTGGCCTGTTAATACTTGGTGCTATTACCGGCCTTGATGGTTCAGGTTTTTCAGGTCTACCAGTTGTAGGTACCCTGGCAGGAGCTATGGCAGGCGGTAATGAAGTAGTTGCAGCAACCCTTGGTTCTATAGGTCAGATCGGAGCCATCTGGACAGGTGGGGGAACCCTTGTTGCATGGTGTTCCCTTGTAGCGGTTGCCGGTATTGTAGGCGTACCTGTGCTGGATCTTGTCAGGAAAAACTTCGTACCAGTTGTTGCTGGAATGGTTGTTTCTACCATATTCGGAGTGTTGTTCCTGATGTAAAACTCACAGCAACTGTATAAAAAGGGGCTGGATTTTGTGAAATCCAGCCCCTTTTTTTATTTGCCGCCAATTTTGGGCAACACCTTCAATACAAAACGAGTTCTGTTATATACAACCCATGTATCTCTCCATTTACCAGTTCATTATTTATTCTCTTCAGCACCAACTGTTTAAACCTCTGTATACCCTCAGGCCTGTTAAAGTCCTCCCGGCCCATGCCCCTCAGCACGGCCAGGCAGTGGTACCTAACCACCGGCCACAGCTGTGTCAGTTCTTTTTCGGCAGCTTTATCACCCTCAAACCTCAATTTCACTTTTACAATGGTGTTATCTGCCAGGTTTGTAACGTATTCATTACGGGCAATGCTGCTGCTTCCAGTCTTTTTTAACCTGATAATTTTGATGGGTTCTATATCAGGCTGCTGCAGCATGCTGAATACAATACCGATGACAACAAACAGGGCCAGAAGGATCAAGAAAGTAACGGCTGTTTTTGTAGTCTTATCCACCAGCACCACCTCAGGTTTGATTTGAAAACATAAAAACCCATGGCGAATCGGCAGCCGATCACTCATGGGTCTTAAAGAAAACTGGGAGGTATGCTTTCCTATTGCAATTATAAATTAAATTGTCCTGTTTTGTAAATGATATGATAGACCTATTTTTAATGGGTCTTAATTCCCCTCTTCAGCCGGGGCTGCGAAGGTTCTCTGCGCCAACTCTCTATCAAGCATCATAATACCCGCTCCGTTTTCTCCTATACGTTTTAATTTGTTTAAGATGGTGCCCATGGTGTTCTCCTCTTCAATCTGTTCATCAATAAACCACTTTAAGAAACTTATTGTCGCATAATCCTTTTCCTCATTTGCTATATCCATTAGCTTGTTAATCCTGCTCGTTACAAACTGTTCGTGTTTAAGAGCAAGCTCAAAAACCTCCTGGATGGACTCAAAATCATTCTTGAGGTCTTCTAACCCTTTGATTTCTACTCTCCCACCTACTTCATTAATGTAATTGTAAAACTTCATCGCGTGAAAACGTTCCCCGTCAGCCTGCACCAAAAAGAAGTTTTCAAAACCGCTTAGATTCTCCGAAGAGAAATATGCAGCCATTGCAAGATAGTAATGGGCAGAATACTGTTCGTACCTAATTTGTTCATTCAATTCTTTTAAAAGTTTCTCTGGTAAAATAAAAATCTCTCCATTTCCATAACTTGTTTTATTATAAATTTATACCCAAATTTTAGAAGGCCTGCAAACTGATTATATTATTATGCCAATAACTTGTGAAAGTGTCACCTCAAAAAGGGGTTAATTATCGTGTAAAAATGTCACTTTTGCGTTAGAAATTTAACCGGGCCTAGGCAATTGTAGTTATTCCGTTCGGCCAGTCAAGGGTAAAGTGAACGGGCTTCGCCCGCCCTTGA
>DFNM01000106.1:13790-16824 GCA_002376045.1 Firmicutes bacterium UBA3567
AACGGGCTTCGCCCGCCCTTGACAAGCCTCACTCCATAACTTTATATAAATTAAGCCCGGTTAAGGGAATCATATTCAAGCATATTTCGTGAGGAAAATTTCCTCAAGCATTTTTAGGTTATCCGTGTCGCCATCTTCAAATGCAACCATTTTGACCAGGGTATGCCTATACTTGTAGTAATGGCTGTCAGGTGGCCTGTAAGTCTTTTTTCGTTTACTAAGACTAAACTTTCTGCAGCTTCCCTTACTTCTTCATAGTGACATTTTATCAAGATAATTATAAGATGACATTATCACAAAATAAACACAACTGAGAATAGAGGAGTATTTTAGCAGGTAAAATTCAAAATTCTTTATCTTTCACGATTTTATACGGAAAATACAGCGAAAAGTTTTTGCTTTACTATTCCTGCAAGCCTTGATAGTTCTACGTTTCAAAACTCATGCTTCATCTCTGTTATTATTGATAGCACTTACCTTTTCGCTACGCCGCTGCTGGCTTTTGTTTATGAGAAACATTATGGTTTCTATTATTTTTTGAGGTGCTGTTTTGTGCGTTACATCCATAATACACACTACATCTTCCTCACACACGGATAGCGCCGCTTCTATAGGCGATTTCTGTGTGACCAGTTTGGACATGCGGATCACATGGAGAAAATGGAATTCACGGCTCAAAAGCTCCAGTAGCTTTGGGGTGGCATCCTCAGAACAGTCATCAACAACAATCAGTTTGAAGAAGCTGGCATTCTTTTTTCCCAAGACCATTTCTGCTGCCAGGGTCCTTATCACACCTTCTATGTAGTCTTCGGCGTTTTTAACCAGCAATATCACACACAGTTCAGGAACTGCACTGATTGTGTGCCCGAAAAAATATTTTATAACATAATAAACTATATGGAGTATTCCAAACACCGCTGCAAAGAACAAAAACCACCCCTGCCAGCTAAAATCGTTCAAAAGGTTTTGCACCAAACACATCCCCCTCCCACGGCCTGCTTGCTTTGTTCGTATAATATTATTATTATTCTATGCACACGGCAGGGGGATGGTGTCTGTAATGTTATACGAGATCGTTTTTTATTGCAAAAACAGCTGCTTGTGTTCGGTCTTCCACATTCAGCTTGCGTAAAATTCTGCTTACATGGTTTTTGACAGTTTTTTCACTTATATACAATTCGCTGGCAATCTCTGCATTGGTCATACCTTCTGTTATCAGCTGGAGCACCTCCATTTCCCTCCTCGTAAGGGGGTTCTCCCTTAGCAGCTTTGTTCTGGATGAAAGACGATTAAATTCAGATATAAGATCAAGAGTTAAATTGGGTTGTATGTATGAATTTCCTTTGCCCACAGCCCTGATGGCTTCAACCAGTTTTTGGGGTTCGATATCCTTTAGCACATAACCTGAAGCTCCTGCCCGCACAATCTCAAACAGGTACTCTCTATCATCATGAATGGTGAGGACCAGGATGGCACATTTAAAGCCCTGTTGCTTGAAAGCCCTGGTAGCTTCTATTCCGTTCATGTTGGGCATGCTTATATCCATCAAAACTACATCCGGTTTCGTGGTTTTAGCCATTTCAAGGGCCTTTTGACCATCTTCAGCTTCTCCCACAACCTTAATATCATCTTCCAGTTCCAGGACCTTTTTCAAACCCTGTCTTACCAGACTGTGGTCATCCACGATTAAAACCCTGATCTGACTCATAGGATTCAACTCCTTTCCCTTTTATGGGTATGTTAACAAACACCCGGGTGCCTTTGCCTTCTTTTGACCGGATGCTTACTGTCCCACCAACCAGCTCAGCCCGCTCATTCATCCCCAGGAGCCCGAACCTTCTTTCCCGGTCTCGATAGACATCAGCCAGTTTCTTTTCTACATTAAAACCAATACCATTATCTTTAACCACAGCATTTACACGGTTGGGTTTGATTTCCAGTTTTATCTGACAGTAAGATGCTCTGGAATGCTTTTCGATGTTGGAAAGGGCTTCCTGTATGATTCTAAACAGAGAAACTTCCAGAGGAGAGGGCAGCCTTTTTTTCTCACCCAAGACAGTAAGCTGAGTCTTGATACCGCTTTCTGTTTCGAATTTCTTGATGTAGCGTTTCAGCACAGGAATAAGTCCCAGGTCATCCAGGGCCATTGGTCTCAGATCAAAGATTATTTTCCTAAGCTCTTTAAGAACGGCCCTGACTTTTTCTTTTAGAATTTTCAGCTCCTCTTTGGCCTTTTCCAGGTCTTCTTCCAGCAGTTTTTCACAAACTTCGGCACTGATGATGACATTGGCTATTGATTGAGCCGGGCCATCGTGTATATCCCTGGCAACACGCCGTCGTTCTTCCTCCTGAGCCTTGATGATTCTCACTCCCAGGAGCTGTTTTTTGTGCATACCTTCCAGATGAGTAGTCAGATCTTTGAGGTCTCCCTTCAAAAACTTCATTACCAATCCGATATGGGATATAAGATTTTCAGCTTTTTGTATCGTTTTTATAAGATTGTTAAGGCGCCTTTCCAGATCATCTCTGCGGGCTCTCAGCTGCTTTTCTTCTTCCCGTTTTAAAATAAGCTGGACCTGGTACTCTTTTGCTTTTCCATAAGCTTCCCGTATGTCCTCTTCAGTAAATTTCTTTAAATCCTTGCTGACCACCATCAATCTGAATCTCGCATCCCTTTCCATTTTTTCCAGCCTGTCCACTTCCTCAATGATCCTTTTTGTTTTTTCTTTGACATCCTCCAGTTCTTCTTTGAGTCTTTCCATTTCCTGCCGGGCGTTTTCCGTAATATCAAAGATCTCTGCCTTGCCTTTTTCAAGAGCTTCAACTGCCTGGTCAATTATCCTGTCTAAAAGCTGCATTATATTGCCTATATCATTTTTCACGTATACAAACACCACCCTTGCCTTTTAATTTAAGGTTCTTCTCCAAAACAGTTGGTTAAAGGTTGAACTAAATATTATCTAACAAACTTTATCTAGGGAGATACGTGAGTTGGCTGGATAGTCTTGCCCGGCTCAAGAATTTCTACACCGGC
>DFNM01000050.1 GCA_002376045.1 Firmicutes bacterium UBA3567
ATATTTATCTTAATATCAAAGGAAAAACCTAGAACTTACAAATATTAACTATTAAATTTTTTAAGCACAGAGTGTTGAAGATGCATTATTAAAATTAACAACAGTTTTTTTCTTCTCTAACTTCTTTAATTTTGTTTATGAAAGCTTGGGCTGTTTCCGCTACTTTTTTATAATTCCCTTTTCGAGCCACTCTAGTAATTTCTCCTCCAACACCTACAGCCACAGCACCTGCTCTAATCCATTCCTTCACATTTTCGAGGTTAACACCTCCTGTTGGTACCAAAGGAGCATAGGGTAGGGGGCCCAATATAGCTTTAACCCCCTTGGGTCCAAAAACACTACTTGGGAAAAGTTTAATTATATCTCCACCAGCTTCCATAGCATTAACTACTTCTGTAACTGTCATAGCTCCCGGAATTATAACTTTTTGATAACGATTACAAAGCTTGATTGTTTCTATATTAATATGGGGACACACTATAAATTCGGCTCCTGATAATATGGCTATCCTGGCTGTTTCTGAATCCATTACTGTACCAGCGCCCAGTAAAATATCAGAATGTTCAAAAATGCCATATAATTTTTCAAGAGCATGATGTGCTTTAGGAACTGTAAAAGCCACCTCTATTGCCTTGATACCTCCTTCAGCTACAGCTTTGCCTAGTTCTACAGCCCGATTAACATTATCAGCCCTTATTACTGAAATAATGCCTGTTTTTGTTATAGTATTCATACAGTCAAGCTTTTTCATAAATTATCACTCCTTCATTAATTTATTGGCAAAATCTCCCCCGCATGTAGCATAACAACAATGGATGCATCCTGTCCTTTTTTATGCAAAGCATAGGACAATGCTTTCTGTGCTGAAGAAGCAGGAATAAAACCCAGTTTTTGTTTCACTTTATTAGAAATATTCGGGCACACCATGATGCCGTGAGCCTTTTCCTTAATAACCCTACCTACATGAACCAAATGAGCAGCTACGGTCAAATCTTCCAATTTCTTTTTACGTATAAGCCTTTGCGTTTCTTCTAATGATAAATATCCGAATTTTTCAATTTCGGGATGAGTTTTGGATACCCCTTCCGAACAAGGAGTTACCAAAATAACATAACCACCATCTTTAACTACCAATTCAGAAGAATAGATACCTTTGGCCGCCTGCCACAACTCAATATCAGCTGGATATGAATCAACAACTACTATATCGGCTTTTGGAACCTTAACTCCATAGACTTCTTTGGCTAAATCACATCCTGCTCGATGAGCAGCTACTAAATTTCCGGCAAATACACCAACTACTTTTCCTTTCAAATCCTGTACAACATTTATTATAAAATCTAAACCCATTAACCTGGCGGATTCATCTATTTGTTCTCTCACCAAGTTGTTTCTTTTCCCCATTATTTCAGTACCAGGAACTAAAGCACTTAACCAATGAATATCACCGATTGTTTTGCCTGTTGATACTCCCGGTTGAACAATCTTTCCTCCTCCAGAAAAACCGGCTACTCTATGGGGCACTATATGTCCTATTCCAATTACAAAATCAGACTCCTTTAGCAGCCTGTTTCCCCATATCTCTATCCCTTTTGAAGTTTTACCGTAATAAATGTTCTCTTCTTCTTTATCCCAGAGATGATTAACTACTTTGTACTCATCTACTACTTCATGGCCCAACTTGATAATTAATTCTTTTTTAGACATAGCACGGTGAGTTCCCAATGCTATTAGAATAGTAATATCTTCTTTTTTAATACCCAATTCATTTAAATATGGCAGCAATACTCTTAATATTTTATCAGCAGGAGTAAAACGAGTGTTGTCATCAGTTACAATTAATATCTTATTTCCTTTTCTCACTCTATTCTTTAACCTAGGACTTCCAATGGGTTGGTCTAAAGCTTTTTGGACCAATTTCTCAACATCAAAGTTGTTCTGCGTAGTTTTAGGTTTGAATACACCACATAAATTTTCATTAGGGATCTCTATTCCTTTAATCTCTGGATAATAAAAATTTACCAACATTCAAATCAGCTCCAGTTTAATTTAAATTAGTGACGGTAACCACAAGACAAACATAGGTACATAGGTAATTAACATTAAAACTATAAATAACACCACATACATCGGTATCAATTCTGTGACTAGTGTTTCTAGCTTAATTTTAGAAATAGAGGTAGTCACATACAATACTGTCCCAACGGGTGGAGTTATTAAGCCAATACAAAGGTTGGTAACTATAATAACTCCAAAGTGGATAGGGTTAATGCCATATGCATTACTAATGGGCATCAAGATGGGAACTAGCAGAAACAAAGCAGGAGTTAAATCTATAACCATACCCACAAAAAATAGCAAAATATTTAACACAAACAGAAAAAACCATTTGTTCCGAGTAATGCTCATCAAAAAAGCAGTTAAAAACTGAGGTACCTGCGCAACCGCCAGATACCAGGTCAATACCATGGCAGTTCCACAAACCAGCATAACTACTCCTGTATTTAAAGCTGCTCCTTTTAAAATCTCAGGGTAGTCTTTAAGTTTTACCTTGTAGATCACTAAGGAAATTATTACTGCATAGATAACAGCTATGGCACCAGCTTCAGTTGCAGTAAAAATCCCTGCAATAATTCCTCCTAAAATAATTAGAGGCAAAATTAGAGCCCATATTGTTTTTTTAAATACTTGAAAAAACTCTTTAATATTAACACCCTCACTTACAGGATAGTTTCTTCTTTTAGAAATGAAATAAGAATATCCAAGAAGAGATAAACCTATTAAAAGTCCCGGAATGGCACCTGCTAAAAACAATTTAGCAATAGAAATTTGGGCAATTGAACCGAGAATAATCATAGGAATGCTTGGCGGAATTATGGGGCCAATTATTGCAGAAGCAGCTGTAATGGCAGAAGCAAAAGGCTTATCATACCCGTCTTTTTCCATCATAGGTATCTCTAATGAACCTAAAGCAGCTGTATCTGCTACTGCAGAACCACTAATACCAGCAAACAACATACTCCCAACTACATTAACATAAGATAATCCACCCTTAAATCGACCAACCATGGCATTGGCAAATTTAAGAATATCATGCACTAATCCAGCCTTATTCATTATCTCTCCAGCCAGCATAAAGAAAGGAATTGCTAATAAAGTATAAATATCTATCCCCGTTACCAATCTTCTAGCTAGTATCATGGGTTCGGGCATACCTATAAAGAACATCAAAACAATAGCGGTTAACCCTATGGCAAAACCTATTGGCACTCCTAAAATAGTAAACCCTATTAGTGAAACTAGAAACGTCAAAATCGGTATCAACCAAACCACCTCACTAATCTGTTAATCACTAATCTATTAATCTGTAGATATCTTTTCTCCAAACAAATACAAGTTTTTTAACTACTTCTAGGATCATAATGATCGCCGCAAAAGGAACAGCCGAATATTTCCATGCAACGGAAATACCTAGAATAGCAGTCTTTTGTACATGGATTTTGAATATATAATCAATACCGCCCTTCAGCAAATATATCAAAAATATTAAAATTAATATATTAATAACTGTTAGTAACAACTTAGTAACTATACCATCTGTTTTACCCACTATCACAGCAAAAGCAGGGTGTAAACCTTTTTTCAATCCGATAACTATAGCCATACATGACATCCATACAAAGGTCAACCTGCTAACTTCATCTATCCAGGTAAAGGCCATACCGAAATAACGAGCTACTACATTGATAGAAATTGAACCTATCATAATTATCAGCATAATAAGCATAATAAGATTTACTAATTTATATACATATTCAAAAAACCTAAACATGGTTTTTACCACAGCTCCCTTTTTCTTCAAGTTAAAATAAAAATAACACAAAAATATTTTATATCTAGTGAGTCAGGTGCTGGATAATACCAACACCTGACTTGTTTATATAATTTACTGCATCAACCAATTTGGATAGCTTTTAGGAAATAATTGTAACAGTTGCTGAAAGGATTCAAGATGAATGTTTTCTCTGGCTTAATGAACTGTTTAACAGCTATTAAAAGAGGCTTCCTCCATAGCAAAAGAGCTGTATCTTCTTTTGTATAAATTCTCCATATTTTGCCAAAATACAGATGCGATTATGAGACACAGTAATTTTAACTATAGATTATTTAAGGTATTGCTCACCTAGTTTTTGAATCTCCTTGATAATATCTTCTGTTTCCGGATATTCCTTAATATATTCATCGATGATAGGTTTAACCCGCTCCATAAATGGCTTCAGCTCAGGGTATGTTACAACAACGCCCTTCTCGGTTATTTTTTTAATAATATCTTTTTCCTGGCTTTGAACAGCATTTAATATCGCTTCAGCTGTGTTCCTGGCAGCACCTTTAATAATTGCTTTTTCATCTTCAGATAAACTATTCCAAACATCTGCATTAATAACTATATATCCAGGGCTATACATATGGTTGGTGATTGCTACATATTTTTGTACATCATACCACCCAGCATAATAAGCAGTTGCTAGGGGGTTATCCTGCCCATCGACCACTCCCTGTTGCAAAGCTGTAAATATTTCACTGAAAGGCATAACCACTGTGTCAAAACCTAAAGCTTTCATTTCTTTTATAATGATTTCACCCTGAAAAACACGAAGCTTAATACCTTTGCAATCTTCAATTGAGTTAATGGGCCTTTTATTGTTCGATATAACCCTGAATCCATTCGGGAATGAAGTTAAAACCTTAACATTCAGAGGTTCTAGGTATTTATAGATTTGCTCACCAATAGGACCATTCAACACAGCATCAGCATGTTCATAATTAACAAACATGTAAGGCAACTGCATAATTCTGAACTGAGGAACGGTATTTTCCCACATATTACCTGTCATAGCCATTTCAATATTTCCGAGCTGGACACCCTCAATGAATTCTTGCTCATTGCCTAATTGATTGTTAGGATAAATCTCTACCTTTATTCTGCCATCTGTCTTTTTCTCCACAACAGCTTTAAATATATCCTCCAAGGCTTCATTTACAGGATGATCTGCTGCATAATAATTAGCAATTTTTAGAGTAATTGTGCTAGCCTTTTTAGGCTCTTTGTTTTCAACCGTTTGATTGGTTGTTTTTCCTCCACACCCGGTAACCGTTAAAGTCAATACAATTACAATCAAGATAAACATACTCAGTTTTTTAATTTTACTTTTCACTTTTAAAGCCCCCTTTTCACTAATAGTTGATTTTCATAAACTTTTTCAACCTCTCCTTTCAATCCTTTAAAAGTTTAAATCTCAGCTATACTACATCTCCCCCCTTTCACCAACATCTGATTGCAACGCCTCATGTCGCAATTCTGCCAAAGCCGTAAACTCATCAACTATTTTCCAATAGGTTCTTTTATAAACCTGGTAGAGTTTATGGTAATAAACGTGTAATTCGTTATCTGGTTTACAAACATTCCTAACCCGAATAATTTTTCCAATATCTTCAATATTAGTTAATGCCCCTATAGCTAACATACCTAATAAAGCAGCTCCTAGAGCAGAACTTTCTTCCGTATTAGATACATTGATTGCTCTATTAAAAACATTGCTCAATATCTGCAACCAAATAGGAGATTTAACAAAACCTCCACTTACACGAATTTCCTGGCTGCTTCCTATGATTTTTTCTAAAATTTCAATAATACTATACAATCCGAAAACAATGCCCTCCAGTGCAGCTCGCACCAGATGCTGTTTTCGATGTTGCAAACCAAGACCTATAATAACTCCTCTGGCATAGGAATTCCAATATGGGCTTCGTTCTGCATTCAGGAAAGGAAGAAAAAGCAGACCTTGGGCACCCGGAGGAACCTCTGAGGCTAAAGCGTTAAGGACATTATATATAGACTGCTTTTGTCGTTTCTCTCCATTAAAAAAAGTATCAGCTAACCACTGGTAAACCAAACCGCCATTATTAATAGCTCCGCTCACTATCCACCGCCCGTCAGTTACATGATAACACCAGGTTCGTTTTTGTAAATCTAATTTAGGTTCATATCTAGTAACACGAACTGCTCCACTAGTTCCTACTGTTACCGCTGCTGCTCCAGGTTTTATAATTCCAGATCCAAGATTAGCAAGGGCACCATCTCCTGACCCTATTACCCATGGAACTTCTGGAGAAAGCCCCATGGCCTTTGCTGGTTCATGAAGCATTGGTCTTAAAATAGTTAAGGTTGATACTGTTTTGGACAATTGAGATTTCTTGATCTCCAAAAAATTTAAAATACTATTATCCCAGTCTAAAGAGTGGATATTAAACAATCCGCTAGCAGAAGCTACAGAATAATCTATTACAAATAAATCAAATAATTTTAGAAGGATATATTCTTTAATAGAAATAAACTTGGTTACCTGACTAAAAATTTTTGGGCAGTTTTTTCGCAACCAGGATATTTTAGCTAAAGGATAAAGGGAATGGATAGGACAGCCTGTCCGGTAATAAAATTCTTCAGATTCTTTTACCTTTTTAATATCATCTACTTCAGAAGCACTTCTAAGATCTTCCCAGATAATAGATTGGGTAAGAAGCTGATTGTGTTTCCCTAAAGCTATAAGACTGTGATATACGCTACTCAAACCTACTACTTCAACCCTAAACCCCTGTTGAGTAAGTTTTTGGGTAACGCTATGTATCGCTTTTATCATCGCCCCATAAATTTTCTCAGGATCCTGTTCTGCCCATCCAGGTTTCGGATAAACAGTAGGATACTTAACTTTGTCGAGAGCCAAGATTTCTCCCTTATGGTTAACAGCCAAAACACGGCAACTTCCTGTACCTATATCAACACCAAGAAAAGCAGATCCTGAACTCACAAATCTCACCTCCTACAACTAGTAACTACATAATCTGGAATTTTTCCTGCAAAAAACTTTATAATACTTTCTGCCACCGCACAACCCATACGGTAATTGGCTTCATGGGTAGATGCACCAATATGTGGAGTAGTAATGACTTGACTTAGAGTTAGAAGCTTACTGTTCAAAGGAGGTTCTTCAGCATAGACATCCAGAGCAGCACCAGTTAATCGCTTCTCCTTCAATGCTTGATAAAGAGCTTTTTCATCTACCAATTCACCTCGAGCGGTGTTGATCAAAATAGCTTCAGGGTTCATTAAAGAAAGGGTTTTTTCGTTTATAAGGTGCCGCGTTTCCTTCGTTAACGGTAGATGCAGCGAAACGAATTCTGATAATGATAACAATTTTTCCAATGAAACATAATTAAATCCTATTTCATTAGCTGCTTGTATATTAGGAAATTTATCATAAGCAAGTATTTTCATATCAAAACCTCTAGCTCGTTGAGCTACAGCCAAACCAATACGACCAGTACCGACAATCCCTATAGTTTTACCCCATACTTCTCGACCGACAATCCTATTCCATTTTCCTTTTTTTGTAATCATATCTGCATAAGGTATTTTGCGCGCTGCTGCTATAAGAAGACCAAAGGTTAGATCTGCTACAGACGTGTAGTTGCTATGTGGAGCATTAATAACCATTATACCTCGGCCGGTCGCAGCATCCAAGTTAATATTATCTACCCCCACACCATGTTTACATATAATGCGCAATTTGTCAGCAGCGGCTATTACTTTTTCTGTAATTTGATCCACACCTACAATTAGAGCATCTACTCCTTTAATCCTTTCTATTAATTCTTCCTCCTGCAAAGGACGTCCTTCCTTATTCCAAATCAGATAAAAACCTGCCTTTTCTAAAATTTTTCTGGGTTCTTGAGAATAGCGTGAAAAAGATAATGCTGTAACTAAAACTTTTTTACTCACTCTTGGTAGCCTCCCGATTTATTTTTTTGCGGACAGCACCAGAAACAGCCGATGTTGTTGAAACAGCATACAACTGTAAAAATTTGCTTTCGGTAAGTTTTTCTAAAGCTTTTACTTCTGCTTTACGCTGCTTTAATTCTTTTTCGTCTATTAAAAGTTGGAGTCGCCGCTCAGGTATGTTAATCTCTATCAAATCTCCATTCCGCACTAGAGCTATCGGTCCACCATCTGCTGCTTCCGGTGAAACATATCCTACTGAAAGACCTGTAGTAGCACCAGAAAACCTCCCATCAGTGATAACAGCTATATTCTCTTGATGCTGGAGAATTTCAGTAACCCGATGCATCTCTCGCATACCCGGGCCCCCTTGAGGGCCTTCATAGCGGATAACTACTATTGATCCCGAATCAATACTACCGCTTCGAGATGCTTCAAGGGCTTTTTCTTCGCAATCAAAAACACAAGCTCGCCCTTTAAATATTCGCTGTCTAGTAGAAACGGAGGAAACTTTAACTAAAGCTCCTTCAGGAGCCAAATTCCCCTTCAATACTGCTATACTACCAGTAGAGGCAAGGGGTTTTTTTAAAGAGTGTATTATTTTATTGTTTAAAATTTTAGCATTGTGTAGATTTTCTTTAACTGTTTTTCCAGAAACTGTGATTATATCTCCATGAATTAAAGGTAATAACTCTTTTAATAGAGCGGGAACTCCTCCAGCACGATAAAAATCTATCACCGTATGTGCATCTCCATTTGGTGTAATGTTTGCCAACAGGGGAACCCGGCGACTAATTTTATCAAAAATACTAATATCTAGATCTACACGTGCTTCAATAGCAATTGCCAAAAGATGGAGTACCGAATTAAGACTGCCACCAACAGCTAACAGCACACTAATGGCATTCTCAAAAGCTTCACGAATTAAAATTTTGTCAGGTGTCAATTTCTTCTGAATTAGTTGAACTATTTGGCGACCCGCTTCTTCAGCTGCCTGCCTCCGCAGAGCACTTATAGCAGGATGCAAACTACTTCCGGGAAGAGACATACCCAAAGCCTCTGAAATGATTCCCATAGTATTAGCAGTCCCAAGAAAAGGACATACTCCTGGCCCCGTATAGTAATGCATCGTTCTTTCTACTAAATCTCTTTCTTCCAGCTTCCCTGCTAAAAAAAGCTTTCGATCCTTTTTATGTTCTATCGGTGGTATGTAATTTATCATAGGGCCACCTGTCAGCAATATAGACGGTATATTTAGACGAGCTGCTGCCATTAAGAGGCCTGGAATAATCTTATCACAGGATCCCAATAATACAGCTCCATCAAAAATGCCGTGCCCTTGAATCATGGCTTCAACGGAATCAGTAATGAGTTCACGACTTGGTAATGAATACTTCATTCCTTTGTGGCCCTGGGCAATTCCATCACAAATGGCGATGGTATTGAACTCTAATGGCGTTCCTCCGGCAGCCTTTACTCCTGCTTTAACGTAACCAGCAAGCTCCCGTAAAGGGATATGCCCGGGATTCACTTCGTTCCATGTATTTACAACCGCAATTATCGGTTTGTTTAAATTATCATAAGTCAAACCAGTAGAACAAAGATGAGCTTTAATGATAGCTCTCTGATAATCTCCTATTTGAGCTAATTTGTTATTACCAATCAAACTTTACCCTCCTATCAAAGGAATCTAAAAAAATTTATTGGAGATATTTTTTTTATTTTTATTTGATATGATGAAAATTTTTTTCTAAAAGTATTAAAAAAATTAATCTCTTCTTTTTTATATCTCAATTATCAATTATCTAATATCTCTTAAGGGCTATAGCCCTTCGTGTCTTTTCAATGCTCTTTAAAGCTTCATTTTGCCTGCGCAAGGAAACCCCTACCAACAATGAATCCATGATTGCAAGAGTAACCAATCTGCTAGCAAAAGCTTCATTTCTAAAGCGAGTTTCTCGAGCGCTAGCAAACAAACAAATATCAGCAACTTTAGTTATAGGTGATTTCATAAAACTCGTTATACAAATAACCGTGGCTCCTGTTTCTTTAGCCATCTGCAAGGATTCCACTATATCCTTACTGCTACCGGTATGAGAGATACCCACAACTGCATCCCGTTCAGTTAGTAAACTGGCAGACATTATCTGTAAATGAGAATCAGTAAGGGCTATACAGTTAATTCCCGTTCGTGAAAATTTATGATAACAATCCAAGGCCACCACACCTGAACCCGCTGCTCCATAAAATTCGACACGTCGAGCTTTGGCAATAGCCTCTGCAGCTTTTTCCAAAGCTTCTCGATCTAGCAGTTTTATAGTCTCTCGAAAGCTATGAATACTTGATTCAAAAACTTTGGAAGCTATAGTAAGCATGTCATCCCCATTTTCTACATCTTCATGAATGCTTTTTATAGGTGTCACTAAATCTGCTGCTAAGGCAATTTTTAAAGCCTGATATCCTCGATAACCTAAGCGTTTACACAACCGGAAAATGGTAGCTTCTGCCACTCCAGCTCTATCAGCCAACTCGGTAATTGGTAATTGAATTATATTGCTAGAGTTCTCCAAAATATACTCAGCTACTCGACGTTCAGCATTAGATAAATTGGGGAGTACAGCTCGTAGCATGACAATACAGCTTTTAAGGCTATTATGATTATGTTCTTTTTTCATCCGAATGTTTCGCTCCAATCATTTGAAATGTATGTACATTACTTTTTAAATCATATAGGCAATATTTTTTAGTTTTTCTCCAAAACAGTTTATTCAGAAATCAAGCTTTTACTGGTAAGTTTTTTAATATTCCAGATTCTACAACCTCCTGGTTAAATATGTTAGAGTACCAGCTTCTTTGAATTTACGAATGTCTTTCTAAAATTTGGATATTAATTTGAATTCAACATCCTAGCATGACTTTACTAAGCGAATCTAACAAATTCATATTTTACAATAGTTATAAGCGATTATGTGTATAGACTGAAAATATTGGCAATAAATTGCGGTATTGATAAGTCTTAGTAAATGTTGTAGAAACTAAATATCTTACTTTTTAAAAAACTAACAGTCGGCAAGCATACATATTGGTAGATTGTTGAAAAGAGTTAACGGTAAACCTCATACGAAATTTTGATTGTAAAATGCCTTTTAGTATATACATCTCTGAAACCCTTTATATGCAAGGGATGAAGGGGGTTTTTTGTCAAACTTTTAGTAAAGTCTCGCTAGATTACAACAGATCTAGTTAATTCTTAATGTCTATACAGCTTTTGGATGGATTCTGCCACAGCCCCTACACTTAAAAGTTGATTGGGTGGTACAGATGAACTTTTACCCTACCTTGAAAACAGTTTATGGTAAAAAGGCAATAGTAAGATAAGCCTAAGACAAACAGTTATTTGAACTCTTCCCAAACAAGGGAGCAACAACCTGTGGCGCACC
This sequence comes from Firmicutes bacterium UBA3567, assembly GCA_002376045.1. GTDB lineage: Bacteria > Bacillota > Thermosediminibacteria > Koleobacterales > UBA3567 > UBA3567. Next base: position 11,275 of record DFNM01000050.1, read on the forward strand.
AGGCCACCGGGGTCAAACTACCCTGCGGGCTAAAAGCACCAGGTAAAATTTGATCTCTTGACGCCAGTCGCTATTGATTTATTCTACATAAACCCGTTTTCATCCTTCTG
>DFNM01000053.1:0-25744 GCA_002376045.1 Firmicutes bacterium UBA3567
AAAAGTTGATTGAGTGCTGGGGGCGCAGCCTTTACCCTTGACAGAACCCGGGAGAAAGCCATAATGATTTAACTATTGACCGGATTGGATTTGCATGACATTGAACGAATTAGGCTTACTCGATATTAACTGGATTAAAAAGGAAGACGAATAAAGCTGAGGGGGGATTTGATTTGAGGGTTACTAATAAGCTTCTTATAAACAATTTCATGCGCAACCTCAACTACAACTTGAAAAAGATGAAAGAGGCTCAATACAAGCTGTCTTCCGGTCATCAAATCGAAGTGGCTTCTGATGACCCTGTAGGGGCTTCTATGATAATGAAACTCAGGAGTGATCTTACAGGCCTTGAGCAGTACAAGAAAAACATAGATGATGCCAAATCATGGCTGGAGTACACCGAAACGGCCCTCATTAATATAGGAGAAGCTCTGGGGAGATTGAAAGAAATTGTGGTGTATGGTGCCAATGGCAGTTTGTCAAATGATGACCGGTATGCACTGGCCGAGGAGGTAAAGGAGCTTAAGAGCCACCTGCTCCAGGAAGCAAATGCCAGTTATGCGGGAAGCTACATATTTAGTGGGTTTAAAACAGATGCCCCCCCTTATGACAGCAGTGCCGTATACAATGGTGATGATGTGCAGATAAAGTATGAGGTTTCTCCTGGGAGCAAACTCAGAGTAAACCTAACTGGAAAGGAAGTTTTTAATTCAACGTATGATCTGTTTGTGGTTGTCGATGATATCTACAACAATCTGATAGCAGGTGATGTTGAGAATTTAAAAGCAATTTTAAGAAAAAAATCCAAATAAAGGATTGAGAAGGAGAAAAAACAGGATAACCGGAACAATTCAAACAACAGAGGATTATTTCAACCTAAAAAAATCTATTTATATTGCCGATTAAACAAGTGAAAGCAGAGATAGCTTCCAAAAAGCCGATTTCTAAAACGGTATTTCAAACTGGGAGGATAAAAGATAAATGAAAATTAAAACTGAAAGATTTGGTGAACTTGATGTAGAAGAAAAGGACATATATACATTTAAAAAGGGGCTTCTGGCTTTCGAGCATTTGCAAAAATATGTGCTCATTGATATAGTAGAAAACCCCGCTTTTAAGTGGCTACAGCCCATTGATAACCCCAGGGTTGCATTTTTGCTGGTTGATCCTTTCTTGGTGAAAAAGGATTACTATGTTGATATAGATGATTATCTGAAAACAGAACTGGAAATCGAAAAACAGAAGGATGTGCTCATATACACCATCGTAACAGTACCGGATACTGGATTCAAGGATGCCACAACAAACCTTGTAGGGCCACTAGTTCTCAATATTAAGAAGAGAAAGGGCAAACAGATCGTGCTTGAAAGAGATGACCTTGCCATAAAATACCCCCTATTTCCACAAAAACATGCCGAAAAAGTAAGCTGTGGAGGATAAAGGATGCTTGTTCTCAGCAGGAAGATAAATGAAGGAATTCTCATAGGAGATAACATTAAAATAACAGTGGTTGCTGTAGAAGGCAATAGAGTCAAGTTGGGAATAACGGCCCCTGAAGAAATCTCTGTTATCAGAGAAGAGATCATTGATGCTGTTAAAAGGGAGAACTTATCGGCCGGTAAGGTTGATGCCTTTAAAGAAATTGACTTTAACTTTCTCGCTGGAAGACCTCTTCCGTGAGGGAGGGGATGAAAGGCGGAGAAATTTTTGGGTATAATGTAGCAAGGCGTCTACTTGTCTGTAAACAGACAGGCAAAGGGTCGGGATACAAACAGCGTCTGGTAGTTCTGTATCCTGCAAAACTGACGGAAAAAGCCAGACGGGTGCAGTATAGGGCGGGAGCCGTTCCGAATTCAGGTCTGTCTGAGGCGCCACAGGTTGCCGATGAGGCAGGAAGCTCCTTCCGTAAAGAAGGGGTAGTTGCCCATGGCGCAGGGCGCCGCCATCAGAAGGATGAAAACGGGTTTGTAAAGAATAAATCAATAGCGGCTGGCGTCAGGAGGTCGAATTTTACCTGGTGTTTTGAGCCCAGAGGGTAGTTTGGCCCCGGTGGTCTAGCGCACCACAGATTGTTGCTCCCTTATTTGGGAAGAGTTCAAATAACCGTTTGTCTTAGGCTTAGCTTACTATTGCCTTTTTACCATAAACTGTTTTCAGGGTAGTTTACTATCATTAAACCTCCTGGTGAGGAAGAAGGGTAGGGAAAACCAATGAAAGTTACGGCTGTAGATGGCATCAAACCAACGACTACCAGACAGTTAATCCAGGAACCGCCCGTAAGGCTGCAGCAGAAGAGAGAGGGAAAAGAAGAAGCTGAAGGGAAAAATCTCAATAGCGAGAACACGCAGGTTACGGAAGAACAGGAGATAAAAGCCATTGAACAGGCAAACAAGGCCATGGAACTGATCCAGACCAGATTTGAGTTTTCTATTCATGAAAAGACCAAGGAAATAATTGTACGGGTCTACAACAAGGAGACAGGCGAGTTGATAAGGGAGATACCGCCTGAAAAAATTCTCGATATAGTCGCCAAAATATGGGAACTTGCAGGACTGATTGTGGACGAGAGGGTGTAACAGCCTTCCGAAAAATTATTATATTAGTGAGTAGATGTTACCTCGAATAGGTTTTGGCGTGGGCTGGCTTTCAAAAGAGACTATTAGGTGATGGCAGTGTGGCCTATACGCTTGGGGAAAACCCAAGATAAAGCAAATGAGGCAGTTAAGGGCGCTGCAACTGGTATATTTAGCCCCTTGTAGGAACTACATGAGAATGGAGGGTGGAAGATGTCTCCTCTTAGGATAGGTGGGCTTGCAAGTGGTATGGATATAGATTCTATAGTTAATGACCTTATGAAGGTTGAAAGGATACCCCTGGACAAGCTTAAGCAGGAAAAGCAGCTCCTGGAATGGAAAAAGGAAGATTACCTGGAAATAAACAGGAAACTGATGGAGCTGCGAGACAGCGCTTTCAGTCTAAAGCTTGAATCTGCCTTTAATGCTAAAAACGCTGCTTCTTCCAATGAAGATGCAGTTGGAGTTAGTGCGGGAGGAAGCGCTGTTCAGGGGACATACACAGTTACGGTACACCAGCTGGCAGAAGGTGTGTTCAAGGCAAGCACATCAGAGCTGGCGGATGAGTCGAATGGAAATTCCACCAAAACGTTATACGAACAGTTTCAAGCAGAATTCGATGCAAGAGGTTTTACGTCCAGTGACACCATAACTTTTACATTGAATGGGACTGAGTTTTCCTTTAACCTGGGGACAGACAACATTTATACCGTTGTTTCTAAAATCAATAATGCTGACCTTGGCGTGACTGCAAGTTATGATGCCGACCTGAACCGATTCTTTTTAACCACCACAACTACCGGAAGTAATGCAAAAATCACCGTGACTTCTGACAGCGCAGATTTTATTTCCAACGGAACCAATACCAGCATATTGAAGTTAAACATAGATGAAGGAACCACATACACTGGAAAGGATGCGGTGTATGATTTTGGAGATGCCAAGGATTTGACCTCGTCTACCAATACCGCTACGATAAACGGTTTAACCCTTGAATTCAAACAGGGAGGTAGCGTCACATCAACCATCACCGTAACTAATGACACAGATACCGTTTTCAATACTATAAAGGAATTTGTGGATTTGTATAATGAAACCCTTGAACTGATAAACAGTAAATTATGGGAAGAAAGATATAGAGATTATCCTCCCCTTACTGATGCCCAGAAAGAGGAGATGACAGAAAAGGAAATAGAATTGTGGGAAGAAAAGGCAAGGAGCGGCCTGCTTCAAAGCGATGATCTTTTAAGGTCTATTGTAGGTGATATGAGACTGACAATGGCAGGGGTAGTAAAAAACCTAAATAAACAGTATGATTCTCTAGACGACATAGGAATTGCAACACAATCATGGCAGGAGTACGGAAAGCTTTACATTGATGAGGATAAACTTAAAGAGGCACTTGAAAAAAACCTGGATAGTGTGAAGGAATTGTTTGCAAAAAACAGTAATGTGGGAAGCGAAAAGGGTATTGCAGAAAGGCTGTATGATGTCCTTGATGCAGGGATAGATAAGATAGCGGATAGAGCAGGAATTGAGTTAGGTTTCAGCCTGGTAGATAACAGCTATCTGGGCAAAAAAATCCGGGATATGAACCAGAGCATTGAAGAATGGGAGGACAGGCTGGTAGAGATAGAAAACAGGTACTGGCGGGAGTTCACTATGATGGAAAAGGCCATCAATCAAATGAACATGCAGAGCATGTGGCTGATGCAGCAGTTTGGAAGTAATATGTGGATGTAGAAATGCAGTGCTTAACTTTCTCGCCGGAGTTTCCTTTCCGTGAGGGAAAGGATAAAAGGTGGAAGGATTTTAAGTATAATCGGGTGTAGTGTAGCAAGATGTCTACCTGCTTTTTAGTAGTTGTTTAGCAGTTTGAGCACATATCAAGCCATAGAAAACATTTGTCTTGAATCCTTTCGGCATCGGTTCCAATTATTTCCTAAACGCTATTTAAGTTGGTTGAAGCAGCACTAGTATTGGAAAAAATGTTGCCCAACCCGGGTATCTAATTCTAATTCGGAGGGATCAATTTGAAATCACCACTGGATGTGTATAAGAAAAACCAGATTCAGACAGCTCCTCCAGAAAGACTTGTTCTTATGTTGTATGATGGGGCAATTAAGTTTATTACAAAAGCCATAGAGGCCATTGAAACAAAAAACATTGAGGCTGCCAACAATAATCTCCTACGAGCTCAGGATATTATGTCTGCCCTCATGGCGGGGGTAAATTTTGAGGCGGGAAAGGTAGCGGAGGGTTTTTATGCTCTGTATGACTACATGTACCGCCGTTTGATCCATGCCAACATAAGAAAAGATAAAGAAGCAGCAGGAGAAGTCCTGAATATGATTAGGGAACTGAGGGACAGCTGGGTTGAGATGTTAAAGGCTAATAAGGTTTCAAAGGGACCAGGTTTTGGAGAAGTAACAATAACAGCTGATGCATAACACTACAGCGCAAATTGAGTAGCTTTGACAACCTCTTTTTTGTTCCAAACTCTATTGGCTAACAACCCTGTTTATATCCCTAATTGCTGGTTTTTAAAAGAATTTGCAAATAGGCTTACATTGCTCGCATAATCCCTACAAACTTTCAAATATTGTTTTGCCACAAAAGCTAGTGTTGTGTCTCACAATCGCATCTGCGCTTTGACAAAATATGGAACATTTATGTAGAACATTTTAGAGTAGAGAGAGATACAGCCTTTTTATTATGGGAGAAGCCTCTCTTTTATTAGCTGTTTAGTAGTTTGAACGCCATTAAACCAGAGAAAACATTTGTGTTGAATCCTTTCAGCAGCGGTTACCAATTATTTCTTAAAAGCCATCTAAGTTGGTTGATAAAACAACTTATGCTGTAGTAGTAATAATTAAAGGCTGATAATCTTTCCCAAGGGGCCCCGGGAAAGTTATCATAATAAAAAATTGCAGCATGGAGGCTGCAAAACAAAAAAACAAGGAGGTTTTGTTAATGAGGATCAATCACAACATTGCTGCTCTTAACACCTATAGGCAGTTGGTACTGGTAAATACTGCAACTCAAAAATCTTTGGAGAAATTATCATCGGGTTATCGTATTAACAAAGCTGCAGATGATGCTGCAGGCCTGGCAATCAGTGAAAAGATGCGTGGTCAGATCCGCGGTCTGGAACAGGCTCAGAGGAATGCTCAGGATGGGATTTCCCTTATTCAAACAGCTGAAGGTGCACTGAATGAAACCCATTCAATACTGCAGAGAATGCGTGAGCTTGCAGTTCAGGCATCCAATGACACCAATACCAATAGTGACCGCTTTGAGATCCAGAAAGAGATCAACCAGCTGACTGAAGAAATAACAAGAATAGGAAACACTACTGAGTTTAACACTAAAACCCTGTTGAATGGTCAGTTCAGCGGCACCTTCCATATTGGGGCGAATCAGAATCAGACTCTCCAGCTGTCAATTGCCGATATGAGAGCGAGTGCCCTGAGTGTTATTGCTACAGCTGCCGTTTATACCATTGATGGTGGGACAACTAATCTCAAAGAATCTACCACAACAGATATTACAAATCTTATAGGAGGCACCTACAGGGCAGAAGTTACAGATACAGGTGGTGTAAATTTGTATGCTGAAGATGGAACAAAAATTGGAGGTGTTGCTAATTTAGCAGACGGTGGTACTAGTGTGGTTATAACTGTTACTAACACTGCTTTTCTTGTTGATACGGCAAATAATACCATAACATTAGGTATTTCTGATACAGATCCAGATACTTCAGTAATAGCAACTGACGCTGGAACCATTACAATGAATGTCCTAGAACAGGGGCAAGGTATCAGCGTTATGGATCAGGATGATGCCGAAGCCGCCATTACTGCCATTCAGTCTGCTCTAGATAGGGTATCTTCCCAACGCTCCAACCTCGGTGCAGTTCAGAACAGGCTGGAGCATACCATCAATAACCTGGGAACTGCTCAGGAAAACCTCACTGCAGCGGAATCCCGAATCCGGGATGTGGATATGGCCAGAGAAATGATGGAGTTTACCAAGAATAATATTATTAGCCAAGCAGCTGCTGCCATGTTGGCTCAGGCAAACCAGCAGCCACAATTGGTATTGCAACTTCTCCAATAGCCATCTTCCAAGGGAGTCCCACGAAGGGTCGTGGGACTCTTGCATTAAAATTTATATATAAACAAATAGGAAATTTAAGGGGTGTAATGTGTTGAACAATTTTACAATAGAAATTTTATGTGATAAGGTAAGGGAAGATATTAAAAAGACAGTTGCTTTTTTTCGACAGGGAGCGGATAAAGAAGGTTATAAACAGTTGGTTGAATTGATAAAGCCCATGGAAGAATTAATTCAACTGTCTGCGAAAGATGGTAAAGTAAAAGTGGTGGAAAAAATAAATTTAGATCTCTTAAAGGCTCTTAAGGCGATGGAAGATGGTGATTTGGTATTGTTAGCGGACTATCTAGAATATCAAATTTTGCCAAATATAACTTCCTTATAAATTTTTGCTTAATGATTGGATGGTGATTAAATAGTTGTGAAAAATTTGAAAAATAGTACTGATGTAAAAAAATGGCAATTTAATTGGATACAAACTGCTACAGGAGAAGAAACAATTAGTGTAATAACTCCCGAGGGAAAATCTTTTTTACTGCACAGCGTGATAAACCCTTACAAAGAAGCAAGATCTCTAGTAGAAACAATAGATACTAGCAAGAATTCATTGTACTTTGTTTTTGGTACTGGAATGGGTTATCATCTAAAAATATTAAAAGAAAAAATCACTCCTTCTTCCCGTGTAGTGGTCATAGAACCCTACCAGAATTTTTTGAATCAATTAAAAGAAAAAGGGGTAATAGAGAAAATTGCTGATAACAGGTTTATTTTTATGGCTGGTAATCTGAACAACCTTGTTCCCCAAATAGACAAACTGTTCTATGGAGAACATTTTATGCTTGCCAGTAACTGTCGTTTCTTGATATTGCCTGCATATAACAGGGTGTTTAAGGATTGGGTAATTGGATTGCAAAAACAAATAATCAATCTTATTAAAAACCGCCTTTTTGAAATGGGCAATGATGTAGCGGATACTTTACAGGGAATTAGGCAAACGATGAATAATCTAGGAGAACTTGTTTCCAGTCCTGGAGTTACTGAACTGGAAGGAGCTTATAAGGGGAAGCCTGCCATCATTGTTTCAGCAGGTCCATCTCTTAATAAAAATGTTGAATTATTGCATGAAGTTAAAGGAAAAGCTTTAATACTATGCGTCGATGCCGCTTTAAACGTTCTACTTCAAAAAGGGATTGTTCCGGATGCTGTTCTTACAATAGAACGAGGAGTGGAGACTTACAACCGATTTTATAAAGGGAAAATTTTACCTCAAGAACCTGTTTTGATAGGTCCTCCCGTAATTTACCCCAAAATATTTGAGGAATATCCTGGTGAAAGGGTTGTATTGTTAAGAGGTAATGAAGGTATTAGTATGTGGCTTAATAAAGTATTGCAAAAAGGCATGGTAAAAATGGGTACTTCTGTGGCTCATCTTGCTTTTGGCTTTGCCAGGCTGGTTAAAGCAGATCCCATTATATTTATAGGTCAGGATCTAGCATATTCTCCTGAGGGATTTTCTCATGGAGAAGGAGTTCCGGTGAATAAAAAACAGGATTTAAGCAAAGTAGATGTTTGGGTAGAAGGCTATAATGGAGAAAAATTACCCAGCACCCGAGTATGGAAAAATTTTCTAACATGGTTTGAAACTGTCATACCTGAAACAACAGCCTTCTGTATAGATGCCACAGAGGGAGGAGCACGTATTAAAGGTACTGAAATAATGACCCTTAGAGATGCTATAGACACTTATTGCTCAGGAAAAGATGAAATAACACCTTTAAATGTTTTAATTAGGAATAAGAGGGTATCAACAAGTAAAGGATTGGATACAATATTAGCTGCTTTTCGTGATTTGATAGAACACTTTAAGGATTTGGCAGAAAACGCTGAAACAGGTTTGTGGCGTTTAGAGAAGATTCAAAAGAAAGCGGATTTTAATAAGGCTGATAAAAGAAAATTGGTCAAAATTCTGAATAGAATGCGTAAAAATGAAAAGATAGTGAAGATGGTTGTAAAAAATAAAGTATCTGTAATGTGTTTTCAAACAATGATTTTCCTTGCCAATAAACAGCTCAACGATCTGGGAGATAAATTAACTCCTAAAAATGTTCAGAAGAACATACTAATTCAGCAGTGGTTTTTGGAAAGAATCTGGAAGGTATCAGAAAAAATAGTGAATGAACTTGAAGACATACTAAACCAAACTAAAAACAAGCTGCAGATCGATTAAACTTCAAATAATTAAAGAGGAGATCTTCTGAGAGTATTGTTTTGGGATCTGGGATCTATCGGGAGAAGGCATGCTAAGTTGTTGAAAGAACTATATCCTGAAGTAGAAATTATAGCCATAAGAAGTAGAAGAAGTTTAAACAGAGGATTAGGAGAAATTACAGGGATAATAAACGTATTTAGTGAAGAAGAAGCTTTCAAAAACGAACCAGATATAGTTTTTATAACGAATCCAACAAGCATGCATGTAGATAGTGCAATCAAAGCAGTTGAAAAAGACTGCCATCTTTTTATAGAAAAACCGCTGTCAAATGAACTGAAAAATGTGGATACTTAAGACATTGAAGTTAGGACAAAGGTTAGCAAAACAACTTGAAGATGCTTATAGTAATGGTCTGCCTACTTCCGGTAAATTGAAAAGGCTGAATAAAAAACTGGATGAGATAGATTTCGAAATCAAACAATATGAAAATGCCATTCCACTAATGGAACTTTGCTTTGCTCCAGTTAACTGGTTGATACGTAGAAAATATAAAGCGGCGGAAAATGAAACCCCAATTCAAAGGGGAAGACGTGTTGCATGTATGAGTGAAGCTCTTTATGGGGGTTTGTTTGACAGTGCGACTACCGTTTTGCAATTTTTGGAAGAATAAATTGTTTTAGTTCATACAATTTGGATAATTTGGCGTTTAGGGGGAGCAATAACTTGTATAAAACAAATAATTTTTTCAAAAACAAAAAAATCCTGGTAATAGGTGGAACAGGGACCATAGGGAGCAGCCTGGTTAGAACCCTGTTGAATCAAGACATAGACGTAATAAGGGTATTGAGCAGGGATGAGCACAAGCAGTACAACATGATGCAGGAACTCAAGGGTATAAAAAACATAAGATTTCTCCTGGGAGATGTCAGGGATTATGACAGGATCAACCGGGCGATGGAGGATATTGATGTAGTATTCCATACAGCAGCCCTGAAACATGTCCCGGCATGTGAATACAACCCCTTTGAAGCCGTCAAGACCAATGTCATCGGGACCCAGAACGTCATTGAGGCCGCAATAAAGAACAATGTGGAAAGGGTAATCCTCACATCCAGTGATAAAACTATAAGCCCTACCAATACATATGGAGCCACCAAACTCCTGGCAGAAAGACTTATATCAGCTGCCGATTACTACAAGGGAAAACACAAAACCATCTTCGCTGCTGTCAGGTTCGGTAATGTCATGGGCTCCAGAGGTTCGGTAATCCCCCTCTTCAAAAAACAAATACTGAAAAAGAAGGAGATAACGGTGACGGATCCCACCATGAGCAGGTTCATGATGACTGTAGCCCAGGCAACCAATCTCACTCTGGAAGCCTGCAAAAGGGCAAAGGGAGGAGAGGTATTTGTATTAAAGATGCCCGTCATAAGGCTGAAGGACCTGGTAGAGGTGGTAATAGAAGAAATGTCAAAACGATACAAAATCAATCCAGCTGAAATCAAGATAACAGAAACAGGTTTAAGGCCCGGGGAAAAGATGTATGAAGAACTGATGACCTTTGAAGAATCCAAATATGCTATAGAATTTGATGACATGTTTGCAGTTCCACCACTATTTAATCATAAGACGTATGACTATGGAGAGGGCAGACGGGCTCCCATGAAAACCTACAGTTCCCATGATATAGAACCTATGTCAAAAGAGGAATTAAGGAACCTGATTATACAGGAAAAATTACTGGATTAAACGATTGAGGAGGAAATTATATGAACATATTAGTAACAGGCGGAGCAGGCTTTATCGGAAGATGGGTAGTAAAAAGACTTTTAGAAGACGGACATGATGTATGGGTAGTGGATGACTTATCGAACGGAAGAAAAGAAAACATAGAAGAATTTTTTGATTTGAATAACTTCAGAGAGTTTATTCATGGAGACATAAAAGATAGGAAATTATTAAGTAATTTGTTTGAAAGCAAATTTGACATTTGTTATCATTTGGGAGCCAGTATAAATGTACAGGACAGCATAGATGATCCAGAGACTACCTTTAATAATGATGTAATAGGAACATTTAATGTGCTGGAGGAATGCAGAAGACAAAATACCAAAATAGTGTTTATGAGTACATGTATGGTGTATGATAAGGCAAAGGATGAGAATGGAATTACCGAACTTCATCCCACAAAACCGGCTTCTCCGTATGCGGGAAGTAAAATCGCTGGGGAAAATATGGTTCTTTCATATTGGTATGCATATAAACTACCTGCTGTAGTAATCAGGCCATTCAATACATATGGCCCGTTTCAGAAAACTGGAGGGGAAGGTGGAGTTGTAGCAATCTTTATCAGAAGAAACCTGGAGGGCAAAACACTGAACATATACGGAGACGGAACCCAGACAAGAGACCTGCTCTATGTAGAAGACTGCGCAAGGTTTGTAGTAGAATCAGGATACAGTGACAAAGTAAATGGAGAGATAGTAAACGCAGGACTTGGAAGGGATATATCCATAAACGGCCTGGCGAAGATGATAGCCGATTCAGAGGAGCAGATTAAACACGTTCCCCACATACACCCTCAGAGTGAAATACAAAAACTTTTATGTAACTATTCCAAAGCAAAAAGGCTGTTGGGCTGGGAACCCACAGTCATGCTGGAAGAGGGAATAAAGAAGACGGAAGAATGGATTAAAAACAACCTGCATTTAGTATAAGTGAGGTATACACATGAGTAGATTAGCTATAAGCGGCGGGAGACCTGTAAGAGATAAATATCTTCCTTATGGGAAACAATGGATTGACGAAGAAGATATAAAGGCAGTAACAGATACTTTGAAGAGCGACTATTTAACAACCGGTCCTAAAGTAAAAGAACTTGAGGAAAAAATAGCTGATTATGTAGGATCTAAATATGCAGTTGCAGTTTCAAACGGTACTGCAGCATTACATGCTGCGTGCTTTGCAGCTGGAATAAAAGAAGGAGATGAAGTAATAACCACTCCTTTGACTTTTGCAGCATCAGCCAACTGTATTCTTTACCAGGGAGGAATTCCCGTTTTTGCAGATATAGACCCTGAAACCTACAATATTGATGTAAAAGAAGTAGAAAAAAAGATAACCCAAAAGACCAGAGCAATCATCCCCGTTGATTATACAGGACAGGCTGTTGATTTAGATCCCATCCTTGAACTTGCAGAAAAATATAATCTAATAGTCATAGAAGATGCAGCACATGCTCTGGGAACAGAATACAAAGGGAAAAAAGTAGGAAGCATTTCCCACATGACAGAATTCAGCCTGCATCCTGTAAAACATATCACCACAGGGGAAGGCGGAGTAATAACAACCGATAATGAAGAATATTACAAAAAGCTAATGCTTTTTAGAACCCATGGTATAACAAGAGAGAAAGACTTATTATTTAACAAAGAAGAGGGACCGTGGTATTATGAACAATTAGAACTGGGCTACAATTACAGAATTACTGATATACAGTGCGCTCTGGGAATAAGCCAGTTAAACAAGCTTGATAAATTCATACAAAGAAGAAGAGAACTGGTTAAAAAATATGATGAATATTTATCTCAGATAGATGGAGTAATCATACCATGTGAAGCTGAATATTCCAATTCCAGCTGGCATCTTTACGTTATTCAGATAGAACTGGAAAAATTCAGAGTGGGCAGAAAAGAAATCTTTGAAGCTTTGAAAGCGGAAAACATAGGTGTTAATGTTCATTATATTCCTGTTTACTATCACCCCTACTATCAAAAACTCGGCTACAAAAAAGGAATATGCCCTGTTGCAGAAAGGCTGTATGAGAGAATAATAACACTTCCGCTGTTTCCCAGAATGACCGATACCGACCTGGAAGATGTAGTTGAAGCGGTGGAGAAGGTGCTTACTTATTATAGGAAGGACTGATTTATTATGTTAAAAGGTAAAGTTGCCATAGTAACAGGAGGAAGTAGAGGACTGGGAAGGGCTATTGTAGAGAATTTTATACAAAACGGATGTAGGGTTGCTTTTACTTATTTAAACAGTGAAGAAAAGGCGAAAGAATTATGTGATAAATATAGGGATGACGTTGTATTGGCAATTAGAGCAGATGCCGGTGATTATGATAAAGCTTTTGAGGTTGTTCAAGAGACGGTAAAAAAGTTTGGAAAAATAGATATTTTGGTGAACAATGTGGCTATGGCAAGGGACAAACCTATATGGGAAATGGATTTAGACAGGTGGGATTATGGTATTAAAAGAACTTTATACCCCTGTTTTAACTACACTCGTGCCGTTATTGATATTTTTATCAAACAAAGAAGGGGAAAGATAATTAATATTGGTTCAATCAACGGTATAAGAGGTAGAGAAGGAAGCATAAGTTACTGTACAGCTAAAGCAGGTATTATTGGGTTCACGAAAACTTTAGCCAAAGAGTTAGGAGAATATAACGTGAATGTTAATGTTGTAGCACCGGGTTACATTGATACTGATGGACAATCTAACACCAGTGAGTTGATTAAAAGGATGGTTTTAGATGAATGTGCCATTAGAAGACTATCTAAGCCCGAAGAAATTGCATACCTTGTGGAATTTTTAGCCAGCGAGAAATCGGATAATATCACCGGGGAGGTTATTAAAATCGATAATGGTCAATATATATGAAGAGGTGGAAAAGTGAAAATATCGGCTATAATCCAGGCCAGAACAGGCTCTACCAGATTACCGGGAAAGGTTTTAAAGAAAATATGCGGTATTCCTGTGCTTATACATGTAATTGATAGAATAAAGAAATGCAAAACAATAGATGAAATCATAATTGCCACAACAACCAATCCCAATGATGATGAAATAGTAAAAATTGTTTCAAAAAAGAATGTATTGTTATTCAGAGGCAGTGAGGAAGATGTGCTTGATAGATATTATAAAGCTGCAAAATATTTTGATGTGGATATAATCGTGAGAGTAACCAGTGATGATCCATTGATTGATTACAGGTTGGTTGACATGGTTATAGAAAAACTCATAGAGCAGAATGCCGATTATAGCTGTAATAATATACCTCCTAGTTATCCCTATGGTTTGGATTGCGAGGCGTTTACCTTTAAGGCTTTAGAGAGGGCCTGGCGTAACGCCAAAAGCCCCTCAGAAAGAGAGCATGTTACTCCATACATAAGGAAAAATCAGGATAAATTTAAAATCGTTAGAATAATCAACAAGAAAAATTATTCCCATTTAAGATGGACACTGGATACTCAAGATGATTATAAATTTATTACTGAAGTTTATGAAGCTTTGTATCCTCAGAACAAGAATTTTGTCATGGAAGATGTATTAAATTATTTAAAAGAAAATAACAAACTGAGGGGCTGAAATGCATGAAAAAAGAACTAGTTCTGGGTACAGCCCAGCTGGGCATGAATTATGGAATAAACAACCGGGATGGAAAACCCTCTATTGAAAAGGCTTTTAAAATTTTAGATATGGCATATGAAAAGGGAATAAGAATACTTGATACTGCCAGTTCATATGGAAATGCGGAGATTATCATCGGAAAATATATGAATCAAAAGAATCGGCATTTTAAAATAGCAACAAAATTAGCTGGATACGAAGGTAAATCTAAAATTGAGGCTTATGTAAACTCTCAGATACGTTAATCATTGAAGAGGTTAAACATTCCCCAAATAGATTATTATTTTATCCACTCTTTTAGGGATATAATAAAGCATCCCGGTATTATAGAAACATTAAAGAGGCATGAAGAGGCTGGCAAAATTGTTAAAATAGGTGTTTCAATATACGATGTTGAGGAACTAGAATATATTTTGGACAATCTGGCCTTTGTAAATGCCGTTCAAATCCCGTTTAATCTTCTGGATTTAAGATGGATAAAGCAGGGAATTCTTTCAAAAACAAAGGACAGGGGAATCGAAATTTTCACAAGAAGCATTTTTTTACAGGGGTTTTTATTCTTGGATAAATACACAGCAATAAAAATCCATCATAAATCCTACAGTTATCTTCAACTGCTGAAGAAATTTTGTAGCACAAACAATATATCTATTGATGCTCTGGCTATTACTTTTGTAAAGCTGCAGAAAGAGATTGATTACATAATAATAGGCTGTGAAAACAGGGATCAGTTGATTGCCAATATAAATAATTTTAATACCAGGAATCAACTGTCGGAAAAAGAACTGCTCAACTTTGTTATTCAAAATTTCAGCAGCATTGAAAAGCAAATCATAGACCCAAGAAAATGGTCCAAATTCTAAAGAGGGATGTGTATTTAAATGACCATCAAGCTGGTACCCGTGAAGGAGGAACACTGCGACCTTCTGTTTTCCTGGGTAAATGATGAGATGGTGAGAAAAAACTCTTTTAATACAGAACCAATAACATATCAGGAACATACCCGATGGTTTAAAAACAAACTGAATTCCGATAGATCCTTTATATTCATCTGTTATGTTGGAGAAAGACCGGTTGGTCAGATTAGAGTGGATGTAGATAATAATACGGGTTTAATTAACTACAGTGTGGCCAGAGAATACAGAGGTCATGGATATGGAACAGGGGTTTTAAAAATGATCACGGGTGTAATAAAAAACCGGGGCATAAAAATTGATAGACTGGTGGGAAGGGTGAAGTATGATAATATTGCCTCACAAAAAGCATTTCAGAAGGCTGGGTATAACTGTATTAAGAAGAGAGATTACATCGAATATTACAAGGAAGTGAATATAAAAAGCTAAATTAAAAGGGGAGAAATTCATGAAATCCATAATAAGGATAAGAGATAAAAAAATAGGGCAGGGTTACCCGTGCTACATAATAGCCGAGATGTCAGCTAACCATGCGGGAGATTTTAACAGAGCGAAGGAAATAATTCATGCAGCGAAAGAATCAGGAGCCGATTGCATAAAGATTCAAACATATACCCCTGATACAATGACCATTGATTCAAATAAAGATTATTTTATGATTAAAAAAGGAACATGGAAAGGGGAAAACCTTTACAGATTATATCAAAAGGCTTACACCCCATGGGAGTGGCAGGCAAAATTAAAGGAGGAAGCGGAAAAAATAGGTCTGGATTTTTTATCAACTGCCTATGATAAAACCTCAGTTGATTTTTTAGAAGAACTGGGAGTAGATTTCTACAAAATAGCTTCCTTTGAAGTGGTGGATATACCGTTGATAAAGTATGTGGCATCAAAGGGCAAACCAATTATAATGTCCACTGGAATGGCAACCCTTGGAGAAATAGAGGAGGCAGTAAATGCCGTAAAATCACAGGGCAATAAAAACCTGTGCCTTTTAAAATGTTCCAGCGCATATCCTGCGATTCCCGATGATATGAACCTGAAAACTATCAGACACCTGGAAGAAACATTTGGCGTTCCCGCAGGGCTTTCAGATCACTCCCTGGGTTCTGTTGCTGCTGTTACAGCCGTGGCAATGGGTGCCAGGGTAATAGAGAAACATTTCTGTTTGAACAGAAAAATCAAGAACCCCGATTCCTCATTTTCAATGGAACCCCATGAATTCAAACGAATGGTGGAGGATATCAGAGCAGCAGAAAGGGCAATGGGTAAAATAAGCTATGAACTTTCAGAAAGAGAAAAAATCAACAGGAATTTTAGAAGGTCGATCTTCGCCGTAAAGGATATAAAAAAGGGAGAAACCTTCACGGAAGAGAATATCAAAGTAATAAGACCAGGTTACGGCTTACCGCCAAAATACTATGAAGGCGTTCTGGGTAAAAAGGCTGCCAGAGACATTGAGAGGGGAACCCCATTGGATTGGAGCATGGTGAATTAATATGAGGATAATAATTGCAACGATAAAATCCTCGAATATAAGGAATGCCATCGAATTTAAAAAGCGAAACAAACAGAATATTGATACATTCATCATAACTAACAAAAATGAACTGACCTATGAAAGAGTAAAGGAAATAAATCCCAGATATATCTTTTTTCCCCACTGGTCATGGATTATTTCCCCAGAAATATTTAAAGAATTTACCTGCATAGTATTCCACATGACAGATTTGCCCTTTGGTAGAGGAGGAAGTCCTTTACAGAACCTGATAGAGAGAGGAATAAAAAACACCAGAATATCAGCTATAAGAGTAGATGAAGGTATAGATACAGGAGATGTATATCTGAAGAAGAATTTAAATCTAAATGAAACCGCAGAAGAAATTTTTATAAGAGCTTCCAAAATAATTTTTGAAGAAATGATTCCGGAGATCATAGAGAAACAACCCATTCCACAGAAACAAATCGGTGAAGCGGTCGTTTTTAAAAGAAGAACACCCGATCAGAGCAAAATCAAACCCGATTTTACCCTGGAAAAGATATACGATTACATCAGGATGCTTGATGCTGAAGGGTATCCCAGGGCATTTATAAGATTTGGCAAATACAGATTAGAATTTTCAAGGGCAAGCTTAAAAACAGGAAGAATCATCGCTGATGTGGAAATCAGAGAAGAAGGTGAGGAGATTGAACAAAATATTGGTTATAGCAGCTCACCCCGATGATGAAGTTTTAGGCGTGGGTGGAACCATCAGAAAACATGTAAACAACGGAGCTACAGCAGACTGCCTTGTACTGGGAGAGGGAATGACATCCAGGACAACTGATAAAGACTTGCTTAAAGAATTGCATACGGCCACCCTCAAATCGGCAGAAATAATAGGGTACAGAAACATTTACTTTTCCAATTTCCCCGACAACAGGTTCGACTCAGTAGACCTGCTGGATATAATCAAGGAAGTAGAAAAACACATAGAAAACCTCAAACCCGATATCGTTTATACTTATTATTGTGGAGACCTGAATATAGATCATAGAAGAACCTTCGAAGCGGTTATTACCGCCTGCAGACCTGTGGAAGAATATACAGTAAAAGAGATTTACTGTTTTGAAACTCCTTCTTCTACAGAATGGAACTTCAAATATGAAAGTAATATTTTTAAACCCAACGTGTTTGAGGATATAGAAGGTACCCTGCAAGATAAGCTAAATGCCATATTATACTATACTGCTGAACTGCGGGAATATCCTCATCCCAGGTCTTTAAAGGCTCTGGAAATTATCGTAGCAAGATGGGGAACCGTAGTTGGAAAAAATATGTGGAAGCCTTTGAACTGATAAGGAAGGTAGATTAAGATGCGAACCATTGCTTTTAGAGTCGATGGTGGAAAACATATCGGGGTGGGGCACATAATGCGATGCTTGTCGCTTGCAAAAGAATTTAGCAAGAATGACTACAAAGTATATTTTTTAAGCAAATTTAAAGGCGGTATAGAGAAAATTAAGGAGGAAGGTTTTGAAGTTATACAATTGAAAAACAATGATGATAAAGAAAAATGCACAGGTTTCAATTATGGAGATACTGATGAATTACAGGAAGAAGCCCATGAAATCATCAATACAATTAAGTACTACAAAATAGACCTGTTATTTATAGACACTTACAATGTTACAGAAGGGCATTTTCTAAAAATAAAACCCCATGTAAAAAAACTGGGTTATATAGATGATTTGAACAAGTTTGTCTATCCAGTTGATATATTAATAAACGGAAACATAACAGCCGAATACATGGATTACAAAAAATATTCTAATGATGAGATAATGCTTCTGGGACCAAAATACAATCTAATACGGGAGGAGTTCAGAAATCTACCCAAAAGGACAATTAACAGAGAAGTAAAGGAAATCATAATAACCACGGGAGGCTCGGATCCCCGCAATATGAGCAGTAAAATTACTAATATGATTTTGCAGGATGAAGAACTCAGGAAATTAAGGATTAATATTATAGTGGGAAGTGGATTTGATAATAAGGAAGAATTAAAGGAAATCAGTAAATTGAACAATAATGTAATACTACATGAAAATGTAAAGCATATATCCGAAATCATGCTCAAATCCGACATCGCCATTTCGGCAGGTGGCAGTACGTTATATGAATTGTGTGCATGTGGGACTCCTACATTGGCATTCATATACGCCGAGAATCAGGAGTTTATTGTTAGAAAGATGAAAGAGTTGGGATATGTAATAAGTTTGGGATGGTTTAATAAATTAAATGGCAGGAATTTAATTAAACCGATTAAGATGTTAATAAAAAATTATTATTTACGAATAATTCTAAAAAGCAAAATGCAAGAATTAGTAGATACACAGGGAGTAGAGAGAATATTGAAAATTATTAATAAGATGAAATTTTAATAAGATAACTGTTATATTCCTTAACTGCTCTTTTCCAACTCAATACCATTCTTACCCATGTAGGTCTACATTACCTTTTGATTAGGGAAATGCTTTTCGATGAGGGCCAAATATTCCTCCAGTGATTCCCTGCTGTGGTCGGTGATCCGCGGCATGGCGGAAACAGGTGGTAGTAACATAACAGCAGCACACGATCAAAGAGTCGGAGGCAATTATGTTCCACTCCACCGTTAAAAGGTCAATGGTAGATTATAGGTTCTCCTTTTGCCGTGGTGCGAATTGCAGTTTTGATTTGTCTGACATCAAGAGGGTTTGTCGAGTAGCGGTATATCCTCTTTACCGCACTTTAAAGACAGTTCTGCCTGACTGGTTAACCGCGAGAGGTCCTGAGGTTGACGTCGGGTTTAATGTCTCCACAGTCATACCGCAAATGGGCAGGACGGCATCCTCTAGCAAAAAGTGCTGTAATTGTTTCCTGATAACCCGCAAAGTTCGGGGAAAAAGCAAGATCAGCTGCTTTCCGTCCAAAAGAGTATCTTGAAAATATGTTTCCTCAATTATGCGGGCAAGCCTGCCCCTTTACATGGTAGCAATCCTAAATTTTGCCGTGAGTTCGATGCCTTCTTCAGCTAAAATTGTAATGTTAATCAGAGTCACTTGCAGAAATGCTTTTAATGATTTGGTTTCCAAAGAGGCAGCCTGGTTGAGTATGCGCTGGCGGAAAAAGGCTTACGGTCCGTATTAACTCCTTGCTTGTCCAAATTTACTGATAAATTCCAACACAAGCATCCTCCATCCTGCAAAAAAATTACTCTTTTTGCCAAGATTTTGAGTATTTTTAGCCGTCTGCAGGGATCTGCAAAGTCAAGAGAGATTTACGCTAAGCATACCACCATTAACAGCCCCCTGCAGTTAGGCTAACAGAATTATCAAGGAATAACAAAGAGATTATGTAATGGAATGACTGACCGCGGCTTCGCCCCTGTAATCTAATCTCCTACTTCTATTTGTAATAAAGTGAGGGAGAAAAAACAACCAAACCGGGAGGTAATGAGCGATGGATCAAAGCAAACTCTAGCTTATTGCCAAGCGTTAAGTTATTGAATATTCGGAAAAAATTATCAACTCTGATAATAGAAATGGCGTATAAAAATCATGTATAATATGATTGCCTGTTAAAAGTAATTTTAAAAAGGGGTTGGCATTTGAAAAATCTTGAAGGATCCCTGTCTCATATTAAATCTGCATCAGAAATAAAAAAATTGCAGACAGTTACAAAGTAAGCAGGGATGAGATTCAAAATAAAGTTAAGAAGCCATTAGAAGATGTATTTAAAAGGTAAAATTTAGAGCGGAAGAAGGAGAATATGAAACATCCGTAACCCTACCAAAAGAAAAATACTTTGAAGAAGAAATTCATAACAAGGTTATAGATTTTTTATCAGCCAAAGGATGTAAAGTTGAGCTGTCGGTCAATAATGATTTTGTAAAATTGATTTCAATTTCATGGAAGAAAAATATTTGGAGGTGAGAACGTGGCAAACCACAGGGAATTGATATCCAGACTGCATCCCATTTTTGAGAAATATAATGTTCAGACAGCGTATCTGTTTGGATCGAGGGCAGACGGTAGCGCTTATCCTGACAGTGATTATGATATTGCATGTCTTTTTGATAATTATGATTCAATACGAAAAGATTATGATTTTGTAATCTCTTTACAAATGGAATTGGAAGAAGCCCTTGCTCCAGTGAAAATTGATTTGGTTATACTTAATAAAGCATCCATCATAATGCGTTTTAATATTATCAAACATGGTGTTATTCTCTATTGTAATGATGATGATAAAAGAACTGATTTTGAAGACATAGTCATAAGAGATTATTTGGATTTTAAACCTTTTATTGACCGGTTTGACAGAGATATTGAGGAAGCCATTCAGGGAGGGAATTTCTTTGCTTAATTATGAACTTATTAACAACCGCAAATAAAGACAAGGCACAGGGTAATTAACCAATGTGGAGGGGTTTAAGTGGCCAGAGTAGAAGAGAGGATACGAGTAGTTGTAAAAAAATATGAATTAATAAACAGCATTTATGAAAAGATGTATGAAACTTATGAAAATCAGCGGAAGGCCCTTGAGAGAGATAAAATAAAAAGGGCAAATGAATTAATAGGCGAAAGGGGTAAATTGATTGAAGAAATAGATAGATTGAATAAAGATGTAGAGGAAATAAAGGGGAGGATAAAGGCAGAACTCGGCATCGAGGAGTTCAATTTTTCCAGTATTGAAGGAAAAATAACGGCTGAACATTTTAATTTGCTCAAAGAAGTAACATCAAAGACAAAGGTCCTTCTGGAAAGATTGATAAAAGTAGATGAAGAAGTATCTGGCACATATAAACAAAAATTTGATGCAGTAAGGGAGAAGCTCAGAAACCTAAAGGACAACAAAAAAGCGATTAAAGCATACAAGGTAAATACCAATTATGCGAGGTTTATGGATAAAAGAAAATAGAGCCTGCAAAGTTGAAAATATTCAACAACTTAGTGCCTGGCACTAAGTTTTTCATCGAATTCCTAACGGAAAAAGGATATATTGTTAAACCCCTGGTTAATAATAGCTTTACCAGGTTGATCTCAATTTCGTGGGAAAAATAGATCAGAATTTTTAATAACTCAATGCCACGCATTAAATATTAAAGGCTGTCCCCAGGTTATACACAAAAAAAGATGCTTTAAAACGGTTATCAACAGGGTTATCCACATTATCCACAGACCCACAATCCACAAATCCACAAAACGGGACAGGTTTTTCCAAAAATTTTTCTTAAGAAATTTTAAAACCCTCCTTGAAAAAATATAAATAATGATGTATAATTATACACATCGACATGAGTGAGAGATAATGAGGAGGGGGAAAACTTATATGAAAAAAGCAATAGCATTATTACTTACAGTTGTAATGATTTTGGGTGTGATGCTTTCAGCTGTGGGTTGTTCTAAACAGCAGGAACAGGCTGCTGAGCAGCAGGCGCAAAAAGAAGAGCAGAAGGAGGAACCGAAAACTACCCTTGATATTATTAAAGAGAGGGGCAAACTGATTATAGGAACAAGTGCGGATTATCCACCATATGAGTTTTATGATGAAAACAAGAATGTTGTAGGTTTTGATATCGATGTAGCGAAAAAGATAGCTGAAAAAATGGGTGTGGAACTCGAGATCAAAGACATGAGCTTTGATGGAATCATACCAGCCCTTTTGTCAAAACAGATTGATTTTGCAATAGCGGGATTTACTATTACTGAGGAAAGGAAGAAGAGCGTAGATTTTGTTCCATATCTTGATGCAAGTTTGACGGGTTCAGAGACGGGTCAGATTTTGATTGCCAATAAAGAGGGTTCGGTTAAGAGTGTCGAGGATTTAAACGGCAAAGTGGTTGCTGTTCAGTTGGGTACAACGGGTGAAGAGGAAGCCAAGAATCTTGCTGAAAAGTATGACATTGAAATCAAGGGTTTCAGCAAGGTTGTTCCCGAAATCATCCTTGAACTGAAAAACATGTCGAGTGATGCAGCAGTTGTTGGTTTGAATACTGCAAAGGAAATCGTCAAAGAGCATGGTGATCTCATGATTGTCGGAGATGTTCTAAACTCTGAAGAACAAGGGATTCCTGTAAGGAAAGAAGACAAAGAGTTGTATGATTTCATTAAAGGTGTAATTGATGAATTAAAAGCAAGTAGCGAATATCAAAAGATGGTAGATAAGTGGTTCAAGGAAGAAAACAAATAAAAAACAAACAAGAGGCCGACTCTGGCCTCTTGTGGCACGTTATCACTAGGGAGGGAGAAACAACGTGGAACTGGACTTCGGACCGATTATTCAAAAAGAACTGCCTTTTTTCATTGAAGGGGCTCTGGTATCTATCAAGCTAACTGCTCTATCAGTGTTGATAGGAATTGTGATTGGTGTGTTTGTAGGTTTGGGAAGGATATCAAACAACTTTATTATAAAAGGGATAAGCAGCATATATGTGGAGGTCATAAGAGGGACTCCCCTGCTTGTTCAGATACTCATCATCTATTATGGTTTGCCGCAAATTCTGGGGTTCAAACTGCCGATGTTTTTGGCAGCCATCTCTTCTCTGGGGATAAACAGCGGAGGATATGTTGCAGAAATTGTCAGGGCAGGGATACAATCCATTGATAAGGGACAGATGGAAGCTGCTCAATCCCTGGGAATGACATATGCGCAGGCGATGAGGTATATCATACTGCCCCAGGCTTTTAAGAGGATCATCCCTCCCCTGGGTAATGAATTTATTACCCTTTTGAAGAATTCATCGCTTTTGACAGCTATTGGATACAGCGAATTGACCAGACGCGGTCAAATAATTGCCAGTGTAACTTACAAACCTTTTGAACCTCTTATAACAGTGGCTGCATTTTACCTTATAATGACAACTACCTTTTCCAAAATACTGAGTCATGTAGAAGGGAGGTTGAGGGTAAGTGATTAAAGTTAGGGGGCTGTACAAAAACTTCGGGAACCTGGAAGTTTTAAAAGGAATAGATGACGAGGTAAAAAAAGGAGAGGTCGTGTGTGTTATTGGACCCAGCGGCTCCGGCAAGAGCACGTATCTAAGATGCCTCAACCTGCTGGAAGAGCCAACAAAAGGAGAAATTTTTATTAATGGAATATCCCTTACCGACAAAAAAACCAACATAAACAAGATGCGGCAGAATGTGGGCATGGTTTTTCAGCAGTTCAATCTTTTTCCCCACAAAAATGTGATTGAAAACATTACCCTTGCTCCCATAAAAATCAAAAAAGTGCCTGAAAAGGAAGCAAAAGAGGCAGCCATGGAACTGCTCAACAAGGTGGGCCTTGCCGATAAAGCTGAAAGTTATCCCAGCCAGTTATCGGGGGGCCAGAAACAGCGTGTTGCTATTGCCCGGGCTCTGGCCATGTCTCCTGAGGTCATGCTGTTTGATGAACCCACATCCGCTTTAGATCCTGAAATGATCAAGGAAGTCCTGGATGTGATGAAACAGCTGGTAGAGGAAGGCATGACTATGATTGTCGTAACTCATGAAATGGGTTTTGCGCGGGAAGTGGGCGACAGAGTCATGTTTATGGATGATGGTAGAATTGTTGAGCAAGGACCTCCTGGGGAATTGTTTGGAAATCCGCAGAATCCAAGAACTCAGGAGTTTTTGAGCAAAATCCTATAAAGCCAATGGCCCTTCCTTTCATATAACTGTGGGATAGCAAAAACTGCTATGTTTTTGCTATCCTTCTTTTTTGGAAAAACAGCAGGTTTTTAATTGTTTTTGTTTTTTTGCTTTGTTTTGTTTGACATTGGGTATTCTATGTGATATAGTTAAATCACTATCAACATATTTTAGGAGGAATGAGAAATTGTTAGGAACAGTAAAATGGTTTAACAAAGAAAAAGGTTATGGTTTCATCCAGAGAGATGACGGCGGTGAGGATGTCTTCGTCCACTACTCTGCTATCAATGGAAAAGGTTTCAAAACCCTTAGAGAAGGTGAAAAGGTTGAATTCGACATCGTAAAAGGTCAAAAAGGGCCCCAGGCTGCAAATGTTAACAGGCTGTAGTAAACAACCCTGTTGGGTTTAATGATACAGCAGCATGACGCTCTGATTAATAATCAGGGCGTTTTTTAAATCAATTTGAAAACTGTCAAAAACAAAGGATTATTTGTTGATTTGTGGAATAATATAAATATAGACCACTTTTTGAAAGGGGTTGGGATAGTGAAGGTTATTATAAGTGGCAAACACATGGAAGTTACCAATGCTTTAAAAGATTATGTAAGTAAAAAAATCGGCAAACTTGAGAAATACTTTAAAGAGATCGCTGAAGTTCAGGTAACATTGAGTGTTGAAAAAGAACGACACATCGTAGAAGTAACAATCCTTGTTAACGGCATAATCCTTAGAGGAGAAGAAGAAACGGGAGATATGTATACATCCATTGATATGGTTATTGATAAACTGGAAAAACAGATAGAGAAATACAAAACAAAGTTGTATAAAAAATACAGGAAGTCTTTCAGATTCAATGATGTAGAGGTTGCAAACCAGAAGGAAGAAAACAATGAACCTAAAATAGTAAAAACTAAAAGATTTGCGATAAAACCCATGCCTGTGGAAGAAGCGGTGCTGCAGATGGACCTTTTGGGACATGATTTCTTTGTCTTCACCAATGCAAAAACAGATGAAGTCAATGTAGTGTACAGGAGAAAAGACGGCAACTATGGCCTGATTGAACCCGAGTTTTAAATTACATAGACACGAAAAAGGATGATATAGATAAACACAGGGGGATGCCGGTGTGTTTTTAACCCGGTGTTCCCTTTTTTTATTTGCAGGATAGCCTGTGTGTATTAGGATTTTAGTTACTTGTTGAAAATTTTTAGAAGGAATTTTTTGGCGAAGGTCGAAATATTATAAAAAACTGAAAATCAAATTTGTGCCATCTAAAGTTATAAAAAATGGTTCTTCTCCGAAACAATTGGTTAAAGGTTGAACGAATATTATCTAACAAACTTTATCTAGAGAGATA
>DFNM01000053.1:26092-26262 GCA_002376045.1 Firmicutes bacterium UBA3567
GATAGCCTTGCCCGGCTCAAGAATTTCTGCACCGGCCAGCTTCATTGCCCAGTGTAGATACAAGCTAACCGGGCGAAGGGGGTTGCATATATTTGGCTATCAGGCTGCAGTTGATTAAAGCAAATTGCTCCGCTTTCCCGAAAACCCGTGCAGCGGTCATCGAAAAAACG
>DFNM01000162.1 GCA_002376045.1 Firmicutes bacterium UBA3567
TTAGGGAATATAGAAGTTATCTAGAACCTCATAACAATTTTTTAAACAAGGTACAATGAAAGGAATTGGATTAATTTCAATACTCTTTAAGCTACTACTTCTTCTATCTAAACCGACTTTATACCTAAAGATTCTAATTTTAAAACACCATAATTATAAATTGTAGAATATTTGCGTAAAAAGAAGACCCACCATCAGGTAGGTTTACAATACCACATTTTTACTTGCCCTGCATCATGGCTTCTACGTCTTCTTCGACGCTCTTGATGGGTTTTATATCGAACTTTTCAACCAGTACGTTAAGCACATTAGGTGAGATGAAGGCGGGAAGGCTTGGGCCCAGTCTTATACCTTTTACTCCTAGATAGAGCAGGGCAAGCAAGACTGCTACCGCTTTTTGTTCATACCATGCGATATCATATGAAACGGGAAGCTCATTTATATCCTCTAATCCAAAGGCTTCTGCAAGTTTTTGTGCAATAACCACAAGGGAATACGAATCATTGCACTGGCCTGCATCCAGAATCCTGGGAATTCCATCAATATCTCCAAGATTTAATTTGTTGTATCTGTATTTGGCACAACCGGCTGTTAAAATTACAGCATCCTTAGGCAGTTTATGGGCAACTTTGGTGTAGTATTCCCTTGTTTTGTGTCTTCCATCACAACCTGCCATTACCACAAACCTCTTAATCTTTCCAGCTTTGACAGCTTCAACAACCTTATCTGCTATACTCAGCACGGTACTGTGGGCAAAACCTCCTGGAATAGCGCCTTTTTCCAATTCTTGAGGTGGTTCACACTGCAAGGCATGTTTGATGATTTGAGAAAAATCTTTTTGTTTTCCATGTTCACGATCAGGAATGTGTTTAACACCATTAAATCCAACAGGACCTGTTGTGTAAACTCTATCCTTGTAAGAATCCTTAGGAGGTACAAGGCAATTGGTGGTCATGAGGATGGGGCCATTGAACTTCTCAAATTCTTCCTGCTGTTTCCACCATGCATTGCCGTAATTTCCAACAAAGTGTTCATATTTCTTAAAGGCAGGGTATGCATGGGCAGGCAGCATTTCGCCATGAGTATATATATCTACACCCTTATCCTTCGATTGTTCTAAAAGTTCTTCTAAATCTTTCAGGTCGTGACCGCTCACAAGAATACCCGGGTTGTTCCTTACACCAATATTTATCTGCGTTGGTTCAGGATGGCCATAGGTTTCCGTGTTCGCTTTATCGAGCAAACCCAAAGTTTTGACCGCCATTTCGCCGCATTTCATAGCAACACCAATCAGATCATCTGCAGTTAAGCTGTCATCGGTCGTTGCCGCCAGGCCTTCCTGCAGGAATGCAAAGATTTCATCGTCTTTGTATCCCAGAATGTAAGCATGGTGAGCATAGGCAGCAATTCCTTTTAGGCCGTAGGTTATCAATTCCCTTAATGCTCTAATATCCTCATTCTCTGTCACTAATACTCCAACTTCTTCGCCTTTTTTGTAGAAATTTTGAACATCATCACTGTACCATGTAGCCATTTCAGGCAGTTGCTTATCAAATTCTTTGCCGTACTTTTCTTTGTATGCTTTTAAAAATTTATTTTTAATCTTATCTCTAACTTCAAAAGCTTCTCTGATTAGATTTTCAAACCTTTCTTTATCAAAATTTACGTTGGTCAGTGTGGTAAAAAGGCTTTCTGAAATAAATGCTCCCACTTCTTCATCATAAATTCCCAGTTCTTTAGCCTGCTCACCGTATATGGAAATTCCTTTTAAAAGATACACTAACAAATCCTGGAAATTTGATACATCAGGTGTCTTGCCACAAACACCTCTCACTTTACATCCTTCATTCCTGGCTGTTTCCTGACACTGGTAGCAAAACATTGACATCTTTATAAAGCCCCCTTTTTGATTTTGTTTTATAAAACAATCCACATACAAGCAGTATGGTTTTGATGGATTCGTAACCCTTCCATATCCCCTCCTTTCATTGCAGTAAAATAAAATATTTTGTTGATTATTCAGCTCTAAAAAATACTTTCTTTATCCCCTTCTTTATCGCAAGAATCTATGTAATCAGGCCCCTGTATATTCCATGCAGGGACCTGTTGTATTAATCCCTTTCCAAAACACCGCCTTCAATACCAACCTTAATCCTATGAAGTGGGATATCTTTCCCCGATTTTTCGATGGCATACTCGGCAGCCTTTACAATACCCATACAGCATGGAACTTCCATGTATGCTACTGTAACGTTCTTAATATCATTTAATTTTATGATTTGAGTAAGCTTACCAATATAATGATTAATATCATCCAGTTTAGGGCACCCTATAACAACTCTTTTGCCTTTGAGCATATCCAGGTGGTAATTGGGATATGCTACTGGAACACAATCAGCAGTTATCAAAAGATGTGCTCCATCAAAGTACGGTGCATCAGGTGGAACAAGGGTAAGCTGCACTGGCCACTGGCTCAACTGGGATTTTATGCTTATTTTCACATCATCCGTATCTACAGCTGTTTGCTGACTGTCTTTTGCTGCTTTATCCTGTTTTTCATCATCCAGCTGCCTGACCATGCTTCCAGGGCATCCACATGCCAGAGGTTCCTCCTTCTGTTTTTGCCTCAGTTGTTCTTTTACTGCTTCTTCATCAAATTCTTCAGCTTCTCTTTCGATGATTGTTATGGCTCCTTTAGGACATTCCCCAATACAATCTCCCAAACCGTCACAGTATTTATCCGAAACCAATCTCGCCCTGCCGTCCACAATTTCTATAGCTCCTTCATGACATGCAGGAATACACAGTCCACATCCATCACATTTTTCTTCATTTATGTGAACAATTTTCCTTACCACCATTTGTATACCCTCCCTTTGTAATTTTTAAAAAATTATAAGTTTAAATTGTATTATTTAATCATGCCTCAAAATATCTGGGCAATACTCATTATTATTATATTTGATGATTAATTTTGTCAACTTTTTGCTCACAAAAAATAATTTATTCAATTATATTTATATCACATCACGGAAATGAATAATGTGATTTATATCACATTTTAAAAAATTTTTTAATCAAGTATGTCTTTAATTGTAACGGAATCCATTTTTTCAACAATATAGGCCTGAATGTCTCCAAAAAATTGTCTCAGTTTACATTCCAATTGCCTTACACACTGATAGTCTGGTTTAAGGCATGGATTTATATAAATTGGTCCCTCTATGGCTTTGTAGATATCATACAGAGTAGTTTTCTCCATAGGTTTTACAAGCCTAAGGCCGCCCCTACATCCCCTCTGGGTTTCTATCAAACCCGCTAATTCCAGCTTGTTCACGGTTTTTTTTAAAAACTGGATCGGAATCCCGTATTTCTCCGCTATATCTCCGGTTTTAATCAACTCTCCTCTTTTTTGGGCCAGTTCTATTAAAGTTAAAACGGCATACTCAGTCTGTCTTGTAAGCTGCATGTTTTCTCCCTCCAGACTTCAGCTTAAGTATATCTCTGTAAAAAGCATTTGTCAAACAGGCATTCAGTATTTACTATTAAAAACACTGTATAAAAATTATTCAAGGTCGAAAGGATAAGATATATACAAAAAACCATGAACAACAGCAAAAAGAGGTGGATGTAAGTGGAATTTTTCTTCAACATAATCTGGCTGCTTTTTATCGTTTACACATTAATTCCCATTATGAAGCAAAGAAAAATCGAAACCGAAAGACTGAAAACCATCAAAAAAATTGAAACAATGCGAAACTCCAGGGTTATAACCATGATTCACCGCCAGGAATCCCTAAGCTTTTTAGGCCTCCCTCTGACAAGGTATATAAACATAGAAGATTCAGAAGAGATCTTGAGAGCGATAAGGCTGACACCTGATGACATGGATATCGATATCGTCCTCCATACCCCTGGAGGACTTGTACTTGCTGCTGAACAAATTGCCCGGGCTATTCAGAGGCACCCTGCCAAAGTAACGGTTTTTGTCCCTCATTATGCCATGTCCGGAGGAACTCTTCTGGCTCTTGCGGCAGACGAAATCGTTATGGATGAAAACGCTGTGCTGGGGCCTGTTGATCCTCAGCTGGGTAATTACCCCGCTGCATCTTTAAGAAGAGTTTTGGAACAAAAGGGGGTGGATAAAGTTGATGATAAAACCCTCATCCTGGCTGATATTGCTGAAAAAGCCACCCATCAGGTAAGGGAAAATGTTTACCGGATTTTAAAACAAAAAATGGATGAGGAAAAAGCCCAGGAACTGGCAAGGATTTTTACCGAGGGGAGATGGACCCATGATTATCCAATAAACTATGAAGAATTGGTAGATATGGGTTTGAAGGTATCCACTGATATGCCCAGGGAAATATACAATCTGATGAAGCTGTATCCTCAAACCATCCAGAGGCGGCCATCCGTTCAGTACGTGCCTGTTCCATATAAAACAAGGGAAAAAGAATAAGGAATTTTCACATTCAATAACATTTTATTGATATTTTTTTAACCTATTTTTATGTTTGTTAAATGCTGCTTTTATTTAAATTGTTATTTAAAAACTGTTAAATTGAATATACTCAAGCATTATGACAAAAATTAAACTTAATTTCATTTTTTAAGTCGTGTTTCGACTATTTGTCCCCATAAATATATTGACATTTTTTTCACAATGTATTACACTTTAATTGTAAAATTTTTAACAATCTATGACGAGGGGGTCTTCCAATGAAAGGTTTCGCTATGCTTAGAATAGGTGAGGTAGGTTGGATTGAAAAGGAAAAACCTTCACCGGGGCCATATGATGCAATCATCAAACCTCTTGCTGTAGCCCCATGCACATCTGATATACACACAGTATTTGAAGGTGGAATAGGCGAGAGGCACAACATGATCCTGGGTCATGAAGCAGTAGGTGAAGTAGTAGAAGTAGGTGAAAAAGTAGAGGATTTTAAACCCGGTGATCGTGTAGTTGTTCCAGCCATTACACCTGACTGGCGCACACTTGAAGCACAACAGGGTAACCATCAACATTCCGGTGGTATGCTTGCCGGTTGGAAATTTTCTAACATAAAAGATGGTGTGTTTGCCGAATATTTTCATGTTAATGATGCAGACATGAATCTGGCACTTCTTCCAGAAGAAATTCCCCTGGAATCAGCTGTTATGATACCTGACATGGTTACTACCGGTTTTCATGGTGCAGAACTGGCTGATATCAAGCTGGGCGACACTGTTGCAGTTCTGGGCATTGGACCCGTTGGTTTGATGGCTGTAGCTGGCGCAAAACTGCGTGGTGCAGGCAGAATTATTGTTGTAGGAAGCAGACCTGTTTGTGTTGACGCTGCAAAGTTCTATGGTGCAACAGATATTGTAAACTATAAAAACGGCGATATCGTAGATCAAATTTTAGATCTGACAGATGGCAAGGGTGTTGACGCTACAATTATTGCTGGCGGTCCTGCTAAAATTGTAACAACTGCAGTAAAAATCACAAAACCTGGTGGAGCAGTATCAAATATAAATTATTTTGGCGAAGGTGAAAACCTGCCAATCCCACGTGCGGAGTGGGGTTGTGGAATGGCCCACAAAACTATAAAAGGCGGACTTTGTCCAGGTGGACGTTTCAGGATGGAAAAATTGGTTGAACTGGTAAAACATGACCGTATTGATCCAGGCAAAATGGCTACACATGTATTCAAGGGATTAGATAAAGTAGAAGAGGCACTTCTATTAATGAAGGATAAACCCAGAGATTTGATTAAACCTGTAGTTGTGATAGAGTAAAAACAACATAAAGGATAAGGTAGGAGGTAGGTGATTAATCCACCTACCTCTTCTTGTATCACCGCACGTAGCGGCCGGTACACG
>DFNM01000164.1 GCA_002376045.1 Firmicutes bacterium UBA3567
CCGGCCAGCTTCGGCAGTCAGGGCAAACCAACTGCTAGAGAATATTTATAAAAACATATAAAAACCTCAAAATTTTTTATATATTTATCTTATAATTATTTTGGAGTGATAGAGTTACAGATAATAACAGTATTTTCGGCGAAGCTTCAAGGGAAAACGGCCAATAAAGCCAAAAAAATAATCAAGGAACTAAAAGAAAATGAGTAAGACAATAAGGACATACAAAATGAGAATAAAAGACAAAAAATTCAAATCCAGAGTTATAGATTATATATACAAGTATAGGCATTTTGAAAACATGTATATAATACTTTTACATCAAGACCATAAACAAGATATAGGAGATTTCAAGCTACTAACAGATTACAAAGTAATGAGAGCAGTATTTAGGGGTACAAAACCTAAAAAAGAAAAAGACAAAATAGAGTATCTTGAAAACAAATATAAAAATCATCAAATAATGAACGAGTTAATAGCATTATCCAAAGACCTTAAAATTCACAATCTAGTAGAAATAATAAAACGAGTTAAATCTCAATATAAAGGATTTTACACAAAAACAAAAAACGGAGATCATAGAGCAAGACCTCCTAAACCCAAGAAACTATCAAAACTAACCAATTATACAATTCCATTAGATAGTGCTAAAGGCTTTTCATTAAAAAAGAAAAATCAACTTGGAATAAACCTTAACAATAAAATGATAAAGACATATATAAACCACAAACATTTAGAGAAAATAGTAGGAGATTTATCTAAGATTAATGCAGTACACCTTAACTTTTCAAACAATGAATTGTATTTACTTTTCATTTATGAAAAAGCAGAAAAAGAATTCAAAGAAAAACCTTACAAATGTGCAGGGATAGATATAGGGATAAACAATCTATTGAGTATATATGTAGACGATAAAGATACCCCTAGTCTAATAATAGATGGTAAACGTTATAAAACATATAACGCTAACTTCAATAGATTTATAGGGAAATTAAACAGAGAGATAATGACTGTTAAAGATAAAAACAGAAAAAGATATTTAGAAAAATATAGGACATATCTTTATGAGAGAAGAAACAGGTATTTTTATGACCAATTTCATAAAATCAGCAAAAGAGTTTTAGAATATCTTCAAAAATATGATGTAACAAAGCTTGCCATATCAAAAAATTTAGCCAATCTAAAAAACAATGGTAAATGCAATTTAAACAAACCTATCAAACAAGACTTTATACAAATTCCTTTTGTTAAACTTTTAAATTACATTGGTTATAAATCAAAAGATTATGGGATTAAAGTAATTGAAGTTGATGAAAGCTATACTTCAAAGACAAGTTCGCTTACAGAAGATATAAAAGTAATACAAGAACTATCACAATACGCCATCGACTTAACTAATGTTTTCAATGGAAAGCGAGTTAAGCGTGGTTTATTTAAAGATAAAGCCATAAATAAAATCGTTAATGCTGACTTAAACGGAGCAAGGAATATATGTATATTAGGAAACAAAAAAGCACAGCGAAAATACAGAGAAGGA
Organism: Firmicutes bacterium UBA3567; assembly: GCA_002376045.1. Classification (GTDB taxonomy): domain Bacteria; phylum Bacillota; class Thermosediminibacteria; order Koleobacterales; family UBA3567; genus UBA3567. The sequence continues at coordinate 1,535 of DFNM01000164.1, forward strand.
GGGAAAAGCCGTTGGCTTATATATAAGCTGTGCAATCCGATCAAAGTAGGAAGCGACTTCGAGTTATGCAGGCTTATAAAATCTGCATAATAGGAGTATCGGATAAGACCTATAGATTTATAAAAATTTATAGGTATGCGTTGCTTTCTATAAGGTTTTTATAGATATAAGTCAACGGAATAAACAATGGAACAAAAGGTTTTTGTGTTTGACCATCCTTTGATTCAGCACAAGCTCACCTTTATCAGAGACAAAAACACTGGGGCTAAAGAGTTCAGGGAACTGGTTGAGGAAGTATCGATGCTCATGGCCTACGAGGTTACTCGGAATTTACCCATGGAAGAAGTTGAGATAGAAACACCCATATCAAAAGCAAAAGCCCATGTTATAACAGGGAAAAAACTTGGCATTGTTCCCATACTAAGGGCTGGTCTTGGAATGGTAAACGGCATGCTCAAATTGATACCAACAGCCAAAGTGGGGCATATAGGGCTGTACAGGGATCCTGAAACTTTGCAGCCTGTTGAGTATTATTGCAAACTTCCCAGTGATGTTCATGAAAGGGAACTGATAATCCTTGATCCCATGCTGGCAACCGGTGGTTCTGCCAAAGCTGCCATAACCTTTTTAAAAGAAAGGGGAGCCAACAATATTAAACTGATGTGTCTTATTGCTGCACCGGAAGGCATTGAGACCGTCTATAAGGCACATCCTGATGTGGAAATTTATACAGCTGCAGTGGATGAAAAACTCAACTCTCATGCTTACATAGTTCCAGGATTAGGGGATGCTGGAGATAGGCTTTTCGGAACCAGGTAGTGGAGGAGAAAAAGGTGAATAGGAGACCTTCATGGGATGAATACTTTATGGAAATTGCCGGGTTTGTAGCTACACGTTCAACGTGCCTTAGAAGACAGGTGGGGGCCGTCATTGTGAAGACCAAACGTATACTGACAACAGGTTACAATGGTGCACCTAGTGGTATAAAACATTGTGTTGAGGTAGGGTGCTTGCGGCAAATGATGCAAATTCCATCTGGCGAAAGGCATGAACTTTGTAGAGGCCTGCACGCAGAACAAAATGCCATTATACAGGGTGCGGCTGTAGGTGTTTGCATAAAGGGGGGGACTCTTTATGTCACCCACCAACCGTGTGTTTTGTGTGCAAAAATGTTAATTAATGCAGGGATAGAAAGAATAGTATATAAAGGAAACTATCCCGATGAACTGTCACTGAAATTGTTAAAAGATGCTGGAGTAAGTTTGGTCAAATTTGAGGATATTGACAATGCATGAAGCTATCAGATAAAATTTATACAGGTTTCCAGCCCTTAGAGAAAAAAAGATAATCAGATGCTGTTGTGGCAAATAATTAAAGAGGTGGCTACTTTATGAACACAAACCCTTATGTTTTTGCCTTGATAATAGGATGTGTTCTCTCGTACATTTTTACTCCTTTTGTTAAAAAGATAGCTTTTAAAGTGGGTGCTGTAGACATACCCAAAGATGATAGGAGAGTGCATTCTAGACCCATACCCCATCTGGGTGGGCTGGCAATATATCTTGCCTTTGTTATAACTGTGCTGGTTTTTGTTCCTCTGAATTCAGGTTCTGCTGTGTCGGGAATGCTGATAGGTGGAACTTTAATAGTTATACTGGGAGTGATCGATGACATAAAAGAACTTTCCCCCAAAATAAAGTTTGCCGGACAAATCCTGGCTGCTCTGGTGCTGGTGCTGTTTGGGGTAAAAGTTGAATGGGTAACCAATCCCCTGGGTGGTATGTTTTATCTTGGTAAATTGAGCATTCCCCTTACGATTTTTTGGATAGTTGGTATAACTAATACCCTAAACTTTATAGATGGCCTGGATGGTCTGGCTGCCGGAATATCTTCCATTGCTTCTTTTACCCTGTTTTTGGTAGCATTGAAGGAAGGCAATACTGTTGTTGTTATAATGACTGCTGCCCTGGCTGGAGCCGCTCTGGGATTTTTGCCCTACAACTTCAATCCCGCCAAGATCTTTATGGGTGATGCGGGGGCAATGTTTTTGGGATACATCCTTGCAGGAATTTCCATCGAGGGTGCCATCAAAAGCGCTGCAGCCATAGCCCTGATTATACCAATTCTGGCCCTGGGGCTTCCCATCTTTGACACAGCTTTTGCCATTATAAGGCGAATTGTAAACGGTTATCCCGTTACTCAGGCTGATAAGGACCATATACATCACAGGCTGCTGGCAAGGGGGCTGTCCCAGAGGCAGGTAGTTCTTATTATGTACTCGATAAATGGTGCTTTGGGCATGAGTGCCATTGTGCTCTCAGAAATAGGCAGCATTAAAGCGGGGATTGTGTTGGTGTTTTTACTGGCGATAATCCTCAGTGCAGGGCGTCAGTGGGGTATTATAGATTTGAGAACGAAAAAGTTTGATGCTTAAGGTGGTATAAAAATTGAATAAGTTGAAGGTAATGACTGTTTTTGGGACAAGACCTGAAGCGATAAAGATGGCACCTCTTGTTGCCATGCTCACACAATCCCAACACATCCAATGCTGTGTGGTTGTTAGTGCTCAACACCGGGAAATGCTGGATCAGGTGTTGGAACTTTTCAATATCAAACCCGATTATGACCTTGATATAATGAAACAGCGCCAGAGCCTGTCCCATATAACATCAAAGGTAGTTGAAGGTATGGAAAAAATAATCAAAGAGGAAAACCCTGACATCATTCTGGTTCATGGTGATACAACTACTACTTTTGCTGCAGCTCTGGCAGCTTTTTATCAGCACAAGAAAGTGGGACATGTGGAAGCGGGTTTAAGGACCTTTAACAAGTGGTTTCCATATCCAGAGGAAATGAACAGAAAGCTTGCAGGAGTTCTTGCTGATATTCACTTTGCTCCAACCAGCACTGCTAAAGACAATCTTATCAGAGAAGGAGTAGACCCCACGAGCATTTTTGTCACCGGTAACACCGTTATAGATGCCCTGTTTAACACTGTTAGGGAAGATTATGTATTTAAAGATGGCATCCTGAAAAATCTGGATTATGAAAACACCAGGGTTGTGCTGGTTACAGCTCATCGGAGGGAAAACCTGGGCGAACCCCTGGAACAGATCTGTATGGCGATAAATGAACTAACACAGGAGTTCAAGAATTTGTGTTTTGTATACCCTGTGCACTACAATCCCGCCGTCAGGGAAACAGCTCTTTCCCTGTTGAAAGACAATCCCGGGGTTAAACTGCTGGATCCCCTGGATACCCAGGAGATGCACAATTTGATGGCAAGGAGTTTTTTTGTGTTAACGGATTCAGGAGGGATACAGGAAGAAGCCCCTGCTCTGGGTAAGCCTGTGCTTGTAATGAGAGATGTGACTGAACGACCTGAAGGAGTGAAAGCGGGCACCGTTAAGGTTGTTGGGGTGGATAAAGAAAACATCATTAAAGAAGTGAAGAAGCTGCTGCTGGATGAGAATGAATACAACCGCATGGCAGAAGCCGTCAATCCCTATGGTGACGGGGAGGCTTCAATCAGAATTGTTAAGGCTCTTTTATACTGGTTTGGATTTACAAAAGAAAGGCCGTCAGAGTTTTGTGTAGAATAAGCGTGGTTCCTTGCCACGCTTTTTTAGGAGGGGTTGATTTTGAAAATAAAGGATATCATGACCAAAAGCCCCGTAACATTAAATCCAGAAGATGGTCTGGGTAAAGCTGTTCAGAAACTCATGGATGAAGACATAGATGGAATCCCGGTGATAGATGCTGACAATGAAATAATGGGATTGGTTTCCAAAAAACACATCTTAACTGCCTATATTAAGGGTATTCCCCCTGACACACCCGTTAAAGGAATAATGGCCACAGAAATTGATAGTATAAGGGAAGATGAGTCCGTTGAAAAAGCCTGGGAATATCCTGCAGGAACACTGCCGGTAGTGGATGAAGAAGGTAAGCTGGTGGGTATCCTTACCAAAACGAATTTGTTGATGGGGTATTATAAGGACCTGCAGGAAGTAAAAAGGCTCAACAAAGAGCTGGATGCCATTATAGAGTCTTCCTATGATGGTTTTTATATTACGGATGGGAATGGCTATACCCTTCGAATAAACAGTGCCTATTCACGGATAACGGGAATCAAGCCTGAAGAAGTAATAGGGAAACACATGAAAGAGTTAGTAGACAAAGGGGTTTATTCCCAGTCTGTGACCCTTCTGGTTCTTAAGAAAAAAAAGCCCGTTACCATCATGCATGATATAAAAACGGGCAAGAGGGTGCTGATAACGGGAAATCCCGTGTTTAACGAGAAGGGTGAAATAGAAAGAGTTGTTACCAATGTCAGGGATATAACGGAATTAAACAGATTAAAAAAGCAGCTGGAAGAAACCAAAGAACTTACCCAGAGATACCACATGGAATTGCAGGAATTAAGGAATAAGCAACAGGAATTAGATGGCATTGTTGCTAAAAGCACGGAGATGAGAAAGACCATCGAGATGGCCGAAAAAGTTGCAAAAGTGGATTCAACAGTTTTAATTTTAGGAGAATCAGGTGTGGGGAAGGAAATCCTGGCAAAGATCATTCACGCTTCGAGCAGACGGAACAATGGCCCCTTTATAAAAGTTAACTGTGCCGCTATACCGGAAACCCTGCTGGAGTCAGAACTCTTTGGTTATGAAGGGGGTTCCTTCACAGGAGCCAAAAAGAAGGGCAAGCCGGGTATGTTTGAGTTGGCCAGAAATGGAACCATTTTCCTGGATGAGATTGGTGAGCTTCCGCTAAATCTTCAACCAAAACTTTTGAGAGTGATACAGGACAGAGAACTCATAAGGGTAGGGGGAAGTCATCCCGTTGAACTGGATGTGAGGATAATCGCAGCGACCAACCGGGATCTGGAGGAAATGGTAAGGAAGGGCAAGTTTAGAGAAGATCTGTTTTACAGGTTGAATGTTGTCCCCATTACCATTAAACCCCTTAGGGAAAGAAAGGATGATATTCTGCCCCTTATTGTGCATTTCGTTGAAAGATTCAATAAAAAGTACCAGTTGAACAAGAGATTTGCTTCTACTACCGTTGATATTCTGATGGAATACACCTGGCCGGGTAATATCAGAGAACTGGAAAACATGATAGAACGCCTTATGGTTATGGTAAACGATGATGTAATACAACCCCATCACCTGCCCGGCAGAATCAAAGGTACAGCTCTGACCATAAATCACCTGCTGAAAGATGATGCAATAATTCCATTGAAAAAAGCTGTTGCTGAAACGGAGAAGAACTTGATTAAGAAAGCTCTGGAAAAATACAAGACAACCCGAAAAGCTGCAAAAGCCCTGGGAATAGATCAGTCAACCGTTGTCAGGAAGGCTCAAAAGTATGAGCTGAGCAAGGTGTTTGATTTTGATGCCCACAAGCGATGACGTATTACATCGATAACGATGCAAAAATCCATCACAAAGCTTTTTGAGTATCGAAACACAGACAAACAAGTCGATGATAAAATGCATCAACTCATTAAGCAAAAATGGCTATACTTTTTGATTAGCAAGCTTTATTGATATTGAGACTGGACTTAATCAACGTCTCCGGCAACTCTACTTGATGTTTACTTGTTGAGTTAAATTTGAGGATAGTGTATCGTTATACAGGAGTATTGTTGTTACCCACAAAACATACATTGAGTTGAGTGCCGGTCAAAAACCTATAATGTTCTTTTTGATTAAGTCCAACCTCTTTAGCGCATCATTTAACGTCTGTAAGCTCGATGAATAATGATGAATTAACGGGATAATTATAAACAAAAATAAAAGACAAGAGAACAGCCCCCGCCCCGATTTTGGGGTTTTTTTATTCGATTTTTTTGTGCCTGGCACAGATAAAAATGGCACAAAAATTGCATTATAAATACTGTGAGATGCATAATTAAATGAAATGGAGGTGTTGTAAGGTGGACAAAATAGTTTCCCTGGAAAAAGCGCTGGAGAAAATCAAAGATGGCATGACCATTATGATTGGCGGTTTTTTGGGTGTTGGAACTCCAGAAAAACTTATCGATGGAATGATTGAAAAAGGTGTAAAGGATTTAACGATAATTGCAAATGATACTGCATTTCCAGAGGTTGGTGTTGGCAAGCTGGTTGTTAACAAGATGGTAAAACATGTCCAGACATCCCATATAGGAACAAATCCTGAAACAGGCAGACAGATGAATGCTGGAGAGACTGAAGTAGAGCTTATACCCCAGGGAACTCTTGCTGAGAGAATAAGATGTGGTGGTGCAGGTCTGGGTGGTTTTTTAACTCCTACAGGAATCGGAACCATTGTTGAAGAGGGGAAGCGTAAAATAAAAATAAGGGATAAGGAATACCTCCTTGAATTGCCTTTAAAAGCCGATGTGGCTCTAATAAAAGCACATAAGGCAGACAAAAAAGGCAATCTGGTTTACAGAAAATCTGCCCGAAATTTCAATCCCATTATGGCCATGGCTGCCGATCTTGTGATAGCTGAAGCCCAGGAGATCGTAGAAGTGGGAGAAATCGACCCTGACGAAGTAATGACCCCAGGTATATTTGTAGACATGATCGTAAGGGGGGATAAATAAATGGATAAAAACAAAAAAAGGGAACTGATTGTAAAAAGGATTGCAAAGGAACTAAAGGATGGAGACATTGTGAATCTGGGTATAGGTATGCCCACGATGGTAGCAAACTATGTAAATGAAGGCAAGGAAATCATATTCCAGTCGGAGAATGGGTTTGTTGGATTGGGTCCCAGGCCTGAAAAAGGCCAGGAAGATTCAGATCTTACCAATGCCGGTGGCCAGCCTGTCACCATTATTCCTGGAGGGGCATTTTTTGACAGTGCCACATCCTTTGCTATAATCCGCGGCGGCCATGTGGATGTAACTGTGCTTGGTGCGCTGCAGGTTGATGAAAAAGGAAACCTGGCAAACTGGATGATTCCAGGCAAACTGGTTCCCGGTATGGGTGGAGCCATGGACCTTACAGTAGGAGCCAAAAAGGTTATTATCGCTATGGAACACACCTCTAAAAAAGGCGATCCCAAGATCCTGAAAAAATGCACTCTGCCCCTAACTGCTAAGGAAGAAGTGGATCTCATTGTAACAGAAATGGGTGTAATCGAGGTTACAGACAAAGGCCTCGTGTTAAAAGAAATCAACCCGGCCTTTACTGTTGAAGAAGTTCAGAAAAAAACCGAAGCTGAACTAATCATTCCTGATGATCTGAAGGAAATGGTGGTAGACTGATTTGGCGGTTTATCATTAAAATGCTAATTGCGGTTCTTCTCCAAAACAGTTGGTTAAGAAGCTAGAATTTTCGCAGCATCCGGCGCTCAACAACGTTTACTCACATATAGCAACAATACTCCTATATATAGAGACTTCAGCCTCAGATCTAACTCAAACAAGTAAATACTAAGTTGATTACTGGATTCCATTAGCCCAAAAAGGTCGTGTCCAATTATTGTGTAAAAAAATCTGTTAAATCCGTATAATTGTGCAAAAAGGAAGCAAAAGTTAAACCCCCCTCATCCGGTTGGAATAATTAGAATAAAAGGTGCAAAACCAATAATTGGCTGGAGGGATGAGAAATGGCTCAGTATAATAGCATGCTATTGCCATTGATTCCGAACTTTTGCACTATCCAAAAG
>DFNM01000221.1 GCA_002376045.1 Firmicutes bacterium UBA3567
CCTGTTTCTACACTAAAATCATGATTAGATTTGTAATAATGTTTAATACGGTGTTTACTAATAATATCAGAGGGCCCATTATCCTATTAATTATACCAAAGTACAAAAATATTATCAATAAAATGGGTCCATAAGATTCTATTTCATAAAAAATATTGGAATACTTCCAGGGCAAAATACCTGCTAAAATTTTCGAACCATCAAGGGGAGGAATGGGGATCAGGTTAAACACAGCAAGGATTATGTTGTAAGTCAACAATACCTTCAAAATAATGATAATTACCCAGCTGAAAGAAAAAAACCCTATCTTGAGTATGAGCATGGTTAAAAAGGCAAGTATCAGGTTTGACACAGGTCCAGCCAAAGCTACCAGCAGCATTCCTTTTTTGGGATCTGAAAAATATCTGGGGTTTACCGGAACAGGTTTCGCCCAGCCGAACTTGAAAAGCCATAACATGATAAGACCCAATGGATCCAGATGGGCTATTGGGTTTAATGTAAGCCTGCCATTCCATTTTGGTGTGGGATCACCCAGCCTGTCTGCAACAAAACCGTGGGAAAACTCGTGGAAAGTAATGGCGATCAACAGAGCAGGTATCCTAAACAACATGTCTGGAGCAAACAAATCAGGCACCCTCATCATCTCCCATCTCTTCATATATTTTTTTTGCGTATTTCAGTTCTTCTTCTTTGGTTTTAAGACCTTTATCGATTTTAATCTTGATAAGTTGAGATTTTATTGTATTATAAACAGCTCCCGGCATAATTCCTAGTTTTTTCAAATCATTTCCTGTAATAATCAATTTTGTATCTTTTAATTGCTCAAGGTAGAAAGCTATTCTCCCTTCAACCCTTTCTTTGTAAAAAAAGCTGTACCAGATCAATGCTTCAACAGGCAGCCGCTTTAAAGCATCATATATTTGGGAGGGTTGTAAGGTTTCCGAGGTTAGAATTTTTACGGAATTTACATTATCATGAATAAGCAGCACACTTCTCGTTATGCTTTTAGGGAATTTTAATTTTTTTAGGTTTGCTACAATCTCTTTCCTGCCCAAGTCATACATCAGTGTTGAAAGGTATAAAACTGGGTGAAATTCTTTATTGAAGTAATTATTCTTTGCTTCGATTGTTTTTAAATAATTTTGTAATTCTATTAATTTTTGCTTTTTTGCATCATTATTAATTTTGAAGTCAATGAAAAAGTTTTTGAAGAGACCAATTTCTTCTAACCGATAAAGGATTTTACCAGCTGTGGATTCCTGAAAAATCAACATTAATTCATCCCTTATCCTTTCAGGGGTAAGTTCTAATATTGCTTTATCTTTTATTGCTTCACCTGCCAGTTTGCAAGTCTCTGCTTCTAAATTAAAGTTTAAGCGCTGTTCGAATCGTATTGCTCTAAAAATTCTTGTAGGATCTTCAATAAAACTCAGACTATGGAGTACCCTTATCAGTTTTTCTTCGAGATCTCTTTTACCACCAAAATAATCAAACAAATCACCAAACCTGTCCTGGTTTAATGAAACAGCCATACTGTTTATGGTAAAATCTCTGCGATATAGGTCAAATTTTATTGAACTCCTTTCAACTTTTGGGAGAGCCGCGGGGTACTCATAGAATTCCCTTCTTGCCGTTGATATGTCAACTTTAAATTTCTCGTTTTTCATGTGTATTGAAGCGGTTTCAAATCTTTTATGCACTGTAATTTGTGCATTGAAATGGTGTGCCACCTGTTTGGCAAAGTTGATACCGTCTCCAACTACCACCAAATCTACATCTAAATTAGGTTTTTCAAGGAGTAAATCCCTTACAAAACCTCCAACCACATACAATTCAACATTGACCTTATCAGCCAGTTTTCCAACATCTATTAAAAAATTAAAAACCCTTGTATCTAGTTTTGTTTTCATTGTGTTTTTCAAGTTTAATTTATTGGCTTTTGAATTATCATTATTAAATATATACAGGTCTTTAACAGGTGAATTTCTTTTGATGGTAGAACCATGTAGTTCTCTTAATATATCTGTACGTGTTACTATTCCTTTGAGTTTGCCTTTTTCTATAACGGGTAATCTTCCTATGTTATTGTTTATCATTAATTCCTGTATCTCGTAAATACTAGTGTTTTCAGAGATTGTTATGACTTTTCTGCGCATGAATCCTTTTACAGGGGCATGTCCAAGCCCAAAGTGTTTGGCTTTCTCAATATCCCTTCGCGAAATTATGCCTATAAGCTTATCGTTTTTTACAACGGGTAAACCTGTATGCCCATATTTGATAAGCACACCATAAGCTTCATTTATGCTGCTTTCGGGGGGAATGGTTTTTACCGGTGTAGACATGATATCTTTTGCTCTTTTCACAGAGACAATATGTTCTTTGATTGTTGTTTTGATTTCAGAAATAATTGATTCTATCGAACTGCTTTTGACAACAGCTGATGCCGCCCTTTTATGCCCTCCACCATTAAATCGACTTAGCAATCCGGCTAAATCAAGGTTATCAACTTTACTTCTGGCGGTTATAAAAACTCTGTTATCCATTTTGACAGTTAAGATTACTACCTGGCAATCTCTTATGTCATATAATTTTGAGGCTATACTGGCCAGGCCTTCAACATAATGACTGGTTTCGCACCATGCTAGAAGAATATTGATGCCGTTTCGATTGAGAATTATTGAGTTCGATATCAACTCCTCCAATAGGCTTTGCTGGGTTTCGCTAAGGGGATATTCTAAAAAATCTGATATTACCTGAAGATTAGCACCCTTTTCTAATAGATACGCCGCCATGGATAAATCCCTGGGTGTGGTAATAGAATACCTAAAAAAACCAGTATCCTCATATATACCAAGAGCAAAAACGGTGGCTTCTAAGAGTGTGATGCTGAGGTTTTTGTTTTTGATTTTTTCAACCAGCTTGGTTACTGTAGCCCCTGCTTCTGTTTTGTTGTGATGATCATATATTATTTTTTCAACTCTAGAATTTTCAAAAAGACATGAAAATTTACCTGTTCTTTTTGGGGAACTGGTATCTACTACAATCAATTTTGAAACCTTATTTAAATCAATCTCAGAAGGTGGTAAAATTTTGATGACATCCTTATGTAGTGACATAAAGTAATTGACGTTTTTATTAAGTTTTCCTGAATACACCATAATTCCTTGAGGGTGGAGTTTTCGAGCTGCAATCATGGAAGCCAATCCATCAAAGTCTAAATTAGTGTGACTCGTTATAATTACCATGTGATCACTCCTACAATGGACCGGGTTTTATCACTGCTAGTTTTAATTATAGCATATAGAAATAAAAAAAGCATGATTAAATCATGCTCTATTATATCACATCAAGATTTTGCCATTCATTCCATTTGCCACAACGGTCTCCCCATCTTGATATCAATCTGCCATTTGATCTGATTTCTATTATTTCACAGTGGTTGCTGCATCCCATACACTCAAATCCAGAAGTGTTGAAGCTTGTGTCCTTGCTGGAAAATCCGCGAAAGCTGGTTTTTATTTTTTGCTGTTCTATTTTTTCCTTTGCTAAAATAGCCACTCCATATGCCCCCATTACATCATAATTATCTGGTATGTTTATTTTTCTATTTAAAGCTGTTTCAAAAGCTTTTTTTATTCCGATATTTGCTGCAACTCCCCCTTGAAAAAGGATGGGGTCTTTAAGTTCTTTCCCTTTGGCTACATTGTTTAAATAGTTTCTTACAAGGGCTTCACACAATCCTTTTATAATATCTTCTATATTGTGACCAATTTGCTGTTTATGAATCATATCTGATTCCGCAAATACTGCACATCTACCGGCTATTCGTACAGGGTTTCTTGATTTTAAGGCAAGGCTGCCAAATTCTTCAATGGGTATTCCCAATCTTTCAGCCTGTCGATCCAGAAAAGAACCTGTTCCAGCTGCGCATATCGTATTCATAGCAAAATCAACGACTATTCCTTTTCGAAGAATGATGATTTTTGAATCCTGCCCTCCAATTTCTATGATTGTAGAGACTTCAGGTTTAAATTTTATACCGGCTATGGCATGGGCAGTTATTTCATTCTTTATGATGTCTGCTCCCAAAAGGGCTGCAGCCAACATCCTTCCGCTTCCAGTTGTTCCAACACCAGCAATGTTTTCATCTCTTAAATCCTTACCCAGAAAATCCAATCCCTTTTGAATGGCTTTTATGGGTTGACCTCTAGTCTTTAAATATATTTTTTTAACAACTCGACATTTTTTGTCTATCAAAACCAAATTTGTGCTTACTGAACCCACGTCAACTCCTAAATAATATCTCATCTTTCATCCCTTCCTTTCTTTTGCAAAGCAGGTCTACAAAAGCTTCAAGCCTTGTGTTTAATCCTATATCGGCTGCGTGTTCATCCATCACCAGAGATAACACCGGTATGTTGTATTTTTTACTGACTGCAGGAAGAATGCTTTTTGCGATTATTTCGGGCATACATGTAAACGGTAGTACATGTAGAACACCATCAAATTTTTTGTTTGCATACAGCACTGTATTACCTACTGATTGCAATCCATGACCACCAACAAAATGGTTCAAATACGGTCTGGCGGCTATTTCTGTGTTCTTTTCTCCGTGAATATTTAGAAGCCTTAGCAATAAATTTGTGTTAGCCCATTCTGTTAAAGAAATAGATTTATCTACATAAACACCCCAATCTTCTAATTTTTTTTTGATATCCATGTTTACAAAATTATCAAGAACTGTATATATTTCTCCTACCAGACCGATTTTTATAGGCTCAAAAGATGGGGTTAAATCATGATAACATTCTTTCATTTGATTTTCTATACACTGCAACTTGTCAAAACTTACGGTTAAATCTATTTCCTTTTCAAAATAGTTAAATAGGTTATTGGCTTTTTTTTTATTTAATTTTTTTGATACCCGTGCCATTCCATCAGCATAATCCAGTTCTTCTAGAAGCACTGCTTTTTTCCACGCGAGTCTGGCTGAAAACCAGATTTTTTTAAAGGAGTTGTCGCCTATCAGTCTTTTAATGTTTTTTACAAGTTTTAACAGGTTTCCTTTAGGTGGATCAAGCACAATCATTTCAAAATCATATCCAAGATCAGACAAAATTTCTCTTTGTACTTCTGAGTAATAACCAAAGCGGCATGGTCCTCCTCCTCCCGCCATTACGATGGTATTAGCACCTTTTTCAAGGGCCTGAATCATATTTCCAATATTTACTTTAAGGGGCAGACATGCAAACTCTGGAGAGTGTTTTACACCCAGTTCCAGTGTCTCTTTGTTTGATAGTGGTGGAACTACAACTTCTATTCCTAAAGACTCAAAAAAGGTCTTAATGGGGATGTATAAATTACCCATGTGAGGAAAGCTTAATCTCATGTTGCTTTTCTCCTTTCTATCATATCCATAAAGGCTTCGATTCTGGTGTTTAATCCAGCATCACCGGAATGCTCATCAATGGTCAATAATACAAAGGGAATATCTGTATTTTTTCTGATCCACCTTTCTATAAGCTCACCTATCAATGAATCAGGACCGCATCCAAAGGATACTAATAATATTACCCCATCAATATCTCTGCGTTCTTTCAGTTGATAAGCAGCAGCCAGAAGCTTGTTTCCAAGAGTCCAGAATAAAGGCTTGTTCAATTTTGATAAGTGCGTTTTAAATATGGTTTCAGTAAAGTTCTCAGGAGTAATTACCCGTGCACCATAATTTTCTATCTTTTTAATCATATTGAGGTTTATGAAGGGGTCATAGAGGTTGTAGGGATGGCCTAAAAGCAGTATCTTAAATTTTGCTTTGTTTGAGAGTAAATTGCAACAACCTTCAAGGATTTCATCGGGTCTTGCTCCCTTTTCTAGGGCCTGAGTGTAATTTTTAAAGTTTTTAGTGGCTTTATAAAAGGCTTTTAAGATCACTGTGTTTTTGTTTGTAAAATAACTTCCCACTTCAAACACAGCTCTATAAAATCCCAACCAACTTGAAGTTAGATCAACAGTTGGTTCAATAATGGGAGGTAAATCTTTAATGTTTGCTCTAATCACATCAGGCAACCCCATTAGTTTAGGACATATAAATTCTTTATTTTTGATGCTTACCAGTCGAGGTATAAATACTACATCAACATTGTCTTTAAGAGAAATAACATGCCCGTGATAAATCTTTACGGGCAGGCAGATATCATCAACAGTAACTTCAATACCTTTTTTTAAAGTGTTTTTGGTAGTCTTTTTAGAAACTACGACTTCCAAACCCAATTCGGCGAAAAATTTTTCCCATAAGGGCTTATACAAATAGTAGAGCAGCCCCCTTGGAATACCTATTCTCAAAACAGACCCTCCTTTAAAAAAGCTCATTAATATTATTTCTAAAACTAAAGGTTCTATTCAAAAGCAAACAAAAAAATCAGGAATTAATTTCCTGCTAATAATCCGGGTCTTTGGTTTTCAATGCTCTAGGTCTTTGATGCACTTCCGGAATAGGTTTTCTAAACAAAATACTTAAAAAGGCTTTAGAATCAAAAGGCAAAAGCGGCCATAAATAAGGAATATTTCCAATACTTTTTGTTGTTGCAATGATTATTATAGTTATTAAAATACCTGCAATAAATCCCGGGAGTTTGAACAAACCTGTAAGTATTAATATAATTAAACGAAAAAGCCTTATTGCAAAACCAAATTCTATATTAGGAATAGCGAAATATCCAATTGCAGCAACTGCCATATACAGGATTGCTTCAGGAGAAAACAGCCCTACCTTTACTGCAAACTCACCCAACATAATTGCACCTAAAAGACCCAGAGAAGTAGCAAGGGCGTTAGGAGTGTGTATAAGAGCAGTTCTGATTAAATCTATTCCAATTTCTAAGATTAAAAATTGTATAAAGATGGGGACAGTTCCAGATTGCTTGGGCCCTATAAATTTTAACCATTCAGGTAATTGGGGCTGATATTGAACAAGGGTAAACCAAAAAGGTGGTAAAATAAAAGCCAAAAGCAGTGCTAAGAATCTAATCCAGCGCATATAAGTTCCAACTACCGGATTCTGATAATAATCTTCGGCATGTTGAGTAAAGTGAAATATGGTTACCGGTAATATCATTACACTTGGGCTTGTATCAACCATTACAACAATATGGCCTTCAAGCAAATGAGCTGCCGCTACATCAGGACGTTCTGTATATTTAACTTTAGGGAAAGGATTCCAATTTTTACCTATTATATATTCTGCTAGAGATTTTTCTCCCATTGTAAGAGCATCACTTTCTACACTTTGAATTTTCTGTCTTATAGTATTAACTAGCTCTTCATTTGCAATATCCTGAATATATGAGATAACTACATCCGTTTTGGACCGAGTTCCGACTGTAAAGATTTCATTCCTGAGTTTGGGGTCCCTTATTCTTCTTCTTATAAGGGCTGTGTTAAAAACGATTGTTTCTACCAAACCATCTCTGGCACCTCTGGTGACCCTTTCAGTATCTGGTTCTTCAGGACCTCTTATGGGGTATTCTCTGGCATCAATTTTTATGGCTGTGTCTTCTCCGTCAACTATCATTACAATGGGCCCTTGTAAAACTGTATCGATAATTTTTTCTATTGTAGTAAGTTCTTCAACTTCTATATACGCTATCTTTTGTTCGATAAGTTTTTTGATGGTGTTGGGCACTATCTCTTCTCTCTTGGTTTTTAATAAACTCTCCATAATTCTCAATAAAGCTTCGTCTTTGGCAAATCCATCAATAAAAAGCAGGGCGCTTTTCTTTCCTCCGAATTCAAAGTTTCTTAGCACAACATCAAAACTTTCTTTTATACCAAGTTGATCTTCGAGAATTTTTAAGTTTTCTTCAATGTTAGAATTGATATTCAAAACCTTCACCCCATTATTTTGGCTTATTTTCTGCTGGGATTAAAAAGTAGAGCCATTATATAACCGAACAAAACAGCTGAACTTATGCCTGCGGCAGTTGCCTTTAACCCGCCTGTAAAGACTCCCAATATTCCTATTTGTTTGATATCCTGAATTGTTCCCTGTACCAAAGAATGACCGAATCCCGGTAGCGGAATTGTGGCTCCTGCGCCTCCTATACTTATAAGTTTATTGTATATTCCCAAACCACTTAATATAGCACCACTTGTTACAAATAATACAAGAACATGAGCTGGTGTTAATTTGGTTGAATCCATTAAAATCTGTCCTATTACACAGATCAACCCCCCGACAACGAAAGCCATTAGATAATCCATAAACTAACTCTCCTTTATCTATTTAAAATTATGGGTTTAGCATTTTACTTTGATTCAATTGTTACTGCATTTGCAATGCATGGAATGGATTCACCTTGAAGATAGCTTGCTTTACTCAACATTGCTCCAGTAGCGACGATTAGCACTCTTGTAAAAATTCCTTTTTCCATCTCTCTAAAAATATATCCACAGCTTACCACAGCAGAACAGGCACATCCGCTCCCACCGCTATGAGTATCCTGACTGGGAGT
The DNA here is from genome assembly GCA_002376045.1 of Firmicutes bacterium UBA3567. Classification (GTDB taxonomy): domain Bacteria; phylum Bacillota; class Thermosediminibacteria; order Koleobacterales; family UBA3567; genus UBA3567. The sequence goes on from DFNM01000221.1 coordinate 8,511, forward strand.
AAATATCATTGTTCCGCAATCCGAAAATACATTGCTTATATCATATCCCTGGTTTGATATTATTTCTGAAGCAATATCTTTTCCAATTACCCCCAGATCTCCCGTCACTATAAGATCATAATCCTTGGGAGTGAATCCGGTATCCTTAAAGTGCTGAATGATAGTATGGGCAGCTGCAGGGGCCATTGCACTTCCCATGTCATTGGGGTCTTTTAATCCAAAATCCAGTATTTTACCAAGTGTTGAATAGGTAACTTTTAAACCCTTGCCTGAGTTGCTTAAAACCACTGCACCGCTTCCTGTTACAGTCCATTGAGAAGTTGGGGGTCTTTGATTTCCCAATTCCAAAGGATATCTATACTGCCTTTCGGCAGTACAAAAGTGACTCGATGTTGCAACCAAAACGTTGTTGGCAAAACCACCATCGATTAAGACGCTTCCGAAGATCAATCCCTGACAGAATGTGGAACATGCTCCATATATGCCTAAAAAAGGTATTTGTAAGTCTTTCGCGGCAAAACTAGAAGATATTATTTGGTTTAGTAGATCTCCTGCTATAAAAAAATCTATATCTGTTACCTTAAATTTGCTTTTTTGGATGGCATTGATTGATGCATCAAACATCATTTTTCTTTCAGCTTTCTCCCACGATTTTTGACCAATCAGGTCATCATCTAATACCATATCAAAGTATTTTCCCAATGGGCCCTTACCCTCTTTGGGACCCACTATAGAATAATATGAATTTATAATGGGAGGTTTTTTGTATTTAAGGGTTTGTTCGCCCAATTTTTTTATACTCAATAAGATCAGCCTTTCCTACAGGTTTAAAATGTAATATATTAAACCTATTACCACAGAAGCAGAAATACCATAAACCAAAACAGGACCGGCTATTACAAACATATTTCCTGCTACACCAAATATATACCCTTCTTTTTTAAACTCCATTGCAGGAGAAACAATAGAGTTGGCGAAACCTGTTATTGGTACGATTGAACCAGCTCCTGCGAATTTACCTATCTTATCATAAACTCCTAGACCGGTTAAAAAAGCTCCTATAAAAATCATTGTTGCAACAGTGAAACTGTTGGCTTCCTTTTGGTCTAGCCCCAATGATGTATAAAAGTTCAATATTCCCTGGCCTATACTACAAATAATTCCCCCGACTATGAAAGCATTAATAACGTTCTTGATAAAGGGAGGTTTTGGTTTCTTTTTGTCTGCGAACTGTTGATATTCTTTGTTGGTTTTAAAAAAAATTGGCATTGTCTACCTCCATTTTTTGTATATAATTTTTGGTTCTTCTCCATTTTAGTTGAGTTAAATGTCATACAAACCCAATCCGGTCAATAGTTAAATCATTATAGCTTTCTCCTAGGTTCTGTCAGGGTAAAGGCTGCGCCCCCGGCACTCAATTAACTTTTGAGTGCCGGGCCCTTGACAGA
>DFNM01000052.1 GCA_002376045.1 Firmicutes bacterium UBA3567
AACTAAAATGGAGAAGAACCAAGAATTAAAGCGTATGTTCAGCATTGCCCCACAAACAAATTAAAGTTAATATTATTACGAAGGGTTCAAATAGAGGCGATTTTTACCCTGTCTCTTTGCCTCATAACAGGCCTGATCCGCCCTTGTAAGGAGCGAATCAACAGAATCGTTTTTTTTCGCCGAGGTTACACCCAGGCTTACCGTAAGCTGGCGGTGTGGGAAAGGGAAAATCTCTATCGATTTCCGTATTCTTTCTGCCACTCTTACAGCACTTTCACCTTTTGTCCCTGGAAGAATAATTAGAAACTCCTCTCCCCCGTAGCGGCACGCAATATCAGTAACCCTGATGGAGTTTTTTATTATCTCTGCTGTCTTCTGCAACACCACATCGCCAGCCATGTGACCAAAAGTGTCATTGTAAGCCTTGAAGTCATCTATGTCCATGAAAATAACCGAGAGAGGATAACCGTACCTCATTGTCCTCTGAAGTTCAGTAGCCAGCACCTTCAGCAGGGCACGCTTATTAAAGAAACCGGTTAAAAAGTCGGTTTCAGCTTCTCTTTCCAGACGGCGTACAAGAATTGCATTGGTCAGGGCCACCGCGGCGAAGTTCACATATATCTGCAGGTTTTTGCTACCGCTGTCATCATGGGAAACAGGGGCCACTATACCTAACAGCCCGACGGTACCCAAAGCAGTCCGGAGGGGGTAAACCATGATTTCAGTATCGGGAGTAACCTCTACACCGGTAAGCCCCGGTAGAACCCTTAACTCATTAAGACTCAGAGATGTCGCCTCAACTTTTGAAAAAACCTGCTCAATCACCGGATGTAACAACGGCCATTCCTCTCCGATCAATAGATGGCCATGTTCACCTTTACCCTGTGCTACTCTAATTTTGTCACCCTCTCTAAGGCCGACAAAGCATAGGTCGGCTTGATAGATTATGATCAAGGAATTGGTTATGAGATCCAGAACCTTGTCCAGTTCGATGATTGAGGTCATCAGGCAACTGATCTCATAAATGCTGTTCAGTTCAAGCCTCCGTAATCCTATCAAGTTTTTTTCCAGGATGGCGTTAAGAACCTCATTGATCGTTCGGTAAATGTTGTGTGCTTTCGTAGCAAAGGTGATTTCTTCCTCACGTTCCACCCGTGTTGTAAGTCCGGGATGAGCGACAACAAGGAACCCTATCTTTTGGGTGTAGGTGCCCAAACGGTAAGCGCATAGTTTAAGCCCGTAAGGACAGGTAAGCATGGCTTTATCTTCTAACGAATTGAGGACAGACTTATAAAAACTGATACACTTTTCGTTGCGGAGCACCCTTCCTTTATTTATCTCCTGGCACAACTCAATGGGCAGACTGAATTGGGAAAAAGAACCACCGTTTACATCAAAGATGTAAATGTTTGTATTCATTATCTTGGCCAGTGTATCTTGAAAATCCTGCCAATACTTTACTGAGATGTTGAGAAGAAGGTTTGCTGGCATTAAGTATCACCTCATCTTAACATATTTGCTTTGTCTAATTTACCCAGGACATTTATTCCATTTTGGGTAATCTCATACTCCCTCAGAGCTTTGTCGTGGTAGCTTCCACGGACTTTCAGGATTCCAAGAACTCTTTTGATGTTGGAATCATCCTCCACGTACCGCAGTATAATTATATTATCAGTGATTAAGGATATTTTAGCTTTTGATAATATCAGGGATGAAAAGGGGTCTTCGTTGAGCGTTGTAAATACAGCGCTGATATGCCGCCTCTTAAGCTGCTGTGCGATGGCCCATAGATAATCCTTGTACTTTTGTATATCAGAAACGCTGCTTTCGAAAGAGGAAATACTGTCGATGGCTAACCTCTTCACCTTTTTTTCCCTGAGCATGTCCAGTATCTCAAAAGCGTGTTTATCTACATCCAATTCTACGGGGGAAATGAATTTGATATCCAGTCGACCCTGTGCCAGATATTTGTCTATCTCCCATCCCAGATGACGAGCAGTGCTCTGCAATTGAGCTGCAGGTTCTTCAAAAGAAAGGAATATTCCTTTTTCGCCTTTTTCAGCCCCTTCCAGTAGGAACTTAAGGGCTAATAACGTCTTCCCCGTACCTGTACCACCGGAGATGAGTGTGATAGACCCTTCTGGCAACCCACCACACAACATTTCGTCCAGGCCCGGGATCCCGAATCCCTTTCGCCCCGGTGTGACCTCGTACTGGAGTTCATTACCCTCTGGCTTCATCCTTGGGTACACTTCTATTCCCATAGGGGTAATTTGAAATAAATGTTCCCCCTGTTCAAAACTAGTCCCCCTCATTTTCAGAATACGTATATACCTTTTTTGAAATCGCTTTTCTTCCTGCCCGTAAAGGTGAAAAATCCCATCAGCAACGGCAAATTCGCTCAAGCGTGTCAGCTCCTGTTCCTCATATTCACCAACGAGAAATGCTGTAACCTCCCATATCGATAGAGCGGCAGCCAGGTCAAAAATAAAGATCCTAAAAGTTTTTTCATCGGGGAAGAGGTCTCTTATGACCTTAACACTATCAATTACAATTATATTCGGCAGATGTTTTTTGATCATTTGAGTCAGGTATTCCAGTCCCTTGTTTGTGCCCTGTTTACGCAGAACAGCTCCCAAATCCCCGTAAATAACCTTGTCACCCAGCAAATCATCCGAAAAAAACTCAAACCCCTGCAGATGCCTTACCATCTTGAACTGTGATTCTGATATAGTGGTCAGGTATAGACTTTTGAGGCCGTTCCTGGCGCTGTTAAATATGATGTTTTGAACAAATATCGTCTTTCCACTGCCCGGAGAGCCAGAAATGATGTTTAATGAATAAGCAGGTATGCCGCCACCAAGAATATAGTCAAGATTTTTTATGCCTGTTATCAATTTATCCATTTCTCATTCCTCCCTGGATGTCAAAGGAAGTTTAGTAAATTCTTTTTTCAGCCTCTTTTTTATTTCTTCTGTTCTTTCATGACCAAGAAGTTTGGCCAATATTGCCACATACCTGGTGATAAACTTCATGAACATATCTTCGACTGGCAGGTCCGGGTTTTTCTCTAAACTGGCTGCTATCCTTGCACAAGATATCCCATTCTGGTCGTACTGCAGGAGTTCTATTTCCTGATATTCCAGCGAAACCTCCCACACCACCCTTTCCATCAGAAGGTTCGCAGAATGCATTCCAAGGTACTTCGCAGAAGCAGCCCACATCTCCCTTAGCAAAGTTTCATAGCGTTCGATCTGCTTTTTAATGATCTCACTCATAAACAGTCCCTCCTTAGACAAAACCATACTCGGACACTCACAAATCCCTAAAACGGTAGATGATATTTAGGGGATTTTCGTCGTATTTAGCAGCCCCCCTCCCTTCTCTAAAATTCCTCTCAAATTGCCTGAGTTTCAACAACTGGATTTATATTTTATCTTTTAATTTATGGATTAGTTCTAATTCTACCTGTTTATCTGTGAGGGCCCGCTTTAGCAGCGGGGCGCTAGCCTTTACCCTTGATTTGAAACTAATCCATTTACCACAGGTCAGTATGCTTTTTAAAATCCTTTAAAAATTACTCTGATCAATTGATTTGATTACATAACCAGCTAAATTTAATTTGATCACAATTACCTATGA
>DFNM01000040.1:0-4559 GCA_002376045.1 Firmicutes bacterium UBA3567
TCGGAGCCCTGATAGGTTGGGTTACCAATATCCTTGCAATCAAGCTCATTTTTAGACCTTTTAAACCTATCAGAGTTCCTATAGTTGGATATAATATACAGGGAATTATTCCAAAAAGAAGAGACCAGATTATAAAAACAATTGCTGAAGTGGTTGAAAATGAATTGATATCCCTGGAAGATTTTGTATACATATCAGAAAAACCGGGATTTAAAGAAGAATTGAAAACAACGATAACCAACTCAATTTCAAAACGTATATTAAAAAAGATACCTGTTTTTGTCCCTACAAGCATTGTTGCCTTAATAAACAATTATTTTCACGATGTTATAAACAGAGAATTTGATGTTTTATACAACAATCTAATAAAAGAAATTATCGATAAAGCGCGCAATAGCATAAGCATAAAGAAGATTGTCCAACAAAAACTTGAGGGACTCAAATTAGAGGAACTGGAAAATTTGATCATTAATGTTTCAAAAAGAGAACTGAAACACATCGAAATGATGGGGGGATTAATAGGATTTGTTATAGGTGTCTTTCAGGCTATGTATTTCTACTTTTTTGAATTTTAAGCAAATATACCATACAGCCGGCTGTAGGATTTTCTTGACAGTTAAGATTAGAATTATTATAATATATAACAAAATTCGATATTGATTTAGAGATTATGATGAGGCGAGTAAATCAGACCCAGTATACAGAGAGAGAGTGTTGAAGCTGGAAGCACTCTTATACATGGCTGGTTGAAAACTACCTCGGAGTCTGATTGTTTTTAAAAGGGGATGCCTTAGCATCAATAAAGGGTGGAACCGCGGGAGAAAGCTTCTCGTCCCTTGTAAGGGATGAGAGGCTTTTTATAATAACTTAGTGTTAGAGGAGGTTTATAATAGCGATGACACATATAGACGTCACATTAAAGGATGGTTCCAGCAAAGAATATCTAAAGGGAATTACTGTCTTAGAAGTTGCTGAAGACATAAGCAAAGGTCTGGCCAGGAATGCCGTTGGAGCTAGGGTGAATGGTAAGGTTGTTGGATTAGATTATAAACTAAATGAGGATTGCCAATTAGAGATTCTGTCTTTTAAAGATGATGAGGGTAGAGATATTTACTGGCATACTTCTGCTCACGTTCTGGCACAGGCCGTAAAACGTCTTTTCCCAGAAGTAAAACTGGGCATTGGTCCTTCGATAGAAAATGGTTTCTACTATGATTTTGATCTTGCTCACCCTTTGAGCCCTGATGATTTCGGAAAAATCGAAGCTGAAATAAAAAAAATAATCAAAGAAGATCTAAAATTGGAAAGAATTGTGGTTTCAAAAGAAGAAGCCATTGAAAAGTTAAAAGATTTAAATGAACCATACAAAATGGAGTTGGTTGAAGAAATGCCTGATGATATTGAGATTACATTTTATAAGCAGGGTGACTTCATTGATTTATGTGCGGGTCCCCATTTGTCTTCGACCGGGAAAATCAAAGCAGTAAAATTGTTAAACGTTGCAGGAGCTTACTGGCGTGGAAGTGAAAAAAACAAAATGCTCCAAAGGATTTATGCTATATCTTTTCCAAAAAGGAAAATGCTTGACGAATATATTAAGCGCCTGGAAGAAGCCAAAAAGAGAGACCACAGAAAATTGGGGAAAGAATTAGATCTGTTTAGTCTCCATGAAGAAGGCCCCGGATTTGTTTTCTTTCACCCCAAAGGTATGGTTTTAAGAAATACATTGGAGGAGTTTTGGAGAAAGGAACATATAAAAAGGGGTTACACGGAAGTTAAAACACCTATAATTTTACATGAAAGTTTATGGAAACAGTCAGGGCACTGGGATCACTACAAGGAAAACATGTATTTTACTGAAATAGAAGATGAGATATATGCTATTAAACCTATGAACTGTCCGGGAGGTATTTTGTTATATAAAAGAAAAATTCACAGCTACAGAGATTTACCGATACGCATGGGCGAATTAGGCCTTGTCCACAGACATGAACTTTCAGGAACCCTTCATGGATTGATGAGGGTGAGAAGCTTTACCCAAGATGATGCTCATATCTTTATGCTTCCCTCCCAGATAACTGAAGAAATCCTGGGTGTGATAGATCTTGCTGATTATATATACAGGATATTGGGGTTCTCATACAATGTAGAGTTGAGTACGAAACCCGATAATGCTATGGGTTCGGATGAACTGTGGGAAAAGGCTACCAATTCCTTAAAAGAAGCTCTTGAAATCAAGGGTTTGGATTACAAGATTAATGAAGGTGATGGAGCTTTTTATGGACCAAAAATAGATTTTCATTTAGAGGACAGCCTGGGGAGAACGTGGCAGTGTGGAACGATACAATTGGATTTTCAAATGCCAGAGAAGTTTGATTTGACGTATATTGGCAAAGATGGAGAAAAACATCGACCGGTGATGATACACAGAACAATTTTTGGAAGCATTGAACGTTTTATTGGTATTTTGATAGAACATTATGCCGGAGCTTTTCCAGTATGGCTTGCTCCTGTGCAGGTGAGAATTTTGCCAATAACAGATGCACATCACGGTTATGCGAATAAACTTCAGAATGTGTTTGAAAAAGAAGAAATTAGAGTAGAAGCAGATCTGCGAAATGAAAAGGTTGGATACAAAATAAGAGAAGCCCAATTACAAAAAATCCCCTATATGATAATAGTAGGAGACAAAGAGGTGGAGGGAAACACCATTTCTGTTAGAGCGAGAGAAAAGGGGGATTTGGGTTCATTCGGCATTGATGAGTTTATAAAAGAAATAAAAACAAAAATTAAAAACAAAGAATTAGAAGGCTTAGAAGACCAGAGCTGAAGCATGAAATTAAGATGCTCACCAAACAACAGCTAGAGTAGTATAGGGGAAAAATTTTTTCGCAAAAAGGTAATGAACAATTGAAGCCGGAAATGATATGATATCCTTGGAAAGGAAGGGATACATATCATGAGTGGGACAATCAGAGTATTTTCTGGTAGGGAGATCAGCATAGAAGACATAGAACTTATCAAATGGGTAGTAAAGACATATCCGAAGCTATCAAGGACAGAATTAGCGGGCACGGTATGCGAGCTGATAGGCTGGGTAACACCGGCAGGGAGGGCGAAGACCCAGCAATGCATAGCCTTTTTGGAAGAATTGGAGTCAGAAGGTATTATAGAACTGCCGCCATTGAACAAGCAGAAACAAAGGAGTTGTGTTGTAAGGATACCCGAATTAGAAGTATTTACAGAAGAAGTTCGGGGTGAAGTCCGAGATTTTGAGCCCATCCATTTGGAGATTGCCAGGCCTGGGGAGGAACTGAAGCGCTGGCGGGCCTATGTAAATCAGTACCATATGTTGGGAGACAAGTGGGTATTTGGCTCCCGGCTCCAATATTTTATAAAATCCAAAGATAAGGAGCTGGGATGTCTTCAGTTTTCAGCCTCGGCCTGGGCGCTTGAAGAAAGGGATAAATGGATAGGGTGGAGTGTAGAGGCCAAGAAAGCCCGTCTGCATCTTATTGTCAACAATAGCCGATTTTTAATTTTCCCCTGGGTTCATATCCGGAACCTGGCTAGTAGGGCTTTATCCTTGGCAGCCAGGCAGATAAAAGAAGATTGGCTGCGGGAATACTGCTATGTTCCTGTTCTATTAGAGACCTTTGTAGATTTAGAGCATTTCAAAGGGACCTGCTACAAGGCAGCCAACTGGATTTACCTGGGCGAGACCAAGGGTCGTGGTCGGATGGACCGAAAAAGAGAGTATGCCCTATCCCATAAGGCCATCTTTGTATATCCTCTCCAGAAGGATTTCAAGGCCTGCTTAAAAGGGGAAAAACCGTACAGGAGGGTAGAACCCGATGAGCAGGCATAGACGGTATGAATATCGGGAGAAAAAGTCTTCCCTTCCCAATAGGATGAGTCCATTTTTTCGTTCTTCAAATGTCATCCCGTCGTGAAGCCAACCGAAAGATGAGCCGACCTATACTCCTTGAGAACTTAAAAGCCATGTTTCCGGAGCTTGAGACCTTGCCCCATGCAGACACTTTGGAGAGGCTCCTTGAAAGGATTGAAGTTACTCAAATCCAGGACTGCATGATAGAGCTATTAAAGGATCTCATCCGCAGGAAGAAGTTTAAGAATTATCTACACAACAAGCACTACCTCATAGCTATCGATGGCACTCAAAAGATCTGCCGGGGCTATCAGTGGGCATCGGAATGTTTAAAGCGGCAAGTAGGCAGTGGAGAAGAAAAACAACCCCAGTATTACGTCTATGTTTTGGAAGCTGTTTTAGTATTGAATAATGGGATCACACTGCCTGTTATGAGTGAATTCTTAAAAAATGAAGGGTATCAATGTGAGGCTACCAAGCAGGACTGTGAAAGGAAAGCCTTTTACCGTCTTGTCCAAAAACTAAAAGCCTTCTTTCCCAAGACCCGGATTGCAGTAGTGGTAGACGGATTATATGCCTGTGGGCCAGTGTTCCGTATATGCCGGAAAAACCAGTGGGATTACATGATAGTACTCAAAGAAGACAGCCTAAAAGGAGTATGGCATGAAGC
>DFNM01000040.1:4952-11068 GCA_002376045.1 Firmicutes bacterium UBA3567
CGCCTGCAGGTATACCGTTGGGCTAATGATATCGAATACTGCTATGGAGAAAATGGTCGTAAAAAAGAAATACTCCATGTTGTTATCTGTGAGGAAAGCTGGGAAGAAACCAATCGAAATACCGGAGAGGTAGAGAAAAAAATCACCCGTTATGCCTGGATATCCGCAAAAAGAATCACAAAAAGCAATGTTTTTTCACTACTGAAGTTGTAGATAAACTTAAAGAACTTTACCCGGAAGTAATAGATGGAGGAAATGTAATACAAGTTGCTGCCAGCAATCCTAATCCCAATGCTCATCCGGTTGCAACAATCCTTAATGCAGGAAGAATAGAGTTTGCTGATACCTTTTATTTATACAGGGAAGGTTTTACACCTTCAATTCACAGAGTAGTAAAAAGAGTAGATGAAGAAAAACGTAAAGTTTTGAATGAACTGGGTATGAAAATTATAGAACCAAATAAAATTGAAGGCGAATTCTCCGCTTTAGACGCTATGAGTTTATTTTTTGGTCCTGATGCTCTTGCTGCAGGTCGACAGATGGTAGGGCCATTAAGTTTAGAGGACCGGTATGTAACTGAGGATATTCCATATGGATACAAACCAATATCTTTATTGGGGAAAGCGGTGGGTATTAAAACAACGTTCATAGATGCAATTATCGCTATAGCATCTGCTATTAACGAAATAGATTATATGGAAGAAGGATATTCTCTAGATGAACTGGGGTTAGATGGTCTGGACGCCAAACAAATAGTTAAATACATTCAAACCGGACAACACTGATTTTTTCATTGAATAACATGAGGATGAAAGCCTCTGCGGCAGGTTTTATGTTTTAAAAATATATATAAACCTGTCCTGAGGCTTTTTATTTAAAAAAAAGGAATTTGTTTAGAAGTAGCGAAAATAAAAATTAAAACAAAAAAATGCAAATTTTTATGTGTTGTTTTTTAGGGGTGCTATAAAAATGGCTTTACCTTACAAAAAAAGGCTTGGAGACCTATTAGTAGACTTGGGGGTAATATCCGAAGAACAACTCCACGAAGCTCTACAGATTCAAAAAAAAACTGGTTCAAAACTAGGGAAAATCTTAATTGATAAGGGATTCATAACTCCAGAAGAATTAATAGAAGTGTTGGAATTTCAGCTTGGAATTCCTCATGTTAATCTAGAAAAATACTTTGTAGATCCTGAGGCAGTTAAAACAATTCCCGAAAGTCTTGCCAAAAGACTAAAGGCTATTCCTATAAAGAAAGAAGATGGTAAACTATTAGTTGCAATGAGTGATCCACTGGACTTGTTTGCTATTGATGATATAAAAATGACAACAGGCTTTGAAGTGCAGCCAGTTATTGCATCTGAAGAAGATATAGATAAAGTAATAAATAAGTTTTATGGACTTAAAGAATCTATAGAAAAGGCAGTTGAAGAAGTTCTTCCAGACTTTTATGAAGAAGACTTTAATTTACAGACTAACGAATTCGAAACTAGTGCTGAAGCTCCAGTTGCTCAACTCGTTAATGATTTAATTGAACAGGCGATAAAAGAAACTGCCAGTGATATACATATTGAACCTCAAGAGGATGGTTTGCGAGTTAGATACAGGGTTGATGGCCATCTCTACGAAAAAACAAAATTACCCAAAAGACTTCATACTACCCTTATTGCACGGATAAAAATCATGGCAAGTATGGACATCGCCGAAAAGCGTCTTCCTCAAGATGGAAAAATTAAATTTATTACAGACAAAAAGGACATAGACCTAAGAATATCAACGCTTCCAACAGTTTATGGTGAAAAAGCAGTTATCAGAATTTTGGACAGGAGAAGCATCCTGCTGGATATTAATGAATTGGGATTTTCTGAAGATAATGTAAAAGCTTTAAGATCGATTATAAAAGCTCCCCATGGAATGATTCTTGTTACGGGACCCACAGGTAGTGGTAAGACAACTACATTGTATTCTATTTTAAATGAAATAAATTCTGTAGAAAAAAACATTATCACTTTAGAAGATCCTGTCGAGTATTCATTAAGGGGAATTAATCAAGTTCAAATCAATCCCAGGGCAGGATTGACTTTTGCAAGTGGCTTGCGGTCGATTCTACGCCAGGATCCGAACGTGATCATGGTTGGGGAAATTCGAGATACAGAAACTGTAAAGATTGCCGTGAGAGCTGCATTGACTGGCCATTTAGTCCTTTCAACTTTACATACTAATGATGCTGCCAGTGCTGTTACCAGATTAATTGAGATGGGGGTTGAACCTTTTTTAGTTGCTTCTTCAGTAATAGGAGTTATTGCCCAGAGGCTTGTGAGGAAGATTTGTGAAAACTGTAAACAACAGTATATTTTAGAAGATAAAGAAGCATCAATGTTCTTTGGAGAAAGTAATAGCAAAATAAAACTGTATAAAGGGAAGGGTTGTAGATTTTGCAATAATACAGGATATAAAGGTAGAACTGCTGTAGGTGAGGTGATGAGAATTACTCCGGCTCATTCAGAATTAATTAACAAAAAAGCGTCGTCAGATCAACTTAAAAAGTTTTCGATAAAACAGGGTATGAACACTTTGAAGGAAGAAGGATTGAAACTCGTAAAAAACGGAATTACAACATTGGAAGAATTTATGAGGGTGATATATTTTTTAGAATAAAGGGGTGGGATAACAATGGAAATAAGAGAATTACTCGAACTTGCCGTAGACAAAAAAGCTTCAGATTTACACTTAAGTGTTGGAGCCCCACCGACATTAAGAATCAATGGACAACTTCGTTTTACAAAGATGGACAAGTTAACTCCAGCAGATACAAAAAAATTTATGGAGGAAATATTAAGCAAAGAACAGCAACAAAGTTTTAATAAGGACGGGGAGATAGATTTATCATATTCTATTTCTGGTCTTGGCCGTTTTAGAATGAATGTGTTTAAACAGCGGGGGAATGTAAGCCTGGCTATAAGGGTAATTCCTACAAATATTCCTTCTATTGAAATGCTGAGTCTACCCCCTGTAATAAAAGAATTAGCTTTAAAAGATAATGGATTGATACTTGTAACGGGGCCTACGGGAAGTGGCAAATCAACTACTCTTGCTGCAATGATAGATTTAATAAATTCTCAACGCCAGTGTCATATTATAACCCTGGAAGATCCTATAGAGTATATACACAGACATAAAAAGAGCTTGGTGAACCAGCGTGAAATCGGTCGTGATTCTTCTTCTTTTGCCAGAGCTTTGAGGGCCGCCTTGAGAGAGGATCCGGACGTAATACTGGTTGGAGAGATGCGTGATCTGGAAACCATATCCACTGCCTTAACAGCAGCAGAAACAGGTCACCTGGTGCTTTCAACCCTTCATACTAAAGGAGCTGTTCAGACAATTGATAGGATAATCGATGTTTTCCCGGCCCACCAACAGCATCAAATAAGGATTCAACTGGCTGAAACCCTTTTGGGAGTAGTTTACCAGAAACTCCTTCCGAAAAGAGACTTTTTAGGAAGAATAGCGGCTGTAGAAGTATTAATTTCCATTCCTGCCGTTAGAAACTTAATTAGAGAAGCCAAAACACATCAAATAGCTTCTGTCATGCAAACAGGATCACGGTATGGTATGCAATCTATGGATTATTCTATTGCCAAACTTTACAAAGAAGGACTTATTTCTCATGAAACAGCTTTAAGTTCTATGAACAGTAAAGAGAATTTAATAGGATATCATAACTAATTAAGGAGTAGAGAAACTTGAATAAATACTTTTATAAAGGTAAGGACTCAAAAGGGAAGTTGATTAAGGGTTTCTATGAAGCCAGGAATAAGTCAGAAGTAGCTTATATGTTAAAAGAAAAAGGGTATTTTCCAATTGTTATAAAAAATAAATGGTATTTTAAATATGTATTTAACCTAAAAAAATTAGTAAATAGTATAACAAAACAAGTTGGTTTAAAAGATTTGGTTCTTTTTTGTCGACAGTTTTCTACCATGCTGGGTGCCGGTTTGCCCGTTATGGAATCTCTAAATATTCTATTTCATCAAACCCACAATAAAAACTTTAGGAAAATTATAGAAAGTTTAAGATCTGACCTGGAAAAAGGTAAGCTTTTGTCAGAAGCATTAGGTAACTATCCGGATGCGTTTCCTGAAATTGTTGTGAGTATGATAGAAGCTGGTGAGGCTAGTGGAACGTTAAGCAAAGTTTTTGAACAACTCGCAAATTATTTTGAAAAAGAAAATGAGTTAAGAGAAAAAATTAAGACAGTAACGTCATACCCAATTGTATTAAGCATTGTAGCATTTTTTGTCATAACTTTTCTGGTTACAAAGGTTCTTCCGACTTTCGTAAATCTTTTTACAGAGATGGGAGCATCTTTACCCCTCCCCACAAAAATCATTTTAACAACATCGAGTTTATTATCAAATTACTGGTATATATTACTTGTTTTCTTTTTGATTTTTGCTGCAATTTTTAAAAGATACACCAGTGGTAAAGGAAAAAAGAAAATTGATCAATTCAAATTAAAATTGCCTATTATTGGTTTGCTGAATCAAAAAATACTTTTATCTCGCTTTAGCCGCACCCTTTCTGCTCTTATAGGAAGTGGAATAACTATTTTACAGGCACTCGAAATAGTTAGAAAAGTAGTTCAAAATGAGATAATCCGGCAGGAAATTGATCACATAAAGGATAGTGTAAGGAAAGGATATTCCATTGCTACAACCATTCAAGGGAGCAAAATTTTTCCACCCATGGTAGTCCAGATGATAAGGATAGGTGAAGAGAGTGGAACATTAGAAGAAATGCTCTCGAAAATTGCGGATTACTACGAAAATGAAACAAAGAATATGGTAGAACGCCTTTCATCTCTAGTGGAACCGGCGCTGATCCTACTTATGGCTTTTGTTGTTGGTTTTATTGTTATTTCAGTTGTAGTTCCAATGCTTGAAATTTATGACATGGTGGGTTGATATATTGAAATCAGTGTGAGGTGCCAGTTTTGAACAATAGAGGTATTACTTTAATTGAACTTATAATCGTTTTGGCAATCTTGTCAATCATTTTTTCAATTTCGATTCCCCAATTTAATGACATTATTGCTCGGTATGAACTTCAAACTACAGCAAGGATGGTAACATCAGATCTCAGACTTGCACAACAAATGGCTATTTCTAAAGGCGAATATTATCGTATCCTTTTTGATCTCTTTAATCGAGACCGTTATCAATTATTATCAGGTTCGAAAATAATCAAACAGGTCTTCTTGCCAAAAGGAGTGAAACTTTCGGCAACCAGTTTTAAGGGAAATACTGTAATGTTTACCCCATTGGGAGCCCCTGTACCAGCCGGTAGCATTATGCTTACTGGTAGAAACAATGAAAATTTATTCGTGATAGTAGCAGTGGCAACGGGGAGGGTGAGGATAAGCAGTAATCCACCAGATTAAGGAAGGTGAATTAATATATCTGTGAATCGAATGAAAATTTTACGATTCGAATATGGATTTTCCTTAATGGAAGTTCTGGTTGCAGTTGCAATAATGGCAATTATTGCCCTTTCTATTATGAGTCTTTTTACTGGGAGCCTGCTTTTAAATACCTCAACAACACAGAATACAAAGGCCCTTTATTATGCACAAGAAAAAATGGAAGAATTTAAATCTATGAGTTTCGGAGAGGTTAAAAAATTATTACCGGATAGCCCATTGTTGGAAGAATTAATTCAAGATAGTTCAAAATTTAGTCGAATCAGCGAAATTGAATTGATTGATGAAGAATTATTAAAAATCACTGTCCGTGTCTGCTGGGATAACAATGAAGTGAAGCTTGTGACTTTAAAAACTAAAAGGTGATTAACAATGAACCTTCTTTCAAATCAAAAAGGCTTAACTCTCCTGGAACTTATAATAAGTGTAGGCTTGCTTGGAATAATAGTGGCTGCAGGATTAACCCTTTATTTGACCGGTATAAAAACATGGAAAACCGGTGATGTGCAGCTGGAACTGCAACAGAATGCCAGAATTGCAATAAAAACTATCAGTGAAGCCGTAAGAGATGCAAAAATAGTGGAGGTTCTGGACGAAGAAGGAAAATATGTGGTTGAAGGAAACAGAATTTCCATAG
>DFNM01000139.1 GCA_002376045.1 Firmicutes bacterium UBA3567
AGAACAATACTGCGGCAATAAATACAGATCCAACCCCTGCCCCTCTTCGATTCATTGAAAATTCATCCCTTGTTTAATCAGGCATATTGCCCGTGCTGGCTGCCATTCCCTTTAAAACAATATCCAACACATGTTTTTTCCAGTATTTGTAATCTATGTTGCCCTTCATATTGAAGAATGTCTCTGCCGAAACCCGAATACCTCCCAGAATAAAGGGTACAGCTATTTGGGTATCTAAATCCCTTCTAATACTCCCCTTCTCTTTCCCTTCCAACATTACTTCCTCAATTATCTTAAAGATCTTAGATCGAGCCGTGTGCATCCACTGTTTCAAATCAGGTCTCAGCTTCCCTACTTCGGTAACAAGAGCATAGAACAGCCACATATTTTTCCTGGCAAAGCCAAGGTATATATCAAGCAGCTTGCTGATTTTATCTTCAACATCGGCAGATTCGGTAAAACTATCCAGCTGTTTTTTTATTCGACGTATTAATTCATTTACCTGAAACTGCATCACCTTCTCAAATATCTCTTCTTTGCTGGAAAAGTACTCATACACCGTTCCCTTTCCCACACCCGCTGCTTCTGCAATTTCTTCCACCTTGGTGTTGTAAAACCCTTTTTGAGAGAAAATCCGGTATGCTGCTTCCAGTATAAGTTTCTCCTTTTCTTTTTTCGGGATATACATTTCCATCTCCTCCTATCACTCCTATTGTCTGCCCTGCTCTCTTCCTACAGCCTTGAAATACTGGGCTTTTGCCAGGTTGTAATTGTGAATTGCCCGGGATATTTCCAGTTCCAGTTCTTTAACGGAATTCTCCACCGTCATCACATCTATGCTCCTTATAAGTCCTGCCTTATACTGAAGCCTGGCAAGCCTCAGGCTTTCCTTTGCAGCCGCTAGGGATTTTTCCAGTGCCGGAATGCTTTCTTCTGCACTCTTCATGTTGTAGTATGCCTCCCTGATTTCCACTTCTGCTGCTTTTACCTCTTTTCCCAGGGCGATTTCTGCCAGCTGCAGTTCATGTTTTTTGATTCTGTATTCATACACATTGGGTGCATAGAAGGCCTCAGCAACTTCAAAGGCCTTTTGAGCAACAGCCAGCTCTTCCCTTGCCTGTATTACTTCAAACTTGTTTTCCAGAGCATGTGCAATATCCCCTTCCAGGTCAATTTCCTTCAAAAGCACGTAATCAAACTTTGAACTAAGTTTTATCGGCGTATCAAGGGGAAGGTTCACAACCTGCTTCAGCTTCATATAGGCTATATCCTTGCTTCTAAGGGAAGCATTGTATGCCGCCTGAGCTCTGGCCACAGCTGCCTCCGCATCCAGCACATCCCGCCGGGCTACCCTGCCTGCCTCAAACTCCAGCTCTGAAATCCGCAGCTGTTCTCTGGCCCTTTCCAGGCTGGCTTTGTTTATGACTACCTCATCCTGAGCCTGCAAAGCTCCGTAATATGCGGATTCCACCGCCAGTCTTATTCCAAGCCTCGCATTTTTGAGACCTTCCCGGGCAAGGGTCAGCCCCATCTCAGCAGCACGCAGACCTGTTTCCATCTGGAGTTTGTAATCATAGGTATTAAGCCCATACATCAAATCCAGTTTTTTTGCATCCTCATACCTGTCATACTGCCGTTTCATCCTGTCATACTCCACATCAGCCTTTTCAAGGCTCGTTCTTGCGAGTTTCATATCCGGGTTGTTTTCAAAAGCCATGTTTACACACTCTTCCAGGGAAAGCTCTATTGTCTTTTCAGCAGCTTCTTCACCGGCCATAGTTATACCAGACAGCATAATCATTGAAAGCATGATCAACACAATCAGCATCCTTTTGAACATTTTACACACCTTCCTTTTCAAATCGGGGTTTACCCTTGCCGCGGCGGAATATCGTAATAATTCTGTTCCCCAGATCATCAAACACCGTGTAGATTACCGGTATGATCACAAGGGTCAGGATTGTTGAGAAGGTCAGCCCTCCGATAACTACAGTTGCCATCGGTGCCCTGACCTCTGCTCCTTCCCCCATACCCAGGGCAAGAGGCATCAAGGCAAGAATTGTGGTTAAAGCCGTCATCAAAATGGGCCGCAGCCTGATGGGACCCGCCTTCAATACTGCCTCTTTCATTTCCAGCCCCTGATTCCTCAGCCTGTTGATGTAGTCAATCAGCACTATAGCATTGTTCACAACGATTCCTGCCAGCATGATAATCCCTATAATGCTCGGCACATTCAGGGTCCTGCCGGTAACAAAGAGGCTTGTTGTAACCCCTATTAAAGCGAGGGGTACCGAGAACATAATTGTAAAGGGGTGAATCAGAGATTCAAACTGGGATGCCAGGATCATGTAAACAAGGGCAACAGCCAACACAAAGGCAAGGGCCAGGTTTTTGAAAGCATCTATCATCTCTTCCCTTTCTCCTCCGAACTCAATACGGTATCCCTCGGGAACTTTTAGGGTTTCCAGCTTTGCATGAATTTCCCTGGTTATGCTGCCCAAATCCCGTCCGAAAATCTGGGATGTTACTGTTGCAATCCTCTCCTGGTTCTCCCTATCGATTTTGCTGGGACCTTTTTCAACTACAATATCTGCAACTTCCTCAAGGGGAACATGCACCCCCATGGGTGAAGCGATAGTCAGTTGATAAAGGTCTTTCAATTTTTCTGCTCTATCCCTTTCCAGCTCCACTCGAATATCAACTTCCTCCCCTGCAACCCTGAATTTTGTGGCCGCACTCCCTTTTACAGCCGTCTCCACCGTTGCAGCAATCTGGGAGGTTGTAAGACCATATCTAGAAGCTTTGTCTCTATCTATTCTGATCCTTACTTCTGGCCTGCCTTCCCTCAAACTGGTATCCACTTCTCTAGTTCCCCTAACCTGTTCAACCAGGTTTGCTACCCTTTCGGAAAGCTGTTTCAAAACACCAAAATCATCGCCTTTAATTTTTATGTTTATTGGTGCTCCACCTACATTCCCGGGATTCATTGTGCTCTGGGCGGTTACTTTTATATCCGCATCGGGAATCCCGGACACTTTCTGCCTCACTTCTTCCATAATCTCTTCAATGCTTCTTTCCCTCTGGTCCAGATCCTTTAACTTTACATACAGACTGCCCCTTTCAGGGCCTGAATCCACCGATGGTCCCCTGTCAACAAAACCAACCTGCCCGAAAACTGTTTTTACCTCAGGAATACCTCTCAATGTGTCTTCTAATTTTCTAACAACACCATCCGTCACATCAAGGGCTGTTCCATTGGGAAGTTTAAGATCAACGGTGAACACTCCTTCATCCATTTTAGGGATAAATTCCATGCCTATCAGGGGTAACAGGGCAATGCTGGCCACAAAAAGTATAATGGCAGCAGCTACAACGATTTTCCTGTGCAGCAGGGCCCACCTGAGCAGCCCTATATATGCGGTCTCCAGCTTTTTGAAAAAGGCTTCAAATCGGCCGGAGAGCCTGGTTAAAATCCCATTGCTGCCGGCGTAGCTGTTCTCCTTTCTCGAAACCTTTAAGATCCTGGATGAGACCATGGGAACAAGGGTTAAAGCCACAGCAAGGGAAGCAAAGAGGGAAAAGGATACAGTCATTGCCAGTTCCCTGAACAACCGGGCAGCCAGGCCTTCCACATACACGATGGGCAGAAACACTGCAACGGTAGTCAGGGTCGATGCCGTTACCGCCATCCCCACTTCACCGCTTCCGTATTTTGCTGCTTCTATTCTGCTGTAGCCTTCCTCCCGAAATCTGTATATGTTTTCCAGCACAACAATGGAACTGTCCACCAGCATTCCTACTCCCAGAGCGAGCCCTCCCATGGACATCATGTTGAGGGTGAGCCCGGCAAAATGCACAAGGATAAAGGTGGCTATAACAGAAATGGGTATTGCCACACCTATTATAAGGGTTGTTCTAAGGTTTCTTAAGAACAGCAGCAGCACGAAAACAGCAAGTATTGCTCCGAATACAGCGTTTTGATAAAGGTTGTTCATTGACCTTTTAATGAAATCTGCCTGATTAAACACATAATTTACTTTCACGGGGTAATTTTTCTGTATTTTTTCCAGTTCCTTCGTAACTTTATCCGCTACCTTTACGGTATTGGCATCTGTCTGTTTTCTTACGGCTATTACGATGCTGGGTTCCCCGTCCATTCTGTTGTAGCTATCTACCTTTTTGTGACCGTCTACAACCTGTGCTATTTCCTTTAACCTTACACTGCTGCCGCTGGAAGTGTTTATTACAACGTTTTCTATTTCACCAATATCCTTAAACTCTCCCACTGTTCTGACTATCAACTCTTTTTTGCTTTCCTGCACACTTCCACCGGAAAGATTTATGTTCTCCATTCTTAAAGCCTGAACAACCTGATTCAAAGAAATACCATATCCCTGAAGTTTTTCCTGATCAACAATAACCTTGATTTCCCTTTCAAGACCACCATGAACTTCGGCAGTTGCTACTCCCTCAATCCTTTCCAGGCGTTCTTTTAAAACATCCTCTGCAAAGTTTTTAAGCCCCCTCTGGTCCATATCCCCGGAGATACCGAAAAGTATAATGGGCATAAGGGATGGATCATACTTAAACACAATGGGGTCTTGAGCATCATCAGGCAGATAGTACTCAAAAAGGTCCAGTTTTTCTTTGATTTCCCGCTGTGCGGCATCCATATCTGTCCCCCAGTTAAATTCAACTACCACCATAGAAAGACCTACACTGCTTGTAGAACTTATTGATTCTACATTGGAAACGGTAGCCACTGCCTCCTCAATGGGCTTGGTGATCATGGATTCTATTTCCTGGGGCCCAACACCTTGGTATTCCGTATAAACTACCGCTATGGGAAGGGTTATATCAGGAAACAGATCGATGGTGAGTTTTCCAAGGGAAACAACCCCCAGCATTATGATAATTAATACCAACATGAGGGTTGTAACGGGTCTGTTTACAGCAAGTTCCGATATCCTCATTTTTTATCACCATCCACTATTTCAACTAACACCCTATCCTTTAAGCTGTATTGACCTTCTACAACGATCTTGTCGTTCTGGGTCAGACCGCTTATCACTTCCACAAAACCATCTCTATCTTTAATACCCGTTTCAACACTTCTTTTAAAAGCTCTGTCACCCTGAACAATAAAAACCACTTTTTCATCTCCCTTGTCAATCACGGCATATGAAGGAACTTTCAGCACATTGTCCCTTTGCCTTGTGGGCAGTTCTACCCTTGCGAACATTCCACCCTTCAGCTTCATCTCAGGGTTATCGATCTCTATTTTTACAGGGAATTTTTTCGTCCTAGGATCTGCTGCAGGTGCTATGTGTGTTATCCTGCCTTCAAACACCCCGTTTTCTACCGCATCAACTTTTACTTTAACCACCTGGCCTTTTTCTATCTCGTTGACAATTCTTTCAGAAACATCAACCTGTGCCACCACCTTAT
>DFNM01000223.1 GCA_002376045.1 Firmicutes bacterium UBA3567
TTAATACCTCTTTAACTACAATCGTTATCAGATCGATCAACTCTCTTTCAGATAGGTCAATGCAGTTTTTTTCTGCATCAGGGTTTGTATTGCAGTCATTTCCCTCAGGAGTCTTCTTAAGCTTTAAAGGGATTCTCTTAGCTAAACGTGCAGAATTTGCTCCCAGGGTTCGTGCTTCTTCTTTTGAAACACCTCTCAAATTAAACAGCGGCTGTCTTTCTGGAAGCTTTTGGTGATGCAGCACCAGTTGATTGTTTTCACCTATCCCTATCCCTATTCCTATTGGTGAATCGCTGGCAGCTTTGTATGCTGCAGAAACAGCATCTCTGCAGGACGATTTCCTCTTCTCCCACGGCACTCCCTCTTCTTCTATTCCGTACTCCACGTATTTAATGCACCCAGGAACTTCTTCAACGAAATCTATATATATTGCAGGTTTCTTGGTTTTCAGGGTGTATGTGTTCATAAGCTCACCTTCCGCTTATATATGAAAGAACAAGGCCTGTAGCCACAGCATTTCTCGGACCTTCTTTCCCCCGTATGTTAGCTCTACCACACACTATGCCGTATCTTGCAAGGGAATCGGAAATCATATCGGGTATCTCAAAGTCCAGAGCAGACCCACCTACCATCACAACAAATGGTATATGCCGGATGTTGTTTGTTGGAGAAATCTTGCTCAAAGCTCGCAGCACATTGGTAACAAACACTTCCCTTTTAGCCCTTCGTCTAACGTTTCTAATCTTCTCCATAGAATGGTCCGTAGGCAGAGGAACCATCACATCTTCTTTTAGCAGCACTACCCTGGCAAAGAGTTCTGGTTCCAGGGGACGGTCAAAAAACTTCACACTGCCATCTTCTAGGCGAATGCTGTAAAGAGTTTCAACCTTTGCCAAGGGATATCTCTTGATGTCTTCCGCCAGTTTGATATCATCCAATCCCAGCTCAGAGTTTATAAGCATGGTAACCATGTCTCCTGCTCCTGCGAGATGAATCGAAGTAATTTTTCTTTCTTTGTTCATCAAGGCAGCATCGGTAGAACCGCCCCCCATGTCAATGATCGCTATGGGAATGTCACTACCGGGTGTGGTAAGAGCACCTAGAACCGCCATGTTCGCTTCTACACCCTGAATGTGGACCTCTATCCCCAGTTCGTCTTTTAGTTTTCTGGCTATCTGTTCCATGGGAAGACGGCTGGTTTTTACCATGGCTGCTAAAGCTACTCCATTCTCCATCGAAAACTCTCCAGCCAAAGCTCCTCTCACTTTTTGCGGAAGCATAGTATCAATCGCGAGAATATCCTGGATTTTTATCGATGAAATTTCCTGGCTCGTAACCTCGCTCATTAACAATCTAACCCTTTCCAACATACCTCCTACATTGGTTCCGCTTTCTCCCGTTACATCAGCAATAGGCCACACCTTCTCAGCAGTTTCCATTATTTTTGCCGAACCTTCCTGAATATCCACTGTGAGTGAGTTTTTCTCTCCTGATATCGTCAGGCTTCCTGCAGGAATTTTTCTCTCTTTGATATCCCCTTTTGGTGTTTTTATCACCACTGCTGATCTGTTACCGATTAAAGCCCTAGCAATGGGTACTATCATCTTTGTTTCTTCTGAACTAAGACCAAAAACTATAGCAATTCCATAGGGATTGGAGAGGGTTTTGATGGTTTTCCCCTGTTGGGCCACCTCTACTGCTGCAGGCATACCTTTGGGTATTTTGTGAATCTCACTCACTTCGTCAACTATAGGCATGTTCTTTGCAATCCTGTTGGAAATTAAAACTCCATCATCTTTCTGGACAACAGCTCCCTGCACATCTACGCCTTTTTCCAATGCTTTGTTTATCATCCCAGCAGCTGTTTCAAAATCGACTTCCTTTGGAATCAGGCAGATCACCTTTTCATCTTTGCAGCTGTCAAGGTCAGTGATATCAATAATTTTTCCTGTCCCCAAGCCCTCTCCACCGGGAGTAGAAGGGTTGTGGCCTATCATGGTGGATTCTGTTATTATAGTTTCAGTTATGGTTTCCATTGCTACGTCTCCTATTACAGGTGTTGCCTCATTTAAAAGGATCAGATCTATATCCTTTACTGAAATCCCTGTTTTTTTCGTCACATCTTTTAAAGCAGTGATAATTCCCGGTATGTTTTCCACAGTTCCTTTAATTCCTGTAGTCTGCACAATGCTGCTGGCGATAAAATTACATCCTGCTTCTTCATTTAGTCTGACAAGAGCCGTTTCTGTCGTTGAATTGCCTATATCAACACCTGCAATTACCTTCATGTCATCACCTCTTGCACTTTCTTGGTGCGTACTCCTGTTCCCCTTTTTTTAAAAAAACTGCTTTCAAGCAAAGTCGTTACACTTTTTGTACAACAAGGATGCCACCTGATGCTATAGCAATAATAAAGGTTTCGCAGCAACAAGTAAAATATTCGACTGTTCAAACAATTCGCTTTAAGACCATCAACCATTCTGTGATAAACTCTACTCCCTCCCCTGCTATGCGGATTTTTCAATGCAGGGAGCAGGGAGGGAGAAATTCTGTGGATTTTTATATGTTTTATGCTTTTAAAATGCCCCTTCGTTCGTAAACATCTGCCGCTTCTCTAATAAAATTAGCATTAACCACAGCATTATATTTTTTTTCTAGTTCATCGGCAATTTCCAGAAGCTCCTCTTTCGTCGATCTATAAGGCCGCAAGGCATTATAAATTTCCAGCACCCTTTCATCCGGCAGTTGTGTAAGCTCAGACGCTCTGAGCAAATTTTGGGCAAATTGGTACCTGCCAACTTTTTCTGCTATCTTGGCCTGCATTTTAAGGGTTTCAGGTGTTATTCGCACATCAGCAGCTGTTATTTCACCCTTCAGCACATTTTCAAGGGTTACATCCGCAAGTCTTTTGCCGGTTGGTGTTTTTAGAAGCTCAGGCCTTTTAGTAGCAAGGGGGTAATCTTTTTCCGGGTCAAGGTCTTCCCCATAGTTTCCTCCAACTGTTTTTCTTGCAGCAGCTGTCCCGCCTTGCTGCATTTTTTTCAGCACTTCGTTAACCAGTTCCTCAATTAATTTTTCTTGATTCAAAATTTTCACCTCCTATGTCACTACTTAAATCGAACTTCAAGTTCAACGGGTTTAGCCCCTCTCTCTATATGCTGTGTCTCCTTCAGATGGAGAACAGCTGCTTTCGCTTGGTATTTGGGTCTTGCCATCTGGTCATTTCTCACGGGAACAGGTGATGGATTCTCCCCTTTAGCATATTTAGCGGCATTTCTACCAATGGCTCTGTAGGTCTCCAGATCAAGAAGAGGAGATTGGGGGAAAAGTTCTAAATTGTTTAAAGGAACTAGATCTTTTTGATGTATCAGTGTTGTTCCCCGCGATTGGATGCCTATACCAATCCCGGAACCGCTCAGTTTTGCAGCAGTATTTCCAATAACCCCCAGGTCTGCAGAGTGCTTTATCTTCACAACTCTGCTTTTTAAGCCTTCTTCTTCAATCCCTGCGAACATCTCACGCAGAACTTTTGAGTGAGGAATATCAATGATCGTTTTGGTCTGATGTGTTCCAAATCCAACACTCACCCCAATCACAACTTCATCAGTATTTGTTCCTTTTTGAGCTTCACCCTTTTCAATCAGTTCCATAGCAGAAATATCAGCAGCCGGTTTGTTAGATTGTTCCAAACTCTGTATTACCTGTGCTGCTATTTCACGAATTAATTCTTCACTCAATCGCATGTTGTCTCACCCCTTTCTTTAGTCAAAATCCTCAGGTTTTAAGGCATTGCGGATATTCTTGATCTCTTCCCAGCGCTCTTTGCTTATCCTAAATCCTGTTGCAGGACCTCGATAATCATTCTTATCATTTACAGCGCTGATCACATTAAAATCTTTATCCAGTATTGCCGAGGTATGGAGATAGTCTCCTGATACTCTCTGCTTTAGAAGGTTTAAAATGTTCTCAGCCACATCTTCAAAACCTGCCTCAGCGAGAACTTTTACCACATCTATTCCTGTTACCCCACGCTTAATAAGTTCGTCAGCTGCTTTCAGATCTTGAGGCACATCCCTATCAGGCATATCCTTACTGCCATGAGCATATGTGGCTGCTTCAACCTCTTCATCACTTATCGGTGGTAGTCCTAAACCTTTAAATACCGCTTGAATAGCTTTCGCAGCTTTATTCCTTATAGCTATTACTTCTTCTTCAGAAACAGGCCTTACTCCACCTTCGACCTGGAGATCTCTCTGAAGGACGTTGTAATCATCGAAGTCTTCAGCATCAAAGTTGGAACCTGCAAACATGTTGTCATAGTTTGGCACAGCGCTGTAACCTGAGAATATAAAATCTGTTCCCGGCAGAAACTGCATCAGCATTCTGGCAGTCCGTCTGATGTCTGAGTGAGAAAAAGTTTGGTCATTACCTGACGCATTTTCCAAGTCCAGCATTGCTGTGATAAGGTTTTCAGCCAGCACAGCCCTAATACCAGAAGGAACAGCTCCAGGCACCCCAATGCAGCTGATAGAACCATTCTGCAATCCTTGAACTCCTGCACCTTTTGTAACCATAACGCATCTGGCTTCTAGGTAAAGCATCGATTTGTTTTCTGCATACCCCATTTGGACCTCGGAACCTGTTCCAGATGTGAACCTCATCTTTAATCCCCTAGAAGCATAACAAGACGCTAGAAATGCTTTTGACCATGGTGTATCATCACCATCCACAAACACCTGCTCGGTCCCATATACTGAAACCGTTTCAGCATATGCCGTAAGCCCTCTCATTCCCAGTAAAAGTTCTGTTGCTTCTTCTATAGCACACTGGGTGAGCACTCCTCCTCTTCCCGTCTGTGAGCCCACTAACAGAGCAAGGGCGTTGAATGGAGCGTACCTTACAACTCCTATAGTAGTTTCTTGTTCAGCAAAACCTCTGAGGGCTGCTTCTGCAGCATCTGCAGCTATCTGAACGGGATGGTCCTTCACATTGGTAACATGACATTGGTTAGCGGGAGTTTTCCTGGCCCTCATTTTCTGTACAGCCATCATCATTTCTACCACATTCATATGACCTACAACTTCAACTATTTTAGCAGGGGTCATTGCTGTAGTAAGTGGAATAATATCTTCCCTCGGCACATTTACATCTACCAGCATTTTTGCCAGTTTAACAGAATCCATGTTCATTACTTCCTCTGCTTTTTCAATGTTTATGGCATAATCGGCTATAAACTGGTCTATGAAATCAAATTCTTCCCGAGTTTTGCCATCCATTTCAATTATCTTGCCGTCTTTTACAGTTATACTGGGTTTAGGGTCATGGGGGCTATTCATGGCAATCAGGCCAACTTCAGGCCATTCTGCTACAAATCCATCCTGATTGACTGGTCTTTTTTCTAAAACTTCAAATCTTTTAGCCCTTTTCAATTATCACACCTCCTTAAAATCATTTTGCTTAGATATACGGTTTAGTTACTGATTTAGGTTCTTCTCCTAAAGCTGCAAGCAGTTTTTTGCCTACATCCCTGGCAGCTGTGACTGCCTGCCGCACAGCTCCTGAATCACCGGAAATCATAATTATAACCTCGTTGGAAAAACTGGTTCCATTAGACGGGCTTGCATAACCTATCAATTCAACATTTGCTGTTTTAACGGCTACATCTGACATCAGAACACCTATCACAGCAGGAGCGCCAACAATCAACCCAAAAGCTTTACCAATAGGAGCATTAAAAGCCTTCTCTATGGCATAACTTGCTCGAGCAGTATATTGAAACTCCAGGTGACCTGCATCATTTGCATACACATCCCCGAAAGTCCTCTCCAGTTCCTTCAACGCAACTTCTACAGCTCTCCTGGCATCAGACACATCTTCAGCACCAAATATGATCAGGCTGCCGTGTCCTGCACCTCCTTCAGTATCCCTCGGCAGTTCTACACTGATTACCTCCGTATTTGTAGCTTTAACAGCTTCATCAGCAGCCATGATCTGAGGTCCAGCCCCTGTCCTGCCTCCAAAGATCCCTATAGAACGATATTTTTTGTCGATACCCATTTTCTCGGCCAGAGCAGAATCGATATTGGCTATTACAAGCCCGATGGATTTCCCAATAGCAGTTCCCACAAACTCTGTAACAGAACTCGTCTTACTGCTGCTCGCTTCAGGTTTTGGGTTGTTTCCCCCGCCGTTCATCCGTTTCTTGACTTCCTCCACAACCTTTTGTAATAATTCTTCTTGCATGTTCACACCTCCACTTTAATTTAAAGTATTCATTAACTTTTTTTAGGTAGACTATCCTCAATATCCGGGTGAGGCCTCGGTATCACATGAACACCTACTACTTTCCCCACCTTTTTGGCAGCAGCTGCCCCTGCATCAACAGCCGCCTTGACTGCCCCCACATCTCCTCGCACCACTGCTGTAATAAGACCTGCTCCCACTCTTCTAAAACCTATGAAGGTTACATTGGCAGCTTTAACCATAGCATCAGCGGCTTCAATACATCCAATGAAACCCCTAGTTTCAACCATTCCCAGCGCTTCTCCTGACAAATCCACACCTCCTTTCAAGCAAGTTCGCATAATATTGACATAAACCCTGCCAAAATCTCTTTACACAACAGCTTTACCGAATTTCCATGTTCTTTATTAATTTCTTTATTAATTTATTTCTTTATTAATGGTTAGAAAGCTAATTCTGCCCCTTTTGCAAATTTCCTTTGTAATAATTTATCTTTTTCAAAGTAGATTTTTGTCGCAATTTCAATCAAAAGTCGGCTTTTTCAGGCACTTTCTTGCGGCACTTACTCACTTTCCCGTAATTTTTTGCCTAAGATTTGTGTGTTTCTAAAAAGGTTATGCAGTTAATTCAACACAGATTCTACTGTAAAAAGTCTATTTTATCGATAAAATCACTCTATATCTTGTGATAACGCGCAACTACAACCACTAGTTTGCATAAAACAGGTGATCCAATTCTTGCGATCCTTTCAGTCAGTTTAATTGCCTCTAAAGGCATCTATATAAAGCTTCTTAATATCCTCAAGGGATGGGCGCCTGGGATTGGTGTCGGTACACGGATCTTCAAGCGCTCTTACAGCCATCATCTCAAGGTTCGCATAAAATTCCTTCTCCTCAATCCCTGCTTCCTTTATAGATGGTGGTATGCCACAAGCGCGTTTGAGTTCCTCAATTGAATTTATCAGATTCTTCGTCTTTTCAGCACTGTCAATACCGCCAAGGCCTATACAGTCCGCTAATTCAGCATACTTTCTTCTGGCCGTTTCTGCTTGACGTTCTTTCTGCTCGGTTTTTTTGTTATCCACTTTCACATTTCCTGCATTATAGTTTATGACATGGGAAAGCATCAAAGCGTTCGCCAGACCATGAGGTATATGGAAAATCTCTCCTAACCTGTGAGCCATTGAGTGGCAAATTC
>DFNM01000013.1 GCA_002376045.1 Firmicutes bacterium UBA3567
TCAAAGACCATGAAAGACAAACGGAAACACGAACTGGAGGGGAAATAATGAATTTTAGAGAAGTTGAAGAGGCTTTTAAAAAGCAGGAAGGAATTGTTCATCGTACACCTTTGATTACGTCCTCTACTTTAAACAATTTGACAGGGAATAGAGTATACTTGAAACTGGAAAACTTCCAGAAAACAGGTTCATTTAAAGTAAGAGGAGCTTATAACAAGATTTCCTCTTTGAAAAGAGAAGAAATCGAGAGGGGTGTAATCACAGCTTCAAGTGGAAACCACGGCCAGGCAGTTGCTTATGTAGCCAGACTCATGAATATACCTGCGAAGATTGTAGTGCCCGAGGATGCTGCTGAAACAAAGATTAATGCCATAAAGGGATACAATGCCCAGGTAATAAAACACGGCTACACTACAGATGAAAGGAAGGCACTGGCCCAAAAACTTGCCAGAGAAGAAAGATATTTTTACATCGATTCATATGATGATTACCACATTATAGCGGGTCAGGGGACCGTTGGTCTGGAAATTGTTCAGCAGGAAAAGCCTGATATTATAGTTGCACCAATAGGGGGTGGAGGGTTAATATCGGGAATATCTCTACTAAAACAAAAATTTCCTGAGATTAAGGTCGTAGGTGTTGAGCCTTTGCACAGCGCATCTATGTATCTGTCCATTACTAGGGGGAGAGTCACTGAATTAGAAAAGATTAAAACTATTGCCGATGGTTTAAGGGCCAAAAAGCCGGGAGAAAAAACCTTTGAAATTGTAGAAAAATATGTGGACGAAATCGTTAGAGTTGAAGAAGAAGACATTATAGATGTCCTTAAGTTCCTGCTGGAAAGGATTAAAATTCTGGCAGAGCCCTCAGGAGCAGTATCCCTGGCAGGGGTAGTATCAGGTAGGCTACCGTGCAGAGACAAAAAGATAGCAGTTGTAATCAGCGGAGGGAATGTTGACCTGAATACCCTTGCGAGCTTGATTCACACCTAACTTGTTAATTTTTAAGCTAAATATACGAAAAATTTAGAAAATCGGAAGGAAAAGATTTTTTTATAAAGAATAATGATTTTATGTAAAAGTGTTTTCGATTCTTTTCCAAAACAGGTGGTTAAGGGTTAAATTGGAGTTTTCAAAAACATTGTGTTAATCCTGGGGGGTGTGCTTTTTGAATAAAAAAAAGTTTTCCCTGGCTAACATAGTTAAGATTGATATCCTCCAGAATATCCAGGACAAGTTTGCTGATGCTACCGGTTTGGCGGCTGTGGTTGCGGATAGAGAGGGTGTTCCCGTTACTGAACCCAGCAACTTTACTGATTTTTGCAAAATCATCCGGGCATCAGAGCAGGGAAGAAGGCGCTGTATGCTTTCCGATGCTCATGGAGGCATGAAAGCAAAAGAGATAGGCGGCCCATATATTTATCACTGCCATTCAGGTTTGATTGACCTGGCAGCCCCGATAATTGTGAAGGAGCAGTTAATAGGTACCGTTTTGTGCGGCCAGGTGGTTTTAACAGAAGAGGTAAAGACCCGGAATGTAGAGGAAATGATAGCCTACAGAACGAGAGATTTAGATGTAGATAAAGAGAAGCTAATGAGGTGTTTTAAAAAGATAGAGGTTATTCCCAAAAGCAGGGTGCATGCTGCAGCAGAACTTTTGGCCATTGTAGCCAATTATATAGTGGAAATTGGGATTGCCAACATATTTCAGCAGGAATTGATAGAGGAAATCAAGGCCAGGAGAGGGCTGGAGCAGTTGTTGCGAAGTACCGAGTTAAAAGCCCTTCAATCCCAGATAAACCCACACTTTCTTTTCAACACATTAAATACAATAGCGCGGCTGGCTCTCCTTGAAAACGCCCCTCAGACGGAAGAGGTGACATATGCATTATCGGACCTTTTAAGATACAGCCTGAGGAATATAGGAGAAATAGTAACCCTTGAAAAGGAACTTGATTGCGTTAAAAAATATCTATTGATACAGAAGGTAAGGTTTGGAGACAGAATTAAAACGTGGCTTGATGTTGAGAAGGAATTAATGAAAACGCCAATTCCCCTTTTGACCATCCAGCCCATTGTGGAAAATGCGATAGTCCACGGCCTTGAATTGAAGAAGCAAGGAGGAGAGCTGAGGATAAATGGAGTTTTGGATGGAAACAGGGTTGTAATTGAAATCATTGATAATGGAGTGGGGATACCCAGGGAAAAACTTAAAAGTCTTTTAAAGAGAAAAGAAACCTCTGAAAGCGGACATACCACTGGTCTGGGTTTGATGAATGTTCACAAACGGCTGCAGCATTATTTTGGACACGAATTTGGCTTGAGCGTGGACAGCCAGGTGGGGAAAGGAACTACGGTTAAAATAACTGTTCCTTTTAAGAGGGCCGTATCGGAATCTTTAAAAAGAAATAGTATAGTATGGTAAGGGAGTTGAAAGCGTGTATAAAATTATTGTTGCTGATGATGAACAGCTTGAAAGACAGGCAATAAAGGCAATTCTCGAGAATAGGGAGGAATTTGATGTTAAAATAATTGGGGAAGCTTGTAATGGGGAAGAGGCTCTAAAACTTACAGAAAAATTAAATCCGGATATCATCTTCATGGATATAAAAATGCCTGATATAGATGGCTTAGAATCTGCAAGAATAATAACAGACAAGTTTCCATGGGTTAAAATCATCATGCTTACAGCATTCGATGAGTTTTCATATGCTCAAAAGGCACTAAAACTTGGAGCGCTGGATTATCTGCTAAAACCTGCCAGACCCTATCAGATTATCAATATTGTAAAGAAGGCAATAAAGGAAATTGAAATGGAAAAGCAAAGACAGCAGAAAGAGAGGGAATTGAAGGAAAGGTTAAAGATGGTTATGCCCTATATTGAAATGTCCTTTGTTTTAGACCTCATCTTTGGGAATATTGATGACCTGCAGGAAATAAAAGAAAGATCGAATTTTCTTGGAATGAATTCTATCCCCTGTGTTGTTATGCTGGTGAATATTGATGGTTTTTCCCGGGCAACACACCATCAGAGTGAGATAAACAAACAATTTTTAAAAAAAGATGTTTTGAGCTGTATCCGCTCTGTAATAGATGAATACAATTCCCTGATGGCAATTCCCCTGGGAGGAGACAAAATCATAATTCTTTATTCTTCAACAAAAGACAAGGAAAAGGAGAAAATCAAACATTCTGTCGTTGAACTGGGGGAAAAGATAAGAAAGGAAATCGAAAAAAATACACCGGTGACAGTAACAGTGGGTATAGGTGGATATTACAGTGACCCCAGGGAGTTATACAACTCCTACCAGGAAGCCATAAATTCTCAGAGGCATTCCTTTTTCATAGGGGGGAATCAGGTTATTCATATTGATGATGTAAGGGATTTCGAAAAGACAAGTATAACTTATCCCTACAAAAAGGAAAAGGAACTTGTTGAAAAAATAAAAATGGGGGATGGTAAAGGTGCCTGCAGGATACTGCAGGAGTTTTTGGAATTGTGGTTTGAAGGAGAAGGAAAGGGTCATCCTTTTATGATAAAGGCTCGAATGCTGGAACTGCTGGTGGTGCTTACGAGAGGAGCTGTAGAGGGTGGCGCAGATTTTAAGGAATTATCCGAGTTTAATTATCAGAACACACGGGACCTGATTGACATAAAAACACGACATGAATTGAAAAGTTGGATGGAAAGCATTTTGACAAAACTGGTTGAGATGGTAAACAATAACCGGGATTCCTTTAAGCTAAAAACCATAAACAAAAGCCTTAAATACATCAGGGAAAATTACAGGGATGTCACTCTGGAAAAAGTATCAAGTTTCGTTCACCTCAGTCCATATTACTTCAGCAGGCTTTTTAAGAACGAAGTAGGGTGCACTTTTATAGAGCATGTTACAAATTTAAGGCTTGAACAGGCAAAGAAAATGCTGAAATTTACAAGTGATAGCATTGTTGACATAGCTCGCAAGGTTGGGTACGGCGAGACTGGATACTTTAGCAAAGTTTTTAAGAAAAAGTTTGGAATTTCTCCCAATGAATACAGGAAGAAAGAGCAGGGATAATACAAACCAATAAGGTAATGGGGAAAACAGCCCTTTATCTCTAACGAGGTAAGGGTTTTTTATTTTTCTCAAAAAAACACAAACATTGAGCAAAAAATTACATGATAAATAGAACCAAAAAAATTTGTTGTTAAAAGTTATATTTTTTCTTAAAAGAAATATAACAAAAATCTGTGTTTTAGAGAACAAATTATTACAAAGGTAATTTGCGAAAAGGTTAGAATTTTCCCAACAAGAAGTAGCGATAGGGTGAAATAATAAATTGTGAAGAAGGTATAAAAATTGACAAGAGGGAGCTTTTAAAATGAGTGATAGGAAAACGAGAATCATACAGGAATATGTTCCAGGTAAACAGGTTACTCTTGCTCATCTTATAGCAAAACCTAAAAAGGAACTTTCTAAAAAACTGGGGCTGAATGAAGAGGGGGCAGTGGGAATAATGACCATAACGCCCTCAGAAGCTGTTATTATAGCTGGAGACATAGCAGTAAAGGTAGCCGATGTAAAAATTAACTTTGTTGATAGATTTACCGGCTCATTAATGATATACGGGAATGTAGCAGATGTAGAAACGGCCTTGAGGGAAATAAATTCAACGCTGGAAAACAAGCTGGGTTTTACCCCGGCAAAGCTGACAAGGACATGATGGCTGCGAAGAAAGTTATGTTTATTGGCCCCAGAGGCAGCGGAAAAACCACCCTTATTCAGGCTCTCAAAAATGAACCGAAAGTTTACCGCAAAACACCAGCAATTGAATTCATAGATTGCTTTGTAGACATTCCTGGAGAATATCTTCAGATTCCCAAACTTTACCATGCCATTATCACCTCAGCTATAGAAGTAGAAACAATCGGTGCAGTGATTGATGCTGCTTCGAAGGATTTCAGCTTTCCACCGGATTTTTTCACGGCTTTTAGCAACAGAGTAATAGGCATAGTGAACAAAATTGACCTTCCTGATGCTGACCAGGATTATGCTGAAAAGGTTCTGCGGTTTGCAGGAGTAAAGGGTCCCATTATTAGGGTATCAGCCCTTACGGGAAAGGGTATTAAGAAGCTGAAAAAAATACTGAACATGGAACAAATACCTGAATCCATTGATTGATGCTTCCAATTTGACCCCGCATACTGTATTACAGCAAAAGAACGGAGAAATATTTTTTCTGTTTATACCTTCACCGGCGAGGTGCATAAAAAACAATGATTTACCAGAGGAACAAACCGACAAAAAGCTGACTTCCTTTTCGGGATTCAGGCAAGTATTATGAGAACTCAGCTGAAAGGAGGTGTGGACTTGTCAGGAGAGGCGCTGGGAATGGTTGAAACTAGGGGTTTCATTGGATGTATTGAAGCCGCTGATGCTATGGTTAAAGCTGCCAATGTAACCTTCATAGGCTATAGAAGAGTCGGAGCCGGCCTTATTACAGCAGTGGTACGGGGAGATGTGGGAGCAGTCAAGGCGGCTGTTGATGCAGGGGCGGCTGCTGCCGAGAAAGTGGGGAAAGTAGTAGGTGTTCATGTGATACCGAGGCCTCACCCGGATATTGAGGATAGTCTACCTAAAAAAAGCTGATGAACAATTTTAATTAAGTGGAGGTGTTATCATGCAAGAAGAATTATTACAGAAGGTTGTGGAGGAAGTCAAGAAACGGATGAACAGTGGGGGGGACAACCCAAAACCTGAAGCGAGCAGCAGTAAGACGAGTTCTGTTACGGAGTTTGTAGGAACCGCCATTGGGAAATCCATCGGGCTTGTAATAGCCAATATTGATTCTGCTCTAGCTGAGAAAATGGGTATCGACAAAAAATATCGTTCTATAGGGATCTTTGGAGGCAGGACAGGGGCTGGGCCGCAGATCATGGCTGCTGATGAAGCTGTTAAGGCTACTAATACGGAGATAATCAGCGTAGAACTGCCGAGGGATACAGAAGGAGGTGCAGGACACGGCAGCCTGATCATATTTGGTGCTGAAGATGTATCTGATGCCAGAAGGGCGGTGGAAGTTGCATTGAAGGAGCTGGAGAGGACATTTGGAGATGTGTATGCCAATGATGCGGGGCATTTAGAGTTTCAATACACAGCACGGGCGAGTTATGCCATAGAGAAGGCTTTTAATGCTCCTGTTGGTAAAGCTTTTGGGTTGATTGTTGGTGCTCCTGCTGTAATAGGGGTTGTGATGTCGGATACAGCGGTTAAAACAGCAAATGTTGAATTGATAGGTTATGCCAGCCCTTCTAATGGAACCAGTTTTTCCAACGAGGTCATAATCATGATTTCCGGTGATTCCGGAGCTGTGCGGCAGGCAGTCACAGCTGCCAGGGATGTAGGCAAAAAACTGCTTGCAGCTTTAGGAGAAGAACCCAAATCATTGACCAAACCGTATATCTAATTCAGAAAACTATTTAAGCCACATCTCGAAAATAAATCAATTTGAGAGAGAAAAATGGACGAGAGGGGTGGAAAAGCATAAAAACATTAGAAAAGAAATGAGTTTATAAAAGAAATGTGTTTATTAAGTTGTAATGGCAGGTAGAGAAATGGGGTTTAAATTATTTGAAACAATTGAATGCTGAACTGTAAGCATGGAAATTGTTTTATACATCTTTGAAGCCTTGACTTCACTGTAAAAAACATCTTTTTAGAAGAAATTCGATTTATATGTTTGTTACATGTTGTGATTGAAACTGTATGCTGTACAGAGTGGAGAGTATTTTATTGGGAAAAGAGCTTTTCATAGAAAAATCAACCTTTTATAAAAAAAGGAGGGTATGCTAGATGGCAATTGATGAGAGATTGATAGAGGACACAATCAAAGAAGTCCTTCGAAAGATACAGAAAAACAGTTCATCCATTGGTAGTCAAAGTATCGGGCAAGGGAAAGCTTTATGGAGAATTGAGAAGCTTAAAGAATGCTTGCTTGCAAGCACCCCAGAGATTGATCCAGAGCGAGCAGTGTTGATTACAGAATCTTATAAGGAAACAGAAGGTCTTCCTGCAATAATTCGCCGGGCTAAGGCCTTGGAAAAAATTCTTGAGGGTATGACTGTTGTGATTCGAGATGAAGAGTTAATTGTAGGTAATCAGACCAGAAAACCACGGAGCAGTCCTGTATTTCCTGAATTTTCGATAAAATGGTTGCTGGAAGAGCTAGACAAGTTGCCCAAACGAAAAGGTGATGCCTTTTCGGTATCTCAAGAAACCAAAGAAAAACTTCAAGCAATAGCCGAGTATTGGGATGGTAAAACATGCCAGGAATATGCAGCTTCATTAATGCCCCAGGCGGCTAAAGATGCTCAGAGCGCAGGAGTTTTCACAGTGGGCAACTATTTCTTCAATGGTGTGGGACATATTTGTGTAGACTATGCGAAAGTGCTGGCCAAAGGTTTTACTGGTATAATTGACGAAGCCATGGATGAAATTAAAAAATTAGATATTACTAATCCTGATGATCATAAAAAATTACAATTTTTGAATGCAGTAGTTATTGTTTGCAATGCTGCAATCAAGTTTGCACAACGATTTGCTGCAGAAGCAAGAAGACTGGCAGAAGAAACTGAGGATACGAGACGAAAAGCAGAACTTGAGCAGATTGCTGCAAACTGTGAATGGGTACCTGCAAAACCAGCACGGACTTTCTGGGAAGCACTCCAGTCTTTCTGGTTTGTACAACTGATTATTCAACTAGAGTCCAATGGCCATTCCATATCACCGATGCGCTTCGATCAGTATATGTACCCATATTATAAGCGTGATATAGAGTCCGGAGAAATTACCAAGGAAAAAGCACAAGAACTGCTTGATTGCTTATGGGTAAAATTTAATGATATCAACAAAGTCAGGGATGAGAATTCTACCAAGGCTTTTGGCGGGTATCCAATGTTCCAAAACTTGATTGTCGGGGGACAAACGTCAGAAGGAACTGATGCCACCAACGAATTATCATTCATGTGCTTAGAGGCAACAGCTCATGTTCGCCTGCCTCAGCCGTCGATTTCCATTAGAGTTTGGAACAAAACCCCTGATGAATTGTTGCTAAAAGCTGCTGAAGTAAGCCGACTTGGTTTAGGAATGCCTGCTTACTATAATGATGAAGTTGCTATTCCTGCTCTAGTAAACCGCGGTTTGTCTTTAGAAGATGCGCGGGACTATGGTATTATCGGCTGTGTGGAACCACAGAAAATGGGTAAAACCGAGGGATGGCATGATGCTGCCTTCTTTAATATGGCCAAGGTACTAGAGCTAACAATGAATAATGGGCGGTGTCCGGGAAATTGCAATGAATGTAGCGCCGGCTGTTCAACACCACAGCTTGGACCAGAAACAGGTGAATTTGCGTCTTTCAAGTCTTTTGATGAGTTTATGGAGGCATTCAAAAAGCAAATGGCCTATTTCGTTAAACTTCTGATCATCTCTGACAACGCTGTTGATATCGCCCATGCAACGAGAGTGCCACTTCCCTTCCTATCTTCCATGGTAGCAGATTGTATCAAACGAGGCAAATCGGTGCAAGAAGGTGGTGCTGTTTATAATTTCACTGGCCCGCAGGGGGTCGGGGTTGCTAATGTTGGTGATTCGCTGGCAGCCATTAAATACATGGTTTTCGAAAAGAAAGCCATTACAGCAGAAGAACTGCTGGAGGCGATGCGGACCAACTTTGCGGGACGGGAAGAGCTGCGTCAACGCCTGATCAACGAAGTTCCCAAATATGGTAATGATGATGACTATGTAGATACACTGGCCAGGGAAGGCGCTCTGATCTACTGTCGAGAAGTAGAGAAGTATACGAATCCACGGGGTGGCCGTTATCAACCTGGTTTATATCCAGTTTCAGCTAACGTTCCCTTGGGAGCTATGACTGGTGCTACTCCAGATGGACGTAAGGCAGGAGCTCCTCTTGCTGATGGTGTATCTCCAGTATCGGGACGGGACGTTAAAGGACCAACCGCAGCAGTCACTTCTGTAGCCAAACTTGATCACCATATTGCTTCGAACGGAACTCTTCTCAACCAGAAATTCCACCCGTCCGCCCTCGCGGGAGATACCGGACTTCGCAACTTGGCGGCTGTAGTGCGGACCTTCTTCGATCAGAAGGGATTTCATGTCCAGTTCAATGTAGTCAGCAAGGAGACACTGTTAGACGCTCAGAAGAACCCAGACAAGTACCGGACTCTGGTAGTGCGGGTGGCCGGATACAGTGCCTACTTTACTGCTCTGGACAAGGCTATTCAGGACGATATTATTGCTCGGACAGAGCACAGTTTCTAAATACTCTGGAATGCATGACGGATGTCAACGGAGGGGCGGGAAGTAGATCGACTAGCCTCTCGCCCCTCGACTTGTAAGTTTGAGGAGGTCTTTTGCGTGATAAAACATGATTATGATTCGCTGGCCCAAGGAACGCTTTTCGATATCCAGCGATTTTCAATCCACGATGGTCCTGGTATTCGCACACTGGTTTTCTTTAAAGGCTGTCCCCTGCGGTGTTTATGGTGCGACAATCCGGAATCATTGGTTAGTACTCCTGAATTGGGTTTCAGTATCCAAAATTGTATCGGTTGCGGCCAATGTTTTAAGGTATGCCCTACTGGGGCGATAAAGGACGATGAAGAGAGGGTGGACAGGAGAAAATGTATTGTCTGTGGAAGGTGTGCTGAGGTCTGCTATGCCCGGGCACTGACGATAATCGGTCGAACCTATACGGTGGAAGAGGTGATAGCGGAGGTCAAGAAAGACATTATGTTTTATCGCCGCTCGGGAGGTGGAGTGACGGTTTCTGGAGGAGAGCCTTTGGCCCAACCAGAGTTTCTCGAAGCCCTCCTGAGAGGACTGCGGAGTGAAAACGTGCATATTGCCATAGAAACTACGGGTTATGCAAGGGAAGAGGTTATCAGGAAGATATTTCCACTAATAGATCTCATTCTCTATGACATCAAACATATGGATAGTGAAAAACACCGGCAGTATACAGGGGTTGGGAATGAGCGCATTCATCATAATGCTCGTGTTGCTGCCGGGTTGGGGATACCAATTATCATCAGGGTGCCTGTAATCCCGGGTTACAATGATTCCGAAGCCAACATTCGGGCTACAGTGCTCTTTGCTCAGGAGTTGGGTGGGGTACGGGAATTCCACCTTCTACCGTATCACCGCTTGGGCCAGTCAAAATACCGGAAACTGGGTCGAAAGTATCCCCTGGAGGGGGTAAAACCCCCATCGCAGCAACAAATTGAACAATTAGCCAAGATGGTAGAGTCTTATGGTTTGAAATGCCGTATTGGTGGATAGGGTGGTATTTATTGTGATTAGGATTTCCCTTCTATAACGGGGAATAAAGGCTAGAAACAAAAATATGGGCATGGAGATCTTCCCGTGAGCGGGAAGGGAAGAGAACAACCATCCGTATACTTTCAAAACAAGGAATTTACAGGGTTTTCTCTGTGAAGAAAAAAAAACGGTTCATAAGGATACAGGTGGCTCTGAGGAGGGATTGAACAGTGAAACTTGTTGACCGAGATTTAGCTTCAATACAGGAGATACGAGGGTTGATAAAAAGGGCGGTTGTAGCCCAGGAAAAACTATTGACCCTGGAGCAAGAGGAAGTAAATATAATTACCCGGGAAATGGCTCTTGCTGGAAAAAAAGCGGCTAGGGCCTTGGCCGAATTGGCAGTGGAAGAAACAGGACTTGGTGTGGTTGAAGATAAGGTTACCAAGAATCTAATTGCTACGGAAAATCTTTATGAGTATATTAAAAATTTAAAAACAGTTGGTGTTCTCAACACTGATGAGGCTGCCGGCGTTATAGAGATGGGAGAACCAGTGGGTGTTATCGGCGCCCTCACACCTGTAACCAATCCCACGTCGACTGTTATGTATAAATGCATTATCGCCCTTAAATCTCGCAATGCAATCGTATTTAATCCCCACCCAACAGCTGCTCGTTGTAGTAAGGCAGCGGCTGAGATTATGGCAAGAGTGGCAGTTGCAGCAGGTGCACCCGAAGGAGCGATAGGCTGCGTAACTTCACCGACTTTGGAGTCAAGCCAGGAAATGTTGCGGCATCCAGATATTGCCCTCATTTTGGCCACTGGCGGCAGTGGTATGGTGAGAGCTGCCTACAGTGCAGGCAAACCGGCAATAGGGGTAGGACCTGGCAATGTACCAGCCGTAATTGACGGTTCTGCTGATGTTACCAAGGCAGTAGCCGACATTGTTCTAAGCAAGACCTTTGACAATGGTACTATTTGTGCCTCAGAGCAGGCGGTGATAGTGGAAGAGGGCATTTTAAGCCAAGTAGTTGAAGAGTTCCTGAGGCACGGTGGTTATTTTGTAAATGAAAGGGAGATTAAGGCCCTCGAGGGTACCATGGTGCTCCCTGATGGGAGGCTCAATCCGCGTATAGTAGGACAGCCAGCAACTAAAATTGCAGAGCTGGCGGGAATTTCGGTCCCTGCTGAAACCCGTTTATTGGTTGTCCCCCTAGCGGGAGTTGGGAAGAGATTTCCCCTCTCGATGGAAAAGCTATCACCGGTGTTAGCTTTGTACTCGTTCCGTAAGTGGGAAAATGCATGTCGTTTAGCTCGAGAATTAGTTTGTTTTGGGGGCTTAGGCCATACAGCTGTGATTCATTCAAAAGATCAAGAACATATTAGAGAGTTTGCCAACAAGATTCCTGTGGGGCGCGTCCTAGTAAATACTCCGGCTTCACATGGCGCCGTGGGAGGGACTACGGGTCTTGCTCCCGCCCTAACTCTTGGGTCTGGTACTTGGGGAAAATGTAGCTCTACGGACAACATCTCGCCGTTACATTTGCTCAATATTAAGAGGATTGCTTTCGGGAAGAAATAAGAGGTAATAGAGGGTTGGCGAACTGGTTTCCTGTCATGTGATACCGTGGCCCTACAGTGATTACCGAAGACAGGTTCTTAAACGCTGTCTGGCAATGTTTGAAAAGGTGGG
Organism: Firmicutes bacterium UBA3567; assembly: GCA_002376045.1. Classification (GTDB taxonomy): domain Bacteria; phylum Bacillota; class Thermosediminibacteria; order Koleobacterales; family UBA3567; genus UBA3567. The sequence continues at coordinate 12,019 of DFNM01000013.1, forward strand.
GTATGCGTCACAACGCACAACGGATGTATACCCCAACCAGTATCAGCTGTCTAGGAGCAGATCAGTGAAGGAAAGGGCGACAATGTGCAAGAAGAAATTGTAGTTAAAGAGGTATTAA
>DFNM01000206.1 GCA_002376045.1 Firmicutes bacterium UBA3567
AATCACTGAAAAAGATGACGGTCGTTTTGACATTGATTGGGAGATAAACAGCCAGGTTTATCAATGGATTACCCAGAATCTTTTCGGTAAAAAGTTACTGGTTACCTGTAGAGAAGATTGGTCTACAGAAGAAATTATTGCTGCTTATTATGGCCAGAGTAATATTGAACGTATCTTTAAACACTTGAAAAATCCTTATCACCATGCCGTGTATCCTTAATATCACTGGACAGATCAAAAGCTCAAGGTTCATACATTTATTTGTTTGATCGGTTTGCTTCTTTCCCAGGTTATCTGAAAAAAAGCGCGTGATGCCGGTTATAGCATGAGCGTAGAAACCCTAATTGACAGGCTTACAGAAATAAGGAAAGCAGAGATAGTTACTGTCACCAGTTTGAAAGGCAGACCTAAAAAGCAAGCACAACTTGAGAAAATAGGCCCGGAACTTCAAAAGCTCTATGAAACTTTGATTGAAAAATGACTTTTAGTATATATACCATTATCTCTAAAACCCTTTATTCGCAAGGACTGAACGGTGTTTTCTGTAAAATGTTTGGTAAAGTCATGCCAGGATATATATTTGAAAAAACATATTTTATTTCTACTAGATTGGCCATATTAAAGAAAAAATCCAATCTTTTTTAATATCTATCCGTTTGTCAGATTTCTGACTAACGGTATTTTTATCTTTAATTGTTTTAAACCTGATAATTGTTTTTCTTTAGCTTTCTCTCTAACTCAACGACCACCCGCTAAACAGGTTGGTTCATTATTTCGGACTGAAAGTGCGAGTGAAGGCCAAAGCCTTCTTAGACGTAAAAAACAAACTGTAGTTAAAAAAGCAGTGAAAACATTGAATTATAAAGTTGCTTTAGATACCGTGGTTGCTTAAGTATCAAATTTTGTGTTATTTAAAAGGCTTTTATACTTTAACAACTCGGGGTTACGAAAAAATAGGTTCGCCAGTAAATGGTATCCTTAGCATTTTTTTTAGAGGTTGCTTTCAGGGTAGGGTAGAATATGTTTTTCAAAGAGTTTATGGAGCTAAAAAGTATATTGATGGTTTAATACACTTTTCTGTTTTGAAAAAAAGGGAAGTTGTAGTAATAAATAGAAATACAAATTAAATATGCGAGAAAAGAAAGATTAAATAAGGCGAAATATCAATTTTTTAAATAAAAATAAAACGGGGTGGAATGAATGAAAAACATTAAACCCGGAAGTATTATAAAAGGCTATTACTGGCCTGAACCTATAGAAGTTAAAATCTTTGAAGATTTAGGGGAATATGTTCATATTGTAGGTTCTACAACTGTATCTAGAGAACACCTTGATCAGATAATCCCTAAAGGAGAATTCCAGACACTTGGTGTTCAAGAAATGGAACTCAATTTTTCCGAAGATCCTTCAAAAGTATTCCTAAGTTTAGAAGCAAAGCGCTATCGCTTTGCATCTATGTATGACCCTCTGTTAGCTATGAACACATCTAAAGTTGATCCTCTGCCACATCAGATTGAAGCTGTTTATGGATATGTTTTAAAGCTGCCGAGGATCAGGTTCCTGATAGCAGATGACCCTGGTGCAGGTAAAACGATAATGGCAGGACTAATTATCAAAGAGTTAAAACTCCGCAACCTGGCAAAACGCATCCTTATAGTCGTTCCGGGTCATCTTAAAGACCAATGGCGGAGAGAGTTAAAAGAAAGATTTGAAGAAAGTTTTGTTGTGGTTGATAGGGGTCTTTTAGAGGCATTCTACGGTGATAATGCATGGCTTAGAGAAAACCAGATTATTACTTCCATTGATTTTGCAAAAAGAGATGATGTGTTGCCATCACTTTCATCTGCTCAATTTGACCTTGTCATTGTAGATGAAGCCCATAAGATGAGCGCTTATCGCTATGGAGGCAAAACAGAAAAGACTAGTCGTTATAAATTAGGTGAGGTTTTATCCAAAATTTCCGAACATATATTGTTCCTTACTGCCACCCCACATAAAGGTGATCCTGAAAATTTCCACCTGTTCCTTGACCTTCTTGAGCAGGGCTTTTTTGCTACCAGTGAAATGCTCCAGGAATCCATCAGGAATAAAGATAATCCATTATTTGTTAGGCGTATTAAAGAGGATTTAAAGGATTTTGATGGGAAACCGCTTTTTCTACCGAGACATGTAAAAACACTCAGTTTTAACTTGGGGACGAGTTCACCAAAAGAAAAAGAACTTTATAATTATTTATCCGAATATGTGAATACCCAATACAATAAAGCTTTAAACAAAGACAAGAAAAGGAATGTGGCCTTTGCCCTTGTTATACTTCAACGAAGGCTGGCTTCAAGCACATATGCGCTTCTTAAGTCCCTTGAGAGAAGAAAAAAAAGGTTAGAAAACCTGCTTAAAGATACACAAGTCAGGAACAAAATAGACAATCGAATCTTTGATTTTGAAGCCGTTGAAGATTTAAGCGAAGAGGAAAGATGGAAGCAGGAAACAATCTGGGAGACCTTGAGCGTTGCTGAAAACAGAGAAGAACTTAAAGAAGAAATTAATACAATAGATTTACTTATTGAAAAAGCAAAAGATATCATCAAGCATGAAGAAGAACTTAAGTTAAAAGAACTTAAAAAAACCCTTAAAAGATTAAACATTGAATTCCCCGGTGAAAAAATTCTCATATTTACGGAATCTCGTGATACATTGGAGTATCTGGAGAAGAAGATCAAGGCCTGGGGCTATACAGCCAATACCATTCATGGTGGTATGAAACTGGAAGAAAGGATAAAAGCTGAAAAGATATTTAAAACCGAAACACAGGTATTGGTAGCCACAGAGGCAGCAGGAGAAGGCATCAACCTTCAATTTTGCCACTTGATGGTAAATTACGATATACCATGGAACCCAAACAGATTAGAACAAAGAATGGGAAGAATCCACCGTTACGGTCAGCAAAAAGAAGTTTTTGTTTTCAACCTTGTATCTGAAGATACCCGCGAAGGGAAAGTACTGAACAGATTGTTTCAGAAATTAGAGGAAATAAGAAAAGCTCTTGGTAGCGATAAGGTCTTCGATGTGTTGAGTGAAGTTTTTCATAATAAAGACCTTTCTCAGCTTCTGTTAGAAGCAGCTACAAATGCAAGAAGTATTGACGATATTCTAAAAGAGATTGATATAGAAGTAGATGAGGAATATATTAGCAAAATCAAAGAGAATTTGGGCGAAACACTGGCAACACGTTATATAGATTATACCCGGGTTAAAGAGATGGCAAGGCGTGCAAAAGAACATCGGCTTATACCTGAATATACCGAAGCATTTTTTAAAAAGGCATTCTCCATGGCAAAGGGGAAACTCAGACTGAGAAAGGATGGGTTTTTTGCTGTAGATTCTATTCCTTATGCCATCCGTAAAATTGCTGACGATGATGCTTTTAGAAAGCGTGTGGGACCGCTGCTCAGAAAATATCCTAAAGTGGCCTTTGACAAAGAAATTGCTTTTAAAAATCCGGATGCAGAGTTTATTTCCTTAGGGCATCCCCTTTTTGAAGCAGTGATGGAATGGGTAGAGCGGGAGTGTTTCGATGCTCTTAAAAAAGGTGCTGTGTTTATAGACCCTGAAGGAAAAATGGACGGTTATATCCTTTTTTATGAGGGAGAGATCAAAGATGGCACAGGGACAGTAGCTGGTAAAAGGCTTTTTGCCTTTTATGTGAGCGATACCAGTATAGAACCGGTGTCTCCTGCTGTTATTTGGGACCTGGCCGGAGAAAAAAATACAATTGAGGAAAAAGTAGATATTGAAGACTTAAAAAAGAAGACCGTAAGCACGGCAATTTCTCATCTAGAAAATTACAAAAGGGAACTTCAAAAAGAAAGAATAAGGCAGGCTGATATAAAGCAGAAATATGGCATCAAGTCTTTAGAACATCTTATTATAAAATTAGACGGAGATTTGATTGGTCTTTACGATCGAAAAGAAAAAGGTGAAAATGTTGATCTGGTCATTCGAAATAAAGAAGAACGGAAAAAAAGTTATGAAAAGGCGCTGAAAGAACTCAAGCAGACCATTGAGCAGGAGAAAAGCTTGACTATGAGTATGCCGAGATTTACAGGTATTATTCGGGTGAAACCTTCTCCCTTCACGGAAGAGGCGATGAAGAGCGACGAAGATATAGAACGCATCGGGATGGAAATTGCCATGAAATATGAAAGAAATCACGGCAGAACTCCGGAAGATGTTTCAGCTCAGAACCTCGGCTTTGATATTCGTTCAATAGATTCTTCAGGGAATAACCGATACATTGAAGTGAAAGCCAGAGCTGGAATCGGTGCTATAGCTCTTACACAAAACGAGTGGTTTAAAGCCAAAAGATTTAGTGATGAATATTACCTTTATGTTATACTGAATGCGGCATCAGAACCTGCTCTATACATCATCCAGAATCCAGCAGAAAAGCTACAACCTGAAGAAAGAATAGAACTTGTAAGGTATGTTGTTTCGGTTGAAGAATGGAAAACAAAAGGGATAAAAGTATCCTTGAATTAAAAACTGTAATGGCTAAAAAAAGTAAGAAAAAAAATTTAAAAATACATGAGGTGATTAAATAAATGACTAAACGTTTTATAGAAGAGACATTCCCGGTCAGGGAGGTGAGTGAAGAATCGGCAAGAGAAAAAAACATCAGGCACGGCCACATATCTACCCTTCATATCTGGTGGGCACGCCGGCCGTTGATTTCTTCAAGGGCAACGAACTACGCCGCTCTGATTCCTGCACCGAAAAACAAAGACGAAAGGGACAAAAAGAGGCGATTTATCATAAAAGACCTTGCAAAGTGGGAGAATTCCCTAAAACATTACATAATTGAAAATGCGAGAAAGGACATTTTGGAAGCTAATGGCGGGAAACCGCCAAGGGTATTAGACCCGTTCGGGGGAGGGGGTGCCATCCCTTTAGAGGCTCTCAGGCTGGGATGTGAAACGTATTCTAATGATTTGAACCCCGTTGCTGTTTTAATCCAGAAATGCACTTTGGAATACCCTCAAAGATACGGAAAGCCTAAAGAAGTAGAAAATGAGGTTGGTTTTTTAAAGGAAAAAACATTAAAAAATCCGCTTTTAGAAGATGTAAAAAAATGGGGAAACTATGTGCTGGAAGAAGCAAAAAAAGAAATTGGAAAGTTTTATCCCGAAGAGGAAGACGGATTTATACCAGTTGGCTACATCTGGGCAAGAACTATTCCCTGTCAGAATCCATCATGTGGTGCTGAAATACCGTTAATGCGTCAGTTTTGGCTTGCAAAAAAGAAAAAAAAGAAGGTAGCTCTTTATCCCTATATTGAAAACAATGAAGTAAAATTTAAAATAGTAGGGGATGAATATGAAAAAATGCCCGATGGCTTTAATCCTTCCAAAGCTACAATTTCAAGAGCAGTTGCTACCTGTCCTGTATGTGGGTCGGTTGTAGATGCCAATACAACAAGAAAACTCTTCCGGGAAGGAAAAGCAGGGCAAAGAATGGTTGCTGTGGTTCTTCATAAGCCCGGAACAAATGGGAAAAGATATAGAGTGGCCACGGAAAAAGATATGGATGTTTTTAAAGAAGCGGAAAAATGTTTAAATGAGAAACGTCAGAGGCTGATGGATATATGGGGGATTGACCCCGTGCCGGATGAACCTACACCAGAAGGGAAAGGAAGAGGAGCCGAAAGGGCTTTTTCTGTCCGGAATTATGGTTTAAATACTTGGGGTGACCTATTCAATGGCAGACAGAAGCTAGCACTTATTACCTTTGTAGAAAAAGTACGGCGGGCTTATAAAAAGATGATGGAGGAAGGTTATGATGGAGATTATGCCAAGGCAGTTGTGAGTTATTTGGCGTTAGGAGTGGATAGATTAACAACACATTTAAATTGTTTAGTTAGATGGAGACCTGATGCAATTTCATTTGAGAGATCTTTTGATAGGCAGGCATTACCAATGGTTTGGGATTATGGTGAGGTAAATCCTTTTAGTAATTCAAGGGGGCATTGGGATTCGTCTCAAATACTTAAAGCGGTGTTTCATTGTTCCCAAATTCCTAATGCCCTATTACAACCCCCAAAAGTAACCCAATCCTCCGCCACTGAACTGCCTTACCCAGATAACTACTTTCATGCAGTATTTACAGATCCCCCGTATTATGATAATGTTCCGTATTCTCATCTATCCGACTTTTTCTATGTCTGGCTAAAGAGGACAATCGGGGATTTATATCCTGAACTTTTCTCCACACCTCTAACACCTAAATCAAAGGAGATAGTGGCTTACTCAAACGGTGAAGGCGGCTGGGAAGAGGGAAAGAGATTTTTTGAAGATATGCTCAAGAAGGCGTTTCAGGAAATCCACCGGGTCCTGAGACCCAATGGTATTGCTGTAATAGTCTATGCCCACAAGTCCACCGAAGGATGGGAAACGCTTATTAACAGTCTTCTGGATTCAGGTCTTATTATGACTGGTGCATGGCCCATAAATACAGAGATGAAATCAAGGCTCAGGGCAAAGGAGTCTGCTACATTGGCCTCTTCCATTTATATAGTAGCCAGAAAAATGGAGCGTATACCAACAGGCTTTTATAATGAAGTTAAAGAGGATTTAGAAAAACATCTCAACGATAAACTCCAAAGGTTATGGGAAGAGGGGACCAGTGGAGCAGATTTCTTTATCGCGGCCATTGGTTCAGCCATAGAGGTTTTCGGTAAATACGAGAAAGTCATAGACTACGAGGGGAACATAATAAGAGCGGATAGACTTTTAGAGGATGTACGGAAAATTGCCACAGACTATGCTGTAAGGCAGATTCTCCATAATGGTTTTGCCGGGGAGATTTCAAACTTAACGCGGTTTTATGTGCTGTGGCGCTGGAACTACGGAGAAGCCAAGGTGCTTTTTGACGAGGCACGGAAACTTGCTCAAAGCTGCGGCATCGACCTGGCCCAGGAGTGGAACAGGGCAGGTTTTATCAAGAAAGAACGTGAATTCATCCGTGTTATAGGACCAAAAGACAGAAAGCTTAAAGATTTAAATGACTCAAAGGAACTTGTGGATGTGCTCCATAGAGTTCTCCTCCTCTGGGAGAAGGGTAAACGTGAGGAGATGGTTCAAGTGGCTTTAGAAACCGGATACGGAAAAAGTGAAGCATTTTACCGAGTGGCCCAGGCTGTTTCCGAAACACTGCCCAATGAAAGCAAGGAAAAGAAACTGCTTGACGGTTTCTTGGCTGGCAAAGATAGATTTAAAGATGAGATTAACAAAAAACCTGAACAGATATCTTTGCTAACGAAAGACTGATAAATATTTTTAAAGAAATAAATGGATATAGGAGGTTGTCTGAATGAAAGCGTTCCATACAATAGCGGTTCCCCATAAAGATATTCTCGAAGGCAGGCTTACAATGGATGTCTTTGCAGCTGATTTATGGGAGGTTTATCAAAACCGCGGACCGGATGAGTATAAGGATGCAGAACAGTTTTTTAGAAAGACCTACCTAACCGAAGGCCTAAAAAACCTGCTGGAAATTTTGGAAAAACGCCTTAGAGGAGAAGGTGGTGACCCGGTCATCCAGATACAAACCCCCTTTGGTGGCGGCAAGACCCATTCCCTTATAGCACTATATCACAAAGCAATAGAATGGGGTGCAAAGGTTTCCGTCATTGTTGGGACAACATTGGGTCCTGAAGATACCATCTGGGGCTTTTTAGAGGAACAAATAACAGGTAAAAGGGAGCGATTCACCGGTAAGGTATCACCTGGGAGAGAGGCCATTCGCAGGCTTTTAGAAGTCAATCAGCCTGTTTTAATTCTGATGGATGAGGTCTTAGAATATGTTACTAAAGCAGCAGGCGTTAAAGTAGAAGAAAGCACCCTTTCCGCTCAGACCATTGCATTTATGCAGGAACTGACCGAAGTGGCAGGAACGCTGGGAAAAGTCTGTCTTGTAGTAACACTTCCATCCAGTATCATAGAACACTATGATGCAAAAGCGGAAATTCTCTTCCAGCAATTGCAGAAAGTTGCGGGAAGAGTGGAGAAGATTTATACCCCCGTACAGGAGCATGAAATCACCCGTGTTATAAGGCAGAGACTCTTTTCAAACATTGATGAGAAAAAAGCAAACGAAATCGTTTCAGGATTTATAGACTATGCGGAGAAAGAATCCATTTTGCCTGCAGAAACTGAACCCTCAGAATATAGAAAACGCTTTCTTTCCTCCTATCCGTTTATGCCTGAAGTGGTCGATATACTTTATCACCGGTGGGGGAGTTTTCCGAGCTTTCAGAGAACGCGCGGGGTGTTGCGGCTGCTTTCCCTTGTGATCCATTCATTAAAAGACAGCCACAGGCCATATATCAGTCCTGCAGATTTTAACCTTTCTAATCAGGAAATCCGCCGAGAGCTTCTCAAGCATACCGGACCGGAATATGACGGAATAATTGCTGCAGATATTACTGATAGTGAGTCAGGATCCAAAAAGGTAGACGGATCTCTTGGAAATGCGTACCGAGGTTTGAAATTAGGTACACGTGCTGCAACATCCATTTTCCTTTATTCATTCTCAGGCGGGCAGAAAAAAGGAGCAACGATGGGAGAAATTAAGCGTTCCGCCACTACTGCAGAGCACCCCGCGAGCGTTGTAGCAGAAGCCGTTGAACAGTTAAAAAACAAGCTTTTTTACCTTCAGTATCAGAGTGAAAAATACTTTTTTAGCAACCAACCCAATTTAAACCGCATTCTTCTTACAAAAATAGAGAATGTAAATGAAAAAGAAATAAAAAGCGTTGAAAGAGAACTTTTAAAAATGTCCATCAAAGGTGGTAAGTTTAAGGTTTTTACCTGGCCGGAAAACAGTAACGATATTCCAGATTCGGAAGATTTGAAACTGGTAGTTTTGAAAGAGAAAGACGAAACATTGATGAAACAGATTCTGGACAACAAAGGCAGCACACCTAGGATCTATCGAAATACTTTGTTTTTCCTTTATCCAATGGAGAGAGAGCGAGCACCCTTTGTTAATACACTGAGGAGAAAAATAGCATATGAAATGATAGAAGATGATAAGACTCTTAACCTGTCAGATGAACAGAAAAAAGAGGTGAAAAAAGAATTAAAAAAAGAAGAAGAAAATCTCAAAGATTCAACCAGAAGCTTATACCGCTTAACTGCATTTGCAGGCAGAGATGGGCTTAAAGAAGTAGATCTGGGTATTCCTACATATGGAGAAGAGAAAACTCTTGATGAAGAACTTTATGAAAAACTTCGCTCCGATGGAGAGATTCTTGAAAAAATAGTGCCGCTGGTACTCAAAGAAAAATATCTTGTGGGGAAAGATTACGTTTTTACTGAACAGCTTTATCAATCTACATTAAAAACTCCCGGGGAGCCCCGACCTGTGAGCAAAGAGATTATGGAACGAGGAATACTTGATGGAGTAAGACAGGGTCTTTTCGGGCTGGGTGAACTGGAAAATGATAAGCCTGTCTGCCATTATTTCAAAGAGCATGCTCAAGTAGCATTTTCAGGAAAAGAGATTTTAATTAAGGGAGAAATATGTATTAAGCAAAAGAAAGAAAAGGATAAAAAGGATAAAGATGAGCAATCACCCGAGCCGAAACCTTATAAACCTACTCAAACTACAATTACTATAGGTGTTCATGAATCTGCGGAGCAGAGCGAAGCGACTACTCCTGAATATGCTCGAGTCAGAAAGGAAATAAAACTAAAGTTTACTATGCCTAAAGGGAAGGTTGCTGATATTATGCGGGTGTTGAATCTACTGCAAACCAAATTTAATAAGATAGATGTGGAGTTTATTGCCACAGAAGGAAGTATATCAGAACAAGATTACGAAGATAAGATTAAAGAAACATTCAATCAGCTTGGTATTGATTTTGAAGAAGATTAATGACGTTTATCATTCAGTAATCACTTAAATTTAGATGTTACTTTATTATTATTACTACAGCGCAAATTTTTGTAACTTTGCCAGCTTTCTTTTTCGATGAGATTGAGAAGCAATAAAGTTTCTCTGTATGTAATATTCAATCAGCTCCAGTGCCTTCTTGGGAGATAACGGTTCCCTCAAGGCTGCTGTGAGCAATAGTTTGGCTTGAGGAAGTGTAAGAATCGTTTTTTTTTTTTAGACGTGAACATAAAGCGAACCTCAAGGAGAAAAAGCTGAGCTAGAAATACGAGGGTCATGTGGCGATGCCAGCCAGGATAGGAACGTATTTCATAGCAGTCCATCCCGAGATGGCTTTTTCCTTCCTGGAAAGACTGTTCAATAGGCCAGCGCATCCTGGCTACACGGATCATCTCTTCCATGGGAATATCTTCAGGAGCGTTGCTAAGAGTATATCTTATCGTTCCATCAGCGCATCTTCTCATGAACAACCAGCGCTCCTCCTCGGGCAGGCCATCGCGGCATTCTATAACCCTGAGCCGAACAATATCTGCTAAAATCGGGCCCTTTGCTCCTTCGCCCACATTAACAGATTTCCAGGGAAGGGAAGGATCTTTGGCAATTTCAGAAACATGGATAGATTTAGTAAGCGGTCTTGCCTTTTTAGGGCGATGTCCTCTTCCTTTATAGGGAGGCAGGCCTATCTTTGGCCTTTTAAGCCAAACATGGGTATTAGAGCGAATACCGGCAAAATAATAGAAGTCACGGGCTATCTCATCGAGGAAGGCATGATCGCTGCCAAAGAAGCTGTCACATCCTACCCATTTGGCGGGAAAAAGCCCTTCGTCTTTTATCTTTTTGATGAGCATTAACGCTATCTGGGTCTTGGTCATAAACTCAAGGTCTTCAGGAAAGTGGCACTTCTTGCGGCACTCCGCAGGAGTCCACTCTAAATATAGGCAAATTACTGCAAAAGAGAGCCTTCATTTTT
>DFNM01000007.1 GCA_002376045.1 Firmicutes bacterium UBA3567
TTTATTTTTCTGGCAACAATTTGTGCTGCTAATTTGCTCATTTCATTATAAGAATTTACGGGTATTATTTTCATGACCTCTGTTGTAAATTGACCTCCCTTCCCTAATTGCTGATTACTCCTTTGGCTTAGGATTTATATAATGATTTTAATATCTTGATTACAGGTGTTTTACTCTGTTTTTGTATTTTTTGAGTACAGCTTCATTATGTTTTTCAGCACCATCAATGTTTCCACTGATTAAAACCGGAGGTGTGATGCCCTTTTCGATTAGTTTTTCTATAGTTCCGGCAATTATAGAATTGATAATAAATGCTCCTGCAACGGTGGAACCTGGAACCGCTTTGAATTTACCGAAATCCAACAGAGCATCCCCAAAATCTACACAATTGTCTATAACGATATCACATAACTGATAGAGGTTTTTGCCTGACGAGTGCCTTGAGGCAGTTTTTTTAGAATACTGAAGAGAAGTTATTCCTATAACTTTTAATCCCAATTCTTTAGAAATTGTTGCTGCATCTATAGGGACGGGGTTTCTTCCCGAAGTTGAAAATATAGTAATGACATCCCCTTCATTTAATTCATATCTATCCAAAACCCATCTTGCATATCCTTCCTGTTTTTCAACCATAGAGCTTTTTACTGCGCCATGCTGCACCATCAATGCGGTATCAAATATAGGGTTTATACATCCTAATCCGCCAGCTCTATAGAATACCTCTTCGCACAACATTAGCGAATGTCCACAGCCGAAGAAATGCAACATTTTACCGTATGAGACGGCATCAGCCATTAAGTAAGATGCCTTTTTGATGTTTTCCAACTGAGTTTCTTTAATTCTACTCAAAATATTCCATATTTTATCCATGTATTCTTTACACTTCATAATTTTCCTCCTTCCATTTGTTATAAATAACTACCATATTATTCAATATTCTTTTTAATACTTTTTGTCCCTTTTCCTTTGTTGCAGCAGTCGCATCTCCGAGAACTCCTGTTTTGGTTATTTTATCCCATGTTGCTGGAGTTGAACTGAAATACTCAGGGAATTTGGGGTATTCTTTTACCGCTTTATCCATATTAACTTTTTCAGGATAAATGTATAGCATCATGGAAGTTTCGATTTCTTCTGCGTGTAAATAAGCAGGATGTGCACGGGGAGATTCTATTACACCCTTCACGGCATTTTCTAGGCCTGGATGAGTAAATACTAGAGGAATAACAGACGTTTTTTCAATGATTATTCTTGAGGCTTTTTTAAGGGCAGCAACATTACCGAAATGTCCGTTAATTATTACTAGAATTTTTATATTATGTTTTTCCAGGCTGTGTGCAATATCGAAAAAAAGATTTATTATCGTATCATCACTTATATTGAAAGAACCAGGAAAATTCTTCAAGGACCAGACCTGTCCATAATTAATAGTTGGAAGGAGCAAAGCATCGATTTCTTCTGAAAATCTTCTTCCGAGGTATTCGGCAATTACATTGTCTGTATCAACGGTTAAATGGGGACCATGGGCTTCTACTGCACCAATGGGTAAAACGGCAGTGTCTATTTTATTTAACACTTCTTTCACCTGAGGCCAGGATAAATTTGAAAGTTCCATTTTGATATCACCCTTTATTTAAACGTTAAAGCACACTGGGGATTTAGAGTAATAAATTTGTCAACAATATCCGGATTTAAACCTTCTTCATCGAATTGCATTTTTAACCTGGGAATGAACTTCTGTATAATGAACCTAAAACCCGGTCCACCTCCATATGCTTCAAGATAAGATTTTCTGGCCATGTCGCCTGAAATTAATATCTTATCTTCATAGCCTGCTTTGACCAGTTTAATTATAGCATCCACTCTCATGCTGTCAGGGTAGTATTTTATTTTAGAGGGGCCATCAAACTCAATATATGCTCCCTTTTTTGCTATCTGTTTAAAATACCATAAATCTATATTGCGGTCTGCATGAGCTATTATAACTTTGTTTAAATCAACACCTTCTTTTTCCATTATTTCAAGTTGCTCCAGTGCCATTGTTCCGGCTTCAGTGTGAGCGCCAATGGGGGCACCCGTTTCTAAATGCGCTTTAGATGCTGCCCTTATTACTTTTTCCTCCACATGACTGATTTTGTTGTATCCCGAACCCACCTTAATAATTCCCGCTTTGCTATCGGTAGCTTCTATTCCTTCGGTAATTTCTGTTATCATCCATTCAATTAAATCCTTTTCTTCAGCTTCATAAACCCATTTATCAAAAAATAATCCTTTATTAAACCCTGTTGCAGCTATAACATTTATTTCTGCTGCTTTAGCAATGCTTCTTAAAATTTCTATATTTCTTCCGTAGTCCACAGCAGTCATATCTACGATAGTCTTTCCCCCGGCTTTTTTGAAAGTTTTCGCTTCCCGAATAGAACACAATATATCATCAAGTATAAGATCTGGGTCCTGTTCCTTAACCCACCGTGGTGGATTGGTGTATAAATGTTCATGAATATATGTTATTCCTAATTCCTCCGGCTTTTTTCTGCCGAAGATTGTTCGGACATACAATAAGATAACCTCCTTTACATGATGTTATATTTAAAAAGGGGCTTGATGAAAGCCCCTAAAAGTCTTAGCTGAAAATTCCTATGATTAGTTTTAATATTGAGCCGAATATGAACATATCTGTATCTCCACCCCACAATATAAAATCAGAAACGGTAGTGGGGGTGATGTATTTTACGAAAATAGCCTGACCAAGGGAGATTACTAAACCTGTAATAACTCCCCCTGCAATTGCTCCTTTTATCCCACCCGTTGCATTACCGAATACTCCGGCGGCAGCTGCATGGAAGAATAAAGCAATCATTGGGGGGACAAAGACATAGAATCCTGTTATTCCCATTATTACCATCATTATAATTGTTGTCACAAAGGCTGCAGCAAAACCGATTATTGTTGCAGTGGGAGCGAAGGGGTATACAACAGGGCAATCCAGAGCCGGTTTGGCATCAGGAACAATTTTTGTAGCAAATCCTTTAAATGCCGGTACAATTTCTGCGATTAACAATTTGACTCCAAATAGAATTACTGCAATCCCTCCACCGAATTTTAAGCCCTGTAAAAGGCCATAAACTATATAGTTTTTATCTCCTGAATACTGTGCCATAAATTCAGGTCCTGCAAGAATTGCCCCCAGACCATAAACCAGACCCATTACCGTAACAATTACAACATTGCTGTCTTTTAAGAAATTTAGCCCTTCTGGAAGTTTAAGATTTTCTGTATTTTGCTCCGGGTTCCCTATTACTTTGCCTAAAGCTCCTGCGGCCCAGGCGGCAAAAGACACCGTGTGTCCGAGGGCAATTGCATCTTTGCCGGTAACTTTTTTCATATATTTTTGAACGTATGCCGGCTGTAGTGTCCAGTAAATACCCATTAAAATTGAACCTATTATAAGTATTTTTGTCTGAGAAAAATCGGGGCCAAAAGTTTCTACAAAGATACCTGTTAATACAAAACATACCCAGAACATCATATGCCCGGTAAGATATATGTATTTAAAGGGTGTTAATCTTGCTAAAAGAACATTTATTAAAAAACCAAAGGTCATCATTAATGTTATAGTTCCGCCATATTTGGCTATAAAATTATCTGTTCCCATTGCCTGCAATGGTTGAGCTTCAATACCGAATACATGCTGCCACATAGGTCCGAAGGAGAGCATTGAATTGACAACCACTCCTGCCCCGGCCTGGATGATTAAGAAACCGAGAATAGTCTTAATAGTTCCGGAAATAACAGCACTTTTGCTTTTTCTTTGAGCTAACAGACCTATTAATGCGATAATACCGATCAGCAGGGCAGGTTCTCCGAAGATATTATCCGCCAGCCATTTGCTTACATTAATTAAGGTATCCACAAATTATTCCCCCTTAAAAAATTTTTGAAGTTTGTTTTTAATTTCTTCCACATCCATGAAGTCAGTGATTGCAATTACTGGAGTATCCAGGTGTTTTAATGAATCTATATGGTACTCACCCGCCAGTATAAGATCCGCATTTTCAACAGAGGCAGAACTCACATCAGAATTATCAACATCTGCTTCGATTCCCAGGCTCTGTAGAGCTTCCTGGACATTCATTTTTAATAATAGACTTGTGCCCTGGCCCAAACCGCAAATTGTTAATATTTTCAATTTTACACCTCCTTCCCCAGAATTTTTACAATTTCGTTTTCATTATTTGCTGTTTTTAATTTTTCAAAATTTTGTTTGTTACTCAGGACTCTGGCAAGGTGAGAGATCAACTCGATATGGCTTTTTTCATCAATGCTGGTAAGGGCAATTATTACTTTTACAGGATCGTTTTGTTTGTGCCCGAATTTTACCGGTTTCTCAAGAGTCACAACGCTTATACCGATTTTCTTTGCGCCATCTTCCGGCCTGGCGTGTGGGATAGCTAAATTTTTTGAAATAACTATATATGGTCCTTTTTCCTTAACAATGTTTATCATTGCATCTACAAAGCGTGCTTCAGCTAGATCATTTTTGATTAATAAATCACCGGCTATTCTGACTGCCTGTATCCAATCATTAACTTTGACATTGGTTTTGACTAGTGATTTATTAAGAATATAGTTCAATCTAAACACTCCCCAACTTTTGATTGATAATTTTTATAACTGTTTCTGTTGATGAAGAATTTTTAATTTCTTCAATAGCTCTTTTGTCTACAATTAATTTCATTAATTCTTTTAAAGCTAGTAAGTGAGAAGTATTGTCCAGAGAACCAAAAGCAAAAACTAAATATACAGGATCCCTTTCAGGATGACCGAATATTACACCATCGGGAAAAACTCCTAACGAGACTGAAAGTTTCTTAACTCCATCTGATGGACGAGCATGCATTAAAGCAATCCCTTTTTTTATAACGATATAGGGCCCATGTTTCTTTATGACATTAATCATTTCTTCAATATAGCCTTCCTTGATGGTGTTGTTTTCTAATAGAATTGTTCCTGTTTGTCTAACTGCATCTTCCCAGTTTTCTGCTGTTAATTTCAATTTGATAAATTTTTCTGTCAGAAGCTGCTTTAAGCTGGGCAGCTCATCTTTATGTTCAGGGTCCAGTATTTTTCCTGTTTCTAAAGTTGATAACAAATTGGTTAACTGGTTTTTCAGTGAATATTCATCTATGACAAATGCATAATTTTCTATAATTTCATATATTGAATTTATTAAGTTGTTAATATCTTGGCTGTTTTTATATTGAGTTTCATAAAGTTTTTCATTAGAAGGCAGTATTTTTTTTAAGTTATCGATATCTTCTTCGTTTAATAATGGATTCACGAGTATAACCGGAATTTCATCTGCTTTAAGGGGAATAGTTGAAATAATCGCGTCAGCCTTTTTCTCAACAGCTTTTGTTTTCGCCTCGAAAGCTGATGAAATTCCTACAATTTTCATATTAGGGAATTCTTTTTTTAACCTTGTTGCGAGTATATTAGTTGTTCCTATCCCGCTGCTGCAAACGAGTATAACTCGTATTTCCTGCCCTTTTACCGGTTTATTCCTCTCTACAGCAGCTCCTATATGCAATGCGATAAATCCTATCTCATCTTCTGTTATATCCCTTTTTAGTTGCCCTTTTAATACCTGTGAAGCCAGTTGAGCGGCCCTAAAATATTCTGGATATTTCTTCTTAATATCTTCCAATAACGGATTGGAAAATCTCAGATCAAATTCAAGCCTAGAAATTGTAGGTTTAAGATGCAACATTAACCCTTTTATAAACTGCTTATCTTTTGTAAGGGGTATTTCCAATATTCCTTCTGCAGTTGAAGCAATTTCTAAAGCTAATTTTTTTATTAATAAATCTTCATTCGTTTTCTTTGCTATTGAATTTTCAAATTGCTGCCTTATTTTTGCTCCCATTAAATGTAATGTAAGATATCCTGTTTCTTCAACTGGCAGTTTGATATTAAACTTTTCTTCTATCATTTCAGCTAGTCTAATACCCATTTGAAATTCAGCTTTATTTCGTATCTCTTCGAGCTTTTCCTTAGGAATTTGAATATCCTTACCTTCCTTTAATCTTTTGACTGCAATTGCTATGTGTATAATTAATCCGGCAAATGCTCCATCGGCAAATTTAAAGCCCAATAATTTTTCTGCCTTTCTAACAATTTCATTAATTTTTATTAATTCTGTATCACCCAACAATTTATTAAGATATTTATTCTGGTTAGTTAGAATTTTTAGATCTTTAGCTTGCTCAAGAAAACCAAAAAGCTGATTTAAATCTGCAAATTCTTTAAGGATGTCACAGATTCCTCGACGAAAGTCGGTTTCATCTCCACAGATTTTAATTCCATAATTTCTCTTCCTTACCAGATTCAGATTTCTTTTGTTTAACCATTCTTCAACAGCATCCAAATCTTTTAAAATTGTAGTTTCACTTACCCCCGTTAATTTTCTCAGTTCTTTAACTGTTACGGGTTTATCTTTTTGTAATAGTTCTGTGATTATTAATTGCTGTCTCTCATTCGAACTTAAAATGTAAATGTTTCCATCCAATTGATTGAGTTTGTTTAGTATAACATATTGAATGTCAATATTTTTATAGTCAAGCCATATACCCTTTTTTGGCTTTTTAACCAGTGCTATGCCTTCGAATTGTTTTAAATAATCTTCAATTTTTTCCAGATCATATCGGATTGTTCTTTGGCTTACTCTAAACTGAGCTGCTAAATGTTTAATGGTTGTTATATTTTTTATTTCAAATAACTCCTTTAATAAATTTCTTTGTCGAAGTGTTAGATTTATATTACCCCCTCCTTTTCAGGGTTTATTGTGGCAAACACTTTAGTTATAAGACTTTTTCTTGTTTCTTTTCTATAAAATAACACCAATCAATCTGAACTTCAACAAGTATTTCATTCCGTTCATTTATGGCAAGAAATATAGTTTTATTGTTGTGTATTAAAAAGAAATATGTGTTGTTATCCTGGAAGTGAAAATTTAACAAGAAAAGCTGTTGACAATCTGACTCTGTCAACAGCCTTTGGAAGGGAGGATATTACCTGCTGTATTTTTGAAAATTACATTTTATTGCAGAAATAGTCATGGACAGCAATGTTATTAGTTAATTCTGGATGGAATGAAGTAGCCAGCATATTTTCTTGTTTAGCTGCTACAATATGACCGTCTAGTTCTAAAAGTGGGGTGACATTTTTGCCTGTTTCTGTAATGTAAGGAGCACGTATAAATATAAGGGGTATATTTTCATGAGAAAATTCAGGAATAACCTTGTGGGTCATAAAACTGTTTACTTGCCTTCCGTATGCATTTCTCCTTACCTGTATATCCATAACCATCAGATGCCCTTCAGGATTTCCTTCAATTCTTTTTGCCAGCAAAATCATCCCGGCACAGGTGCCCCATACAGGCATGCCATCTTTTATCCTATCTGCTAAGGGGTTTAAAAGGTTATAGTCCCTCAGCAATTTCCCCATCGTGGTGCTTTCACCACCTGGAATAATAAGGCGATCTACTTCCATTAATTCTTGGCGGGTTTTAACCTTAACAGGCATAATTCCCTCTATTTTTTTTAGCATAGATATGTGTTCTTCCACAGACCCCTGAAGGGCAAGGACCCCGACCTTTTTCATTTTACCACCCTCTGTCACCAAAGCGTTCTTTGCTGTCCAGTTTATCGATTTCTAGTCCGTACATTGCTTCTCCTAAGTCTTCTGAAACTTCTGCTAACACTTTTGGGTCATCATAATAAGTGACAGCTTTTACAATAGCCTGAGCCCTTTTTTCGGGATTGGCGGATTTGAATATTCCTGAACCAACAAATACCCCATCACATCCTAACTGCATCATTAAAGCGGCATCGGCTGGGGTGGCAATACCTCCGGCTGCAAAGTTTACAACAGGAAGTTTTCCATTTTCTGCTACCAATTTTACCAGGTGATAAGGTGCCCCAATTTCTTTAGCAGCAGTCATCAATTCTTCTTCAGGCATGGTTTGGAGTCGGCGTATTTCTGACATGATTGTTCTAAAATGCCGGACTGCTTCTACCACATTACCGGTGCCTGCTTCTCCTTTAGTTCTAATCATGGATGCCCCTTCGGCTATTCTCCTCAGGGCCTCTCCCAGGTTTTTGGCACCGCACACAAATGGCACTTTAAATTTTGTTTTATCTATGTGACAGTTTTCATCTGCAGGAGTTAAAACTTCACTCTCATCTATGTAATCAATCTCCAATGCTTCCAAAATTTGAGCTTCTACAAAATGACCAATCCTGACTTTCGCCATAACCGGGATTGAAACAGCTTCTTTTATTTCTTTAATCAGTTTGGGGTCTGACATCCGAGCTACCCCTCCGTGTTTTCGGATATCTGCGGGAACTCTTTCAAGAGCCATGACTGCTACTGCCCCTGCCTTTTCGGCGATTTTTGCCTGCTCGGCATTTACCACATCCATGATTACTCCGCCTTTTAGCATTTGAGCCAGATTTTTGTTTAATTGATACCTTTCATTCATAAAATGTACCCCCTTTTGCAAAATCAAGATTATTGATATAATAATTGTACCGGTACAATTAACTGTACCCATAATAATTTTGAATGTATTATAACATTTTGATAAACAATACGTCAACACCCAAAAGGAGGATAATCATGAAACATATTGTATCGATACAATTAGATCGAAGTAGTGATACACCTTTATATATACAGCTTTACTGGCATTTAAAAAATCTTATAAAAGAAGGGGTTTTGAGACATAATCAAAAATTGCCTTCCATTCGAAAAATGGCTGCACAGTTGGGGATAAACAATGTGACAGTGGTGAATGCATATCGGCAGCTGGAAAAAGAAGGTCTTGCTTACACACAAGTAGGAAGTGGGACATATATAAGATCTAAGGGTTACAGTTCAGGGGAAGACAAGGACAGGCATAAGGGAATTGATGATCTGGAAATGATGGAACAGGGTCAGCTCCACATGATGCCTGAAACCATAAACTTTGCCAGCATAACCCCTACACCGGAATTGTTTCCGGTGGAACATTTCAAAATGTTGATAAATCGGGTACTGGATAGGGAAAAAGGCAATGCTTTCGGTTACCATGAGAGCAAAGGGTATAAACTCCTCAGGCAATCAGTCTGTGAACATCTGGAAAACTGTTCCATAAAAACCTCGATGGAAAATCTGCAGATTATTTCGGGAGCACAACAGGGTATTGATATAGTGTCTAAAGCACTCCTCGGTTTTGGAGATTGTGTTTTTGTTGAAAACCCCACATACAGAGGAGCCATTGAAGTCTTTCGCTCCAGAGACGCCCGGATTATAGGAATTTCCATAGAAGAGGATGGAATCAATTTAGATGAACTCAAACAAAAACTTCATACACATAAGCCCAAACTGGTTTATGTGATGCCAAATTTTCAAAACCCCACAGGATATTCTTATTCTGCTGATAAAAAGCAGAAACTGCTCCAGCTTTGTGAAGAATACAACTTTTTTGTAGTAGAAGATGATTCTTTTAGTGAGTTGAATTTTACAGAAAATAAAGCTTTGCCTTTAAAAGCATTGGATACGTTAGATAGGGTCATATATATAAAGAGTTTTTCCAAAGTGTTTATGCCTGGATTAAGATTGGGTTTTATAGTGGTACCAAGAAAATTCTTGAACAATATTGTTGCTGCTAAACATACTACTGATATATCAACTTCCGGGCTGTTGCAGAGGACCTTTGACCTGTATTTAAGGGATAATCTATGGCAGAAACACCTTGACTTTATGAAGGGAATATACAAAGAAAGATATAATATTATGATAGAGGCCATTAAAGAAAATTTTCCCCAAGAAGTAAAGTTTAAACAAACCGGGGGAGGACTGCATTTGTGGTTCCAGCTGCCTGAAGGGTATTCTGCCAATGAACTTTACAACAGATGTTTGAAAAAAAATGTGCTTATTAGCCCTGATAGCCTTTTTTATGTAGGTGGTGAGAGTTCGGATCGATGTTTTAGAATGAGCTTCGCGGCTGTTTACAAACACCAGATAAAAAAAGGAGTAGAAGTGATGGGTAATGTTTTAAAGGATTATTTAAAGGAAGATGCTTCCAAAATTGATTATGCAGAGGAATTCAGCCCCTTTTTGTAATCAAAAAACCCTCTACCTGAGGATGCTTGATGGTAGAGGGTCTTTGTTTTTGGTTGTAGCAGAGGTAGTATTTTTTTCGACTTTGACATTGTCTTGTGTATTTTTGATTTGGAGGAGATATATTGGAAAATACAATTTATTTTTACAAATATAGGAGAGGGAAAGGGCAGAGCACCACATTCCTTCACTGGGAGCGAAGCTCCGCTATAGGGTATTCCTTTAGGGTCCGGTTCAGGGACGTCGCAAACAAGAGACGTTAGACGTCATTAATAATTTAAAATGAAAAAGAATACCTTTAAATAGGATATCCTTAGGATTTTTTGTATGGTTCACTTTTTTCATATACGAATTCGGGACAAAAATATTTATTATATTGGATGTTTTTGCTACCACATACATTTTGATGCAGAAATAGACAGCACAGATCCCGTTTTTTTAGGTACGATAACAAAACCCTTTTAGTACGGGTTTTTGTTTTTATATATTCACTGATACTTTAATCTAAATAGTTACCCCTGAAGAATTCCCGGAACAGAGTGCTAAAAATCATTGATATTCCAATAAAACAGAGGGTTTCCGCATACCTGTGGCGAATATATAAATACAAACAACCCAAAAACTTCATGTAAAGGAAACCCTACACAATTAAAACTAAAATTTATACAGGTGATGCTTATGTTAAGGTTAAAAGATGGTCAGATGACAATATGGGAACAAATCCTGCCAAAGGAACTCTTAAAACCACCTGAAGAACTGCAGGCAATAGACGAAATCCTTGATGATCTCCGTTTTCTTTGAACCATATATAAAGCGGTTTAACACCAAAATCCGTATGATGTATCTCAAGTTCCGTTATCAGCTGGGATATGAAACCATGTAAAGAAAGTTTTCAAACAGCATAAGCTGGCGTCGTTTCTGCCGAATAGGTTTAACAGAAAAGATTCCCCACTCTACCACTCTAATCAAGCTGACCAAAAAATACGGTAGTGAGGTAATAGATCAGTTGAATCAATTATTGCTGCAGAAGGCCAGGGGACTTTTTATAGTAGAATCAAGTTTGTTCTTTCATTAGATGTTCTATAAACTTTTCAAAATCATTTTTTCGTCTGGAAACCAGTTTATAAGCTAACATTCCGTCGCGTTCAGCAATACCAGCCACGATAGCAACCTCTATAGTTTCATTTTCAGTAACCTTCCAAATTATACGGATTGACTTTTTATCTAAATAAATACTCCGGTATCCTGCAAGTGGTCTGCCAGCCTGGTTCTCTAACTCCTTCCTACCAGGCATTCCAAAGGTCTTCCAGGGGGCATTCCTGCTGAGGCTTTTGATGAGGATGATGCATGCAAAGCCCTGGAAATGCTAGAAGTGTTATAAATTTTGTTTAGAAAAGAAGCAAGTTTGATTGAGGTAATAATAGAGATTTGATTCTTTAAAGAGGAAAAAATATTTTTTTAAAGAAGTATAACATGATGAAAGGTGGGAATGTTATCTTGGTACATATAAAAATAACTCCTTATC
>DFNM01000153.1 GCA_002376045.1 Firmicutes bacterium UBA3567
CATTTAACTCAACTAAAATGGAGAAGAACCAAAATAAATTATATTTCACCTGTTTCTTCAAAAGCACCTGCTGAATGCAGGCAAAATGCAATAGAAAAATAATTTTTTTTTGACTCAAATGAAAACGTTTACAATTCGGGGGGAATATTATGTCAGAAGTTGTTTTTAAAAACGTCTGTAAAAATTACGGACAGGTTACTGTTATCCATGACCTGAACCTGACAATTAGGGATGGGGAGTTTCTTGTACTGGTGGGGCCTTCCGGATGCGGTAAATCGACAATTTTACGGATGATAGCCGGTCTGGAGAAGATTACTGCAGGTGAACTCTACATCGGAGATCGTCTGGTCAACGACTTACCGCCCAAAGACCGGGATATTGCCATGGTTTTTCAAAACTATGCTCTGTATCCCCACATGAATGTGTATGAAAACATGGCTTTTGGTTTGAAATTGAGAAGATTTCCCGGAGAAGAAATAGACCGCCGGGTTAAGGAAGCAGCCAGTATCCTGCGAATCGAACATTTGTTGAAACGTAAACCCAAAGAACTGTCAGGTGGCCAGAGACAAAGAGTAGCTATAGGACGGTCCATTGTTCGGAAACCTCAGGTCTTTTTGATGGATGAGCCTCTTTCTAACCTGGACGCCAAATTGAGGGTGGAAATGCGGGCTGAAATCAGTAAATTGCATAACCGATTACAAACTACAGTAGTGTATGTTACCCATGACCAGACTGAAGCCATGACCATGGGGGAAAGAATAGCAGTGATAAAAGATGGCTCTATCCAACAGGTTGATACCCCTTTAAATATTTATAATCACCCGGCTAATATGTTTGTTGCCGGTTTCATTGGTTCCCCGGCCATGAATTTTTTACCCTGTCGGGTAGAGCGTATAGACGATGAATTTTATCTGGATGCTCAAGCCTTTAAAATCCAGGTGCCAAAAGCCAAAACCGAAAAACTGGAAGCTTATACCGGGCGAGAAGTTGTTTTTGGCTTTCGACCTGAGGATATACATAGCGAACCGGTCCTTTCGGAAACTCATGCAAACAGTTCTTTCACAGGTGTAGTAGATGTTGTGGAATTGCTAGGAGCGGAAATGATTGTTCATTTATCCACCGGAACCCATTCTATTATTGCGAAACTTGATGTCCGTACCCGGCTGAAGAGGGGAGACAAACTACAGCTAACCTTTGATATGAACAAAATTCATCTATTTGATAAGGAAAATGAGGTGGCTATTTTATGAAAATATTAAAAACGTATCGGTTAGAAATCATTATGCTGTTACCCCTGGTGTTATATATTATCGGATTTACCTTTCTACCAGTAATGAATACCATCTTTATGAGTTTCCAGAATCCCCACACCGGTGCATTCCCTACTTTCGCCAACTACCAGTATATTTTTGGCCGCAGAGATTTTAATGATGCTTTCTGGAATACAATGATTATAACCGGAATCGGTTTAACCTTGGAGATGACAATAGGTTTGGTAATTGCCTTGATGTTAACCAAAAATTTTAAGGGTAGGGGTGTTTTCCGTTCGTTCTTGCTGATTCCCATGGGAGTACCCACTCTGGTTTCAGCGGTAACTATGACCTATATTTTCAACATCCATGGTTATTTAAATGAGCTTCTTTACCGTTTACATCTAATCAAGATTCCGGTTGATTGGGCTGGTGGTGGTTTAAAAACCCTGTTGATGATAGTTTTTGCTGACATGTGGAAAGTTACTCCAATGGTAGTTCTTTTACTTCTGGCCGGCCTGGAAAGCATTCCCGGTGAAGTTTATGAAGCCGCATCTATTGACGGTGCCAGCACTTGGCAGACGTTTCGCCATGTGACATTACCCCTTTTAAAACCCTCTATAACCATGACCCTGATTTTACGGGCCATCGATGCCTTTAGAATTTTTGAGCTTCCCATGGTTTTAGCCGGAAAAAATACCCCTGTTTTATCTACTTACGCTTATATGGAGTACAATGCCTATAATAACCCCTACACTTCCGCAGCAGGCTCAACCATTCTGTTAGTGATGATTTTGATATTTATCTTCGGGTATCTGTTTGTTTCCGAACGCAACAAGGAGGTAATATAATGGTTACAAAGCAAGATAGCGATCTTTTAGCCAAGGTAATTAAGTTTTTGTTTTGGCCCATGGCCATTCTGGTAATGTTTTTCCTGCTTGTGCCGGTATACATCATGGTCAAGGTATCCCTGAGTGCTCCCCAGG
This sequence comes from Firmicutes bacterium UBA3567, assembly GCA_002376045.1. Taxonomy (GTDB): domain Bacteria; phylum Bacillota; class Thermosediminibacteria; order Koleobacterales; family UBA3567; genus UBA3567. The sequence continues at coordinate 2,237 of DFNM01000153.1, forward strand.
ATATACTGACCCAGCATCCCCCTTTTCTCATCCATAACTTTACCTGGAACCACTGGTTGAAGGTTCTGAAATCCGGCAACCTCTGGCTGCCTTTTCAAAAAAGCTTTGTAGTAGCCACCATTACAACCGTTATTGCCATCATGGTAGCAGCTCCGGCTGCCTACGTGATCTCCCGCATGCCGAAGAAAGTAAGGTATACAGTCATTTTAAGCCTATTCTTTACCAGGATGTTTCCGGAAGTGGGAATTGCCCTGCCTATTGCTGTTAACTTTATTAAACTGAATTTACTAGATACATATACGGGGTTGATTTTGGCCCACCTGGTTAAGGTATTACCTTTTATTGCCTGGATTCTGGTGGGGACCTTTGAAACTATCCCGGAAGACCTGGAACAGGCAGCCATGGTAGATGGAGCCAGTCGGTGGACTGCTCTTACTAAAGTAGTTTTTCCCATCTCTCTATCGGGAATTGCCGTGGCGGCAATTTTTACCTGGCTCGAGTCCTGGAACGAGTTCACTTATGCTTTATACCTCACCCTTTCTCAGCGCAGTTTGCCCTTGCAAACCTATTACTACGTGCTCCGGGGAGACTGGTTTCAATCGGCAGCTTATTCTACCATCCTGACCATCCCGGTGGCATTAGTGACCTTTCTCTTACAACGTTACCTTAAATCCGGTTATCTCTCCGGTGCAATTAAAGGCTAAGGGAACTTAAAAGGGCAACCTTTTAAGTAATAAAAACAAAAAAATATAAAGGAGGAATGTAAAGTGAGAAAAGTAAAACTGTACATCAAACTGCTGGGAGCTTTGCTGTTACTAACCTTAGTGTTATCAGGCTGTAGCGGCGGAGGAGACGTTGCTAAGGAAGAACCCAAAGTCCTGAGGGTGTCCATGGCGCTGGCAGAAAAAGAATGGGAGATAATGCGGGAATACGTTTTTCCCCCATTTGAAGAGGCAAACAATGTAAAAATTGAAGCCATTCAGGTAGAAGCATCGGATGTTCCGAAAAAGCTGGAGGCAATGGCAAAAGCCGGCAAGATGGAAATCGACATCATAACACAGGACAACATGGCCTTAGCCCCTCTGGTAGAAAAGGGCTTGGTGGAAGACCTGTCTGAATACAGAGATCGAATTCCCAAAGAGGTTCTGCCTTCCCTGATACCGGTTGGCGAGTTCAACGGCAAACTCTACTTCATGCCTTACCGTCCTAATGTAGAAATTACCTTTTACAACGAAAAGAAATTCAAAGAAGCCGGCTTAACCCCGCCCAGGAACTGGGACGAACTACTGGAAGTAGCAAAGGCTTTTAAAGAAAAAGAAGGGATCGGCCGCGTGGCAATCAAAGGAACCCTGGATGGCAACACTACCTGTCACCTTTTTGACTTCATTCGGTCGGCCGGCGGCGACCCTCTAGTATTAAATGATGAGGGTAGTGTTAAGGCATTTACTTTCTTACAGAAGCTTTATCCTTATCTTTCTCCAGTTACCAAAAAAGCCGACTGGAATACCATGAACCAGTACCTGGCTAACGAAACTGTTTATTTGGGACAAAACTGGCCCTTCGGCGTAAGCGTGATTGTCCAGGATGGTGGCAAAAAAGAGATTAAAGCTTACCACGGCTGGCGGGGACCTGTAAAAGAATCTCATGTCCTGGGTGGAGAAGTAATCGGAATTCCCAAAGGGACACCCAACAAAGAACTGGCCCTTAAGTTCATGGAATATCTGATGTCTAAGGAAGTACAGGAAATTTTGGTTTCCAAGCTGGCATGGCCTTCTTGCCGTTCTGATGCATACGGTCAGGTTGAAGAATGGCAACAACCCTATTTCGCTGCAGTGAACAAAGCTCTTGCCGCCTCAGAACCACGGCCTAATGTTACTTACTGGGCAGATGTGGATAAAGCCCTAAATGATGCCTTTAAGGAAATCGTCATTGAAGGCAAGCCGGTAAAACCGACTCTGGATAAATATCATAATATTCTGGAGGCTGCCAAGAAGAAATAAAGGGAAAGTCATTCCTCTGTTTGCCAGGGTCCTGGATGCCTGAAAGGGCAGGGCCCTGGGCTTTTTTAGGAAATCAGTATAAAAACTAGAAAAGGAAAGGAACAGCAATGAAGTCAAGACACAAACAAAAGAAAACTGTTTATCCTTATGATGAATGGAAAATCATAGAAGAAACTTTTGATGTTGAAACAAATCTTCGAGATGAAACCATTTTTGCTACAGGAAATGGTTACATCGGTATGCGCGGTAATTTTGAAGAAGGATATAATGGCCCAAAAGGCACTTCTGTGAATGGCATATATTTAAATGGGTTTTATGAGACGGTACCGATTAAATACGGTGAGGAAGCCTATGGCTACGCCAAATACCACCAAATAATGTTAAATGTTACTGATAGTAAAATTATTAAGCTTTTTATTGAAAATGAGCCCTTTGATTTATTTTCTGGAAGAATTCTTAATTATAAGCGTATTTTGGATATGAAAAATGGTGTGCTAACAAGAGATATCAAATGGGAATCCCCATCCGGAAAACAGCTCAAACTTCATATCCAACGTGTGATTTGTTTAAATCATAAGCATTTAGCTGCCATTTCCTATGAAGTAACACCCCTCAATTTCGATGGCGAAATAACGCTTATTTCAGCATTAAACGGCAAAGTGCAAAATCAAGTAGCAACAGGCGACCCCCGCAGCGGTTCTGCACTTTCCGGACAGGTTCTTTTGACAGAAGGTAAAGTGCAGGATGGTAGCTTTGCAGCCCTCCTGCAGAAAACAAAAAATACACAGTTTACCCTGGTATGTGCGATGGAAAATAAATTAGACATCGAAAACGAGTATGGTGTAGAAACCCAAGCCCAAGAGCAGATGGTAGCGGTAAAATATATAATTTCTGCCAAACAGGGGGGGAAAATTCATCTATCAAAATATATTTCTTACTATACATCAAAGGACTATCCGGAAGAAGAACTGCTTGAACTGGCGAGGCAAACGGTTACAGAAGGAAAGCAGCGCGGTTTTGAAAAATTGTTAGCTGAACAGCGACAATTTTTAAAAGAGTACTGGTATCGCAGCGACGTTGAAATTAAAGGAGATATCTCGTTACAGCAAGGTATCCGTTTTAACCTATTTCACCTTTTACAGTCAGTTGGACGTGACGGGAGAACAAGTATTGGCGCTAAAGGAGTTACCGGTGAGGGATATGATGGACATTATTTTTGGGATACAGAAATATATATACTGCCTTTCTTTCTGTATACTCACCCTGAAATCGGGAAAAAACTTCTGGAATACAGGTATTTCATTTTGGATAAGTCCAGGGAGCGGGCAAGAGAAATGTCACAAAAAGGTGCCCTTTATGCCTGGAGAACGATTAACGGAGAAGAAGCTTCTGCTTACTACCCTGCAGGAACAGCGCAATACCATATTAATGCAGCTATTATTTACGCATTAAAAAAGTATATAAATGCTACTGACGATACTGCCTTTTTCTTAAGGGCCGGAGCGGAAATGCTTTTTGAGACAGCCAGACTATGGGTTGATTTAGGCGATTATATACCGAAAAAAGGCAACTGCTTTTGCATCAACAACGTAACAGGACCGGACGAGTACACCGCGATTGTCAATAACAACGCATACACCAACTTGATGGCAAAAGACCATCTTGAATATGCCTACAGGATGGCATGTATGATGAAAGAAAAGTATCCGGATGAATATCGTGCGCTTGCTGAAAAAATTGGTTTAACAAATGCCGAAATCGAGGAATGGAAAAAAGCGGCTGATCAGATGTATGTACCTTATGATGAAGAGTTGGGTATATATCTTCAGGACGATTCCTTTTTAGAAAAAGCTGTTTGGGATTTTGAAAACACACCAGAAGAAAATTACCCATTGCTCCTGCATTACCACCCCCTTGTCATTTATCGTTATCAGGTTTTAAAGCAACCCGACCTTGTCCTGGCCTTATTCTTACAAGGAAACCGCTTTACAATGGCGGAAAAAAAACGGAATTATGATTATTATGAACCGATAACAACCCATGATTCTTCATTATCTCCCTGTATCCATAGCATCATGGCTGCGGAAATCGGTTACAGGGAAAAGGCATACAACTACTTTATGCAAACTGCGCGGCTGGATTTAGACGATTATAACAGCAATGTTAAGGATGGCATTCATGCTGCTGCAATGGCAGGAACCTGGATGTCCATAGTTAATGGCTTTGCAGGGATGCGGGAATACGATGGGTGCTTAATCTTCAATCCGGTAGTACCCCAAAAATGGAACGGCTATCGCTTTAAAATCACCTTTAAAGGCCGTATGATTGATGTGAACATCTCCAAAAAAGCCTCAGCTTATACCCTGTTGGAAGGGGAACCCATTACCATTCAGCACCGCCAGGATACCCTGCTGTTAGAACAGGGCAGAGAAACAATAATGAGTTTAGAGCCAAAGCTAGAAGCCGTAATCTTTGATCTGGACGGCGTGATTACAGATACGGCAAAATATCATTGTCAGGCCTGGAAGAAACTTGCTGAAGAAATAGGTGTTCCTTTTAACCGGCAGTTAAATGAAAAACTAAAAGGTATTGGAAGATTAGAATCCCTTGAACTCATTTTAAAGCAGAGCGATAAAACATATACAGAAGATGAAAAATTGGCTTTAGCTGCAAGAAAAAATGAATACTATAAAAAACTGATTGAACAGATCACACCGGAGGACCTTTTACCAGGAATTTTACCATTGTTAACAGAATTAAAAGAAAATAGCATAAAAATTGCTCTAGCTTCTGTAAGTAGGAATGCATTTACCGTCATTGATAAATTGCAGATCGGTGAATATTTTGACTATATTGTGGATGCAGCAAAGGTTAAAAAAGGAAAACCTGACCCCGAAATCTTCATGATGGCCGCCGAACAATTAAAAGTTCCATATCAGCATTGTATTGGTATCGAAGATGCTGAAGCAGGCATTATAGCAATTAAAGCGGCAAATATGTTTGCTGTTGGCGTTGGAAACAAAGAAACAATGAAAAAAGCTGATTGGGTAGTAAAAGATACAACAGAACTTACCCTAGAACGTTTAAAACATCACTTCTTTAAATAAGCATTTTTCTATTGGAAATAAAGATTTTAATAAATACAAGATTTTTAGAGATGCTCAAGGGGGCAGTGAAATGGGCTTTAATTCACTAAAACATGGGGAAGTATTTTCCGTAACCAATCAATTGGGTGACATTGATCCACAAATTATGGGATCAGGTTTGTATTTAAAAGACACAAGATCTTTAAAAAGCTATCATATGACAATGAATGGTGTGTCACCGATATTCTTGACAAAAAGTGAAGAAAAAGGAATTTGTCATGTATTTAAACTAAGTAACGGGGGTATGCAAGCCGGGGATTCCCACTATGAAAAAATGGACCTTGAAATCAATCGCTCTCAAATAATATTTGACCAAGTATTTTATGATCATATTGAAATTATTAATGGAAGTCAGAAAGAAATATCTTTTAGACTCAATTTTGCTCTTGAACCCTCATTTGATGATTTATTCGAAGTTAGGGGAGCTAAACGGGATAAGCGAGGAAAAATTTTTCCCGTTGAAATTGGTGAAAATATTCTGAAATTCAGATATCAGGGATTAGATAATATCACTAGAAGTCTATATATCCAGGTTTCGGAAGGCGGAAACATAGAACCGACAGTGATTTATTATGATGTAACGCTAAAACCAGGTGATAGAAAAGTCTTTGACATTGCATTTAAACCTGTGATTGATAATAACAAGCGTCCGCTTTTAACTTATGAAAATGCAAAACTTAGAGCCCAAATAGAAGTCGAAAAGTGGTTTAATGATATTACCAAAATTTCCATCAGTAATCCATCGATTAATAAAACGCTTCACCAAGCAGCATTGGATATGTACATGTTATCTACAGATATGGGTCATGGGCACTTTCCTGTTGCCGGCATACCCTGGTTTTGCGTTCCATTTGGTCGAGATTCTATTATTGCAGCAATTCAAGCGCTGGTTTTGAATCCTTCATTGGCCCACTCTTCCGAATAATATGGACTGGTTAAAAGTAGAAGGCATGAAAATAGGAAAAGGATGTATTGATTTGCTTGTAACGCGATTAGCTGATAAAATTAACCTTGAAGTAAAAAGAAATACATCTGGCTACAAAATACTGGATTGCTAACATCTTAAAAATTCGGGAAATATAGCAATAAACACTAGACTTGCAGTTAAGCTAATCAAGTAGTTGGAAATCAGATTGAGTCTCAAAACCAGCTATTATGCAGTTGGCATAAACTTCTGTATATTGCTAATAATCTTGGAGGGCTATTGACCAAAGGCAGAGATTAAAAATAAAATAAGACTTGTTAGATGCAGACAAAAATGAGGAGCTGGTATGGATGTATCTTTGTTTTGATTTGGGCGGCACCAATATAAAAGCGGGCATAATTGATGCAGAAGGAAACATACGGGTTAGGCATACCACACCTACCAAAGCTGCAGCAGGCATAGATGGAATCTTACAGCAGTTTAAAGAAATAAGCGAGAGCTTAATGGGTGAAATTTGCCTGAGGAGAGAAGAAATAAAAGGAGTAGGAGTGGGTATTGCCGGGTTTGTGCAGACGGAAGATGGAATTGTCGTCAGGGCAGTCAATTTGGGCTGGAAAAATATTCCTATTAAAGAAAAACTGGAGCAACACCTTGGCTACCCCGTTTTTGTCATTAATGACGCAAATGCAGCTGCCCTGGGGGAGATGTGGAAGGGAGCAGGACAAAACACCAGGGATTTGCTCTGCCTAACTTTAGGAACAGGGATAGGGGCAGGAATAATCATTGATGGAAAAATCCACAACGGCTCAAAGGGTCTGGCCGGTGAAATCGGTCATTTTCAAATTGAACCTCACCGGGGTAGAAAATGTAATTGTGGAAAAGTTGGCTGCCTGGAAACCGAAAGCTCGGGGTCAGCTTTGGCCTTCTACGGCGAAAAAGCAGTCAAACAGGGAAAGAACACCGTACTTGCAAAAGTAATGAAAGATCAGCAGAAACTGACCAGCAAGGATATAGCAAATGCAGCTGCTCAGGGGGACCAGGTAGCAATTCAAATAATCGACAGAGCAGCGTACTATTTAGGCTTAGCCTTAGCCAATATATATCTTGTAATTGAACCCCAGCGAATCGTAATTGGCGGAGGTGTAGCAGCAGCGGGAGAAATCCTGGTCAAGCCGATAATCAAGTGGTTTAACCACTTTTCCCTTGCTGGCGTTGAGGGAGAAAAACTAATTCTCCCGGCAAAATTGGGCAACAATGCTGGTATCATAGGTCTGGGCAAACTGGTCGATACACAATTTTCATAATACCAAAATTCCCGAAGTATAATTAACCAGAACGGTAAGATGGCAGGAATAAGAAAGGGGGCTTTTGATGGATGAGAGAAATTTCTTTTGATTACAGCAATGCAAACGCCTTTCTGAAACCTCATGAGCTGGAATATATGGCACCAAAGGTAGAACAGGCCCATGAGCTGTTACATGACCGCAAGGGACCGGGCCGGGAATATACCGGGTGGGTAGATTGGCCTGCTACCTTTGACCGGAACGAGTTTGAGCGCATTAAGGCCGTTAGCAGCAAAATCATACAAAAGGCGGATGTGCTGATAGTTATAGGGATAGGCGGCTCTTATCTGGGGGCACGGTCAGCCCTGGAGTTGCTCAATCACTCTTTTTATAATCAGCTGCCTGAAAAGAAGCGTCGGGGACCCGAAATATATTTTGCCGGGCATAACATCAGCTCCACCTATTTGTCCCACCTGTTAGATATAATCAAGGATAAGGATATAGCTATCAATGTAGTATCTAAATCGGGAACAACCCTGGAACCGGCCATTGCTTTTCGTATTTTCCGCCAGTTGATTGAAGAGCGTTACGGAAAAAAAGGAGCAAAAGAGCGGATTGTTGCTACCACTGATAAAAACCGAGGGGCATTAAGAAAGCTGGCAAATGAAGAAGGTTATGAAACTTTTTTAGTTCCGGATAACATCGGCGGTCGATATTCGGTTTTAACGCCTGTAGGATTGCTGCCTTTAGCTGTCGGCGGGATTGATATTGATGAAATCATGGAGGGCGCCCTCCATGGATACCACCTTTACCGAAAGAAAGATCTGGAAGACAACCCCTGTTATCAATATGCAGCTATCAGAAATATTCTCTACCAAAAGGGTAAAACAATCGAATTGCTGGTAAATTACGAGCCTTCCCTGCAGTATTTTGCTGAATGGTGGAAGCAGCTCTTCGGTGAAAGTGAAGGAAAAGACCGAAAAGGTATCTTCCCTGCTAGTGCCAACTTTTCCACCGACCTTCATTCCCAGGGACAGTATATTCAAGACGGCCGGAGGGATCTATTTGCCACCACTTTGTGGGTAGAAAGTCCAGTCGTATCTATGGATATCCCCCAGCTGGATGAAGATATAGACGGGCTGAATTACGTGGCCGGGAAAACAATTCATCAGGTAAACGAAAAGGCCTGCCAGGGTACAATAATGGCACATACTGATGGCGGGGTACCCAATTTAAAAATAAATATACCTGAGCTTACACCATTTTATTATGGTCAACTGGTTTACTTCTTTGAAAAAGCTTGCGGTATTAGCGGTTATCTGCTGGGAGTTAATCCTTTCAACCAGCCGGGAGTGGAAGCCTATAAAAAGAACATGTTTGCCCTCCTGGGGAAACCGGGATTTAGTCTATAAAAAGGCGGCTGGCAGCCGCACAATCAGTAATCAGTGGCTAGTGGTCAGTGGATGGTAATCAGTTGCCAGCATTATGGAGCATTTGGGTACTTAGGGATTTTTTCAGGGGGCTCTGCTTAGGTTACCTAAATACCAGGAACAACCCTGCATTACGCTAATTTTGTTCCTTTTTACAGTGATTCCGATTGTGATCCTCCTTGTCCTCAAAGGGAATAGCGGTAAAGCCCCCAGATAAAAGTTCGGGGGCTTTTGGCCACACTATTATTTCAGGTTTATAACTTGTTCACACACAACTTTAAAACCCGTAATGAACGGTTCAAAACTGGCTATTTCTTTTTTTGACAGCCCTTTTGTATCAAGAACAAATTTTCCAGTAATTTCGATGCTTTGATTTGCAGCTACTAATTTCTCAACAACTGTTTTCAAATCCCTTGTTACAATCTTATCAGTGAGTTCAGTTACTACAACAGGTTCAATCCATTTAACATACACATCTTTGTTGTTTTTATTAGTCAATGTTATGGAATACACCAACCTTTGCCTGTCTAAATCATCACTATCAACTGCTCCCAGGCTTGACGTCATGTCATATACCTGTAATCCCATC
>DFNM01000149.1 GCA_002376045.1 Firmicutes bacterium UBA3567
GAAAACAGCCTTTTGTTAAGTACCCACAGGTACAAATACCTTGTAAACAAATTGAAGAGGATCAGTAAAAGGGCTGTCTGGACACTGACTGAACACATTAAGAGGGGTGATTTTATGCCCTTTGCGTACGAACTTGAATTTGGTGAAGGTGAATACAGCCAGCTACCTCCTGTAATAATAGAACTCCCGGGTGGAGAAGAAATAAAAATAGAAGGAAGGATAGACAGGATAGACATTTTAAAAGATGAAGATGGAAGCTACGTAAAAATAATAGATTACAAATCGGGAAATAAAAAATTCAGTTTATCAGATGTATACTACGGTCTTCAAATTCAGCTTATCGTTTACTTAGATGCAGTAATGGAAAATAAAGATAGATTGGTGAAAGACGAATTGTATCCGGGGGGAGTATTTTACTTTAAAATAGATGACCCATTGGTAAAATCCGATGAAATAGACGAAAGCGTAATAGAAAAGGAAATATTGAAGCAGTTAAGAATGGATGGACTTATTTTAAAGAATGTAAAGGTGGTCAAGGCAATGGACAGGGATATAGAAACAGAGAGAAATTCACCTATTATTCCGGTGCAGATGACGAAAAACGGAGACTTTGGTAAACGTTCATCAGCTGTTGAAGAAGAAGAACTTAAGGGTTTAATAAAACACGTGAGGAACTTGATAATCGAAATTGCAGTTGAAATATTGAAGGGAAACATAAAGATAGAACCCTGCAAAATAGGCAATAGAGTTTCATGCGAATACTGTCAGTATATATCAATATGCCAGTTTGATACGAGATTTGAAAACAACAGATACAGAAACATAAAAAAACTTACCAGTGAAGAAGTGATAGAGAAGATAAGGTCGAAAAGCAGAGGTGGTATATAATGCGTGAGTGGACAGACGACCAAAGGAATGCGATAGAATTAAAGGACTGCAATATTCTCGTTTCTGCTGCAGCTGGGTCGGGAAAGACTGCCGTACTGGTAGAAAGAATAATAAAACTTATAACGGAAGATAAGGTAGATATAGACAAACTCCTCATAGTTACATTTACTAATGCTGCTGCAGGAGAAATGAGGGAAAGAATTTTAAATGCTTTAACTTCTAAGATAGAAGAAGGTGTCCAGAACGAAGAACATTTGAGAAGGCAGATTACACTTTTGAACAAAGCATCTATTACTACTGTCCATTCATTCTGCATAGATGTGGTTAGAAAAAATTTCCATTTGATAGATGTAGACCCTGCATTTAGAATCGGTGATGCCACCGAAATAAACATAATCATTCAAGAAGTCTTAGACGAACTGATGGAAAGGGAATATGAGAAGGGCGATGAAAACTTTATAAAACTGGTGGAAGGTTTTGGGGGGAATAGGAACGATGTAAAACTGCAGGAGTTAATACTTAAAATTTACACCTTTATACAGAGCAAACCGTATCCTGAAAAATGGCTAAAAGAATGTGTAGAAAGATTTAATATGTCTAAAGAAGAATTTAAAAAAAGCCTGTGGACGAAAACTATTAAAGACAGTATAAGGATAGAATTAAATGGTGCTAAAGATTTGATCAAACAGGCTGTAAGATTATGTAAAAAAATAAACGGCCCGATGGAATACTGTGATGCTTTATACGATGACTTAAACAACATAGATAATTTGCTTAGAAGTCTGGAAAAAGGTCTTAATAATTTTTATATGAATATTGCCGATTTGAAACACAAAAAATTAAAGTCTATCAAAGGAAAAAGAAAACTGGAAGTCGATGGAGATTTGATAGACGAAGTAAAAAATTTAAGGGACACCTATAAAAAGAAGATAATCGAGCCGATAAAGAGCAATATTGTAGTTAAAACCGCTGATGAATACCTGGAACAGATAAATTCACTATATCCTATGATGAAATACCTGTATGAACTCATAATATCTTTTTCCAATATGTACAGCGAAAAGAAACTTGACAGGGGAATACTGGATTTTAATGACCTTGAACATTATGCTTTGAAGATACTTGAAAACGAAGAGGTACAGAAAGAGTTCAGAAACAAATATGAATACATTTTCGTAGACGAATATCAGGACAGCAATATAGTTCAGGAAACCATAATTAACCGTATCAAAAAGGACAACAATTTATTCTTAGTTGGTGATGTCAAACAGAGTATATACAGGTTTAGACTTGCAGATCCAACTCTTTTTATCGAAAAATACGAAAACTTTTCAAAAGAAGAAGGAAGCATTGACAGGAGAATAGATTTATCGAGAAATTTTAGAAGCAGGTCTGAAATACTTGAAGGAATAAATTTCATATTCAAGAATATAATGTCAAAGGAAATAGGAGAAATTGACTATGATAAAGATGCCTATTTATATAAGGGGATAGATTTTGAACCTATAGATGAACCACATATAGAGTTGAACATCATAGAAAAGGTTACTGATAACTTAGAAAATATAGATGAGGAAATAGAAGAAATGTCGGATGTTGAAGTAGAGGCAAGGATAGTTGCCAAAAGAATAAAAGAACTCATAGGAAAGAAAACATACTGTCCTAAGGCTAAAAAATATAAAGATATAGAGTATAGAGATATAGTAGTTCTTTTAAGGGCTACAAAAAACTGGGCTTCAATATTTGCAGAAGTTTTTACAAAAGAAGGTATTCCTTTTTATTCAGATGACAGTTCGGGATACTTTGATGTCATAGAAATAAAGATATTTTTAAACTTGTTGAATTTAATAGACAACAAAAGGCAGGATATACCTCTTTTGAGTGTAATGAGGTCTCCGATAGGCAAATTTACTACAGAAGAATTGATAAAGATAAGGATAAACCATAGAGACGGAAGTTACTATGAAGCTGTAGAAGAATATATTAAAAACAATGATGACGAATTGAAAATCAAACTGGAAGAATTTTTGAACAAAATACAAAGATGGTCTGAAGAAGCCATGTTTTTAAAATTAGACGAATTTATATGGAAACTCCTTATAGAAACGGGATATTACCACTATGTTGGTGCAATGCCTGGAGGAATTCAGAGGCAGGCAAACTTGAGAATACTTGTAGATAGGGCCGGTCAGTTTGAAAAAAGTGCAGTTAACGGACTGTTCAATTTTATACGGTTTGTAGATAAATTGACGAAAAGCAGAGGAGACATGGGTAGTGCCAAGACTTTGGGTGAAAATGAAAATGTAGTCAGGATAATGAGCGTACACAAGAGCAAAGGGCTAGAATTTCCGGTAGTTATTTGTGCAGGCCTTGGCAAACAGTTTAATCTAAAGGATACACATGAAGATATATTGCTCCACAAAGATTTGGGATTAGGACCAAAGTACGTGGACATTGACAGGAGGGTATATTCTGAAACTTTACCGCAAATAGCAATAAAGAGAAAAATGAAGTTGGAAAGTTTGTCGGAAGAAATGAGAATACTTTACGTAGCTTTAACAAGGGCAGTAGATAAACTCATTTTAGTGGGTTCTGTCAGAAATATCGAAAGAGAGAGTCAAAAATGGTGCAGAGGAACATCTCTGTATAATTTAGTCAGTGGGAAAAACTATTTGGATTGGATATGCAGTGCACTGTCAAAGCATAAAGATGGGGAAGCGATAAGAAGACTGGCGGGGGCTGATGGAGAAGAAGATTCTATTGACAGTGAGGAAAAATCGAGGTGGAAAATCAATATCTTCGACAGGACGGAAATTTTGCTGGAAGAAAGCGAAAGGAACATGATTAAAAAAGAATATAAAGAAAAACTTATGAACTTCAAACCGATAAAACCTTCACCATACAGAGAAGTAATAGAAAAAAGATTTAACTGGGATTACGGATACCGTGATGCAGTAAAGATACCGTCAAAACTGTCTGTAACGGATATTAAAAAGGTATCGGTTCAAAATTTGGGCAATATTGCATATAAAATACCTTCTTTAGTTAAAATGCCAAAATTTATAGAAGGGCAGAAACCTTTTACAAAGGCAGAAAAGGGTACCATCATCCACTTTGTCATGCAGCATTTAGACTTGAATAAAGTATCGGATTTGTCTTACATAGAAGAACAGATAAACATGATGGTTGTAAAAGAACTTTTAACGGAAGAAGAGGCTAAAACCGTAGATGCAGAAAAGATAATGAAGTTTTTTAAAAGCAGTATAGGAAGCAGGATACTGCAAGCAGAAAAAGTATACAGGGAAATTCCATTCATATTGAGGAAAAAAGCCTGTGAAGTAATAGACGGACTGGAAAACTGTAATGAAGAATTACTGATACAGGGTGTTTTAGATTGTTATTTTGAAGAAGGGAAAGACCTTGTACTGGTAGACTATAAGACAGATTACGTATTTGATGGTAATATAGCAAATGTAGCAAAAAGATACAGGACACAAATGGAACTTTATAAAGAGGCATTAGAGAAGATAACTCAGAGGAAGGTAAAAGAAAGCTGTATTTATTTATTCGATATAGATAAAGAGGTGAATATATAATGCGAATTCTCCATACTTCTGACTGGCATTTGGGAAAGCATTTAGAAAATAGGAGCAGATTGGAGGAACAGGAAAAATTTATAGAAGAGCTGATAAATATAGCTGATGAAAAAAATGTGGATTTGGTGATAATAGCAGGGGATGTTTACGATACCTCTAATCCCCCTGCTAAAGCGGAAAAACTCTTTTATAAAGCCCTGAAGGGATTATCTAAAAATGGGGAAAGGATTGTGCTGACAATCGCAGGCAACCATGACAGTCCCGAAAGACTTATAGCGTCAACACCTCTTGCCTACGAACACGGAATAATACTTTTGGGAACTCCTAAAAGCACAGTAGAAGTCGGAAAAGTAGGGAAACACAAAATAATAGACGCAGGGGAAGGATATATAGAGATGGATGTAAAGGGTGAGAAAATAGTAGTTTTGACACTCCCCTATCCAAGCGAACAGAGATTAAATGAAGTTTTCAGTGATGCAGTAGACCAGGAAGGACTTCAAAAGAGCTATTCAGAAAAGATAGGTCAAATTTTTAAAGAACTGTCACAAAAATTCAGGGATGATACTATAAACGTAGCAGTAAGTCACCTATTCGTATTGGGCGGAGAAACTTCCGATTCGGAAAGACCTATACAAATAGGGGGAGGACTTGCTGTAGATGCAGATAAACTTCCTCAAAAAGCACACTACATAGCTTTAGGACATCTCCATAAGCCTCAGAGAGTAAAAAATACCAGTCTAAAAGCATATTATTCAGGTTCTCCGATACACTACAGCAGGAGTGAAATAGGATACAGCAAATGCGTTTTTGTAGTAGATGTTAAGGCTGGAGAAGAAGCACAGGTAGAGGAGGTTTTTCTTAGCAATAGAAAGCCCATAGAAGTATGGTGCTGCAACGGAATTGAAGAAGCATTAGAAAAGTGTATGGAAAATCGGAATAGAGAAGTGTGGGCTTACTTAGAAATAAAAACAGACAGGATATTTACCCAGTCGGAAATAAAGGAAATAAAAAGTATAAAACCTGATATACTTTCCATAATTCCTAAAATTGAAACAACTGAAAGAGAAGAAAATGATTTGGAAAACTTTAAGGAAAAAAATATTGTGGAATTGTTTAGAGAATATTACATACACGAAAATCAAGTTGAGCCTACCGAAGAATTTATGGCACTTTTTTCAGAGATAGTAAGGGAAGAAGGTGAAGAAGTTGAAACCGAAATATCTTAAAATATCGGGATTAAACAGCTTTTTAGAAGAACAGACTGTAGACTTTTCAAAACTTACCGAAAGAGGACTTTTTGGAATATTTGGACCTACCGGCAGCGGAAAATCAACGATACTTGATGCCATAACAATAGCATTGTATGGATATATAGCAAGGGAAACTAAAGAATACATAAATACAGATACCAATAAATTATATGTCAGTTATGAATTTGAGATGGGAAACGGCAGCAAGAGAAAACGCTACAGGGTAGAAAGAAGTATAAGGAGAAATAAAAACGGAGGTATAAACACCGATTTTGCAAGACTTTGTTTTTTAGATGATGACGGAAACGTGGAAAAGGTAATAGATAAGGTTTCTGAAATAAAAGGTGAAATAGAAAAAATCATAGGCTTGAACTCCAATGACTTTATAAGAACTGTTGTGCTTCCTCAAGGTAAATTCAGCGAATTTTTGAAATTATCCGGCAAGGATAGAAGGAACATGCTTGAAAGGATTCTGGGATTACAAAAATACGGCAAAGAACTGTATGAAAAAATAAAAAGCGCAAGGGAAGAAAAGGAAAGGGAAAAGAGATCACTTGAAGACGAATTGAAGGGATATGGAGGAGTAACGGAAGAAAATTTGAAACTTTTAAAAGGTGAATTAGCTCAAATTATGATGGAAGAAGAAAGATTGAAAAAAGAGATAAAAAAATTGGAAAAAGACTACGAAAAATACAGCAGAATATGGGAACTTCAAAAAGAGTTGAATACATACATAGACATGGAAAAGAAATTGAGTTTGAAGGCTAAAGATATGGAATTAAAGAATAAAAAACTTAAGAAGGGGAAAAATGCACTAAACGTAAAACCCTACATAGAAAACCTTGATAAAACATTGGAAGATATTAGGACTAATAGAAAACAGCTTGAAATATTGGAAAAAAAGATTGAAGAGTTAAAAGAAAAAAGGGACAAAACAGAGAAACAATATAAAATTGTCTACGAAAGGAAGGAAAGGGAGCTTCCGAATTTAATAGAAAGGGAAACCAATATAAAACATGCCATAGACTTGAAAAGGGATATCGACAAATTGGAAAGGGAAAGAAAAAAACTTGCCCAAAAATTTAAAAACTACCAGAAAATCATAAATGATACAGGTGAAAAGATAAAAAATATTAAAGAAAGTAAAGAAAAATATGAAGAAGAAATTAAAAAGATAGAAGAAAGGATTAACAGCATAAAGGTATCACCAGAGTACAGGAACAAACTGAACAAAGCCTGGGATATAGAAAAGAAGTACAGGGAGCTGAAAAAGGGCAGAGAAGAAAAACTGCAGTATATAGACAACCTGGAGAAAAGCACAGCTGAAAACAATAAGAAAATGGAAGATATTTTAGAAGAGTTGGAATATGAAGAAAAGCTATTGGCAAAATTAGAGGACGAATTGAAGAGACTTAGTGAAGAAAAACCAAAGGATAACAACTTTATACTTAATAGGCAAATGGAATTGGAAAAGCTAAAGCTTAAATTAAAGGAGGCAGTAAAAGATACAGAAAACAAGAAAAAGTTGGAAGAGGAAATATCAGAGATAATTAAAAATAGAAGGGAAATGGAAGTAAAATTAGAGGGTCTGAAAGAGAATTTAGAAAGAAAAATAAAAGAATGTGAAAAAGTCAAGGAAGAAATAAATCATTTAGAAAGGATAAACAGGGCAAGTATTTTAAGTTCACAGTTAAAGGAAGGGGAGCCGTGTCCGGTATGTGGCTCTACATGCCATCCAAACTTAGCAAGAGCAGTTGACATAAGCGTAATAAAGGAAAAGGAAGAATTAAGGGACAGATTAGAATTAGATATTAAAAAATTAGAAACGCTGTGCAATAAATTGGAACTGCAGTTGAATATGAATAAAGAAGAGGAAGAGAAAAAAAGAGAAGAAATAGACGATTATGCAAAAAAATTGGAAGGTATAGATATTTCAAGATTGGAAAGAGAATTAAAGGATATGGAGATAGAAATAGAAAAGTTAAAGACAAATTTGCAGAAATGGGAAGCAGAAAGCACTGAAAAAAAGGATGAACTTGACAAAATAAAAGAGAAAAAGGGAGAATTGGAAAAACAAAAGGCAGTTTATACGGATAGAATAAGAAATGACAATGAAAGAGCAGAAGAATTAAAAGCCAAGCTCGAAGAGATAAATAAAGAGTTAAACAATGTATCAGAGTTATATAAAAAAGCAAAAGAAGAATTAAAATTAGATAATATAGAAGAAAAATTAGAGGAAATAAGGAAAAACGATATTGAACTGGAAAAATTAGATAAAAAATTAAAGGGATTTAGAGAAAACATAAAAAAATTAGATGATGAAAGGGAAAAATTAGAGAAAAAATTAAATGAAGCCGATATTGAAAGAAGCAAAATAGAAGAATCGGGTAAGGAAAAGAGAGCTGTAATTGATGAATACAAAGAAAAAATAAAGAAAATAACGAAAAACAAAGATCCTGAAATTTATTTAAAAGAGATATCCAAACTCATAGAAGAAATTAAAACTCAAGAAGAACAGTTAAGAAAGAAACTTAATGAAGAAGAAGACAGATTAAACAGGTTAAAGGAAGATAGGGCGGGGATTGAAAAAACTATCAAATCATTACTACCAAAGGCTGAAGATTTAAAAGCAGAATTGGAAAAGGCTCTTCAGGAAAATGAACTCAAAGACAGGGAAGAAGTAATGGAAAATCTAATTTCAAAGGAAGAGCTGAAAATATTGGAGGATGAGATTAAAAAATATGAAGATGAAGTTAAAGATGTTAAAAATAATATAAGCAGGATAAGAAAAAGTCTGTGTGGAGAATCTATAGATGAAGAAGATTGGATTAAACTTAAGGAAGATAGAAAAAACAAGAAAGAAAATTACAATAAACTGTTAGAAGAATTAGGGAAAAAGAAAGAAAAAATTAGTGAAATGGAGAAAAACTTAAAGAAGGTCAACGAACTGAATGAAAAAATCAAGAAACTACAGCATGTAACGGATATGCTGAACGAAATGTTTAAACTGGTATCGGGAAATAGATTTGTGGATTTTGTTGCTGTAAGTCACCTGAGGTATTTGGCAAAGGAAGCGTCAAAGAGATTGATGGAGATTACAAATAAAAGATACAGTCTGGAATTAGATGCAGAATGCAATTTTGTAATATGTGATAATTATAATGGTGGGGTCAGAAGGGACTGCAACACATTATCAGGTGGAGAAACTTTCTTAACTTCACTGGCACTGGCACTGGCATTATCTACCCAGATACAGCTGAAAGGAAATACTTCGATAGAATTTTTCTTCCTTGACGAAGGGTTTGGAACACTTGATAGCAAATTGCTGGATACTGTAATGACTTCTCTGGAAAGACTGCACAAAGAAAACCTGTGTGTGGGTATCATAAGCCATGTAGAAGAGCTTAAAAACAGAGTACCTGTAAAATTAGTAGTAACACCGGCAGAATCAGGTGCCCATGGATCTAAAATCAAAATCGAATACAGTTAAGCTTTTTGAACTTAAAATGCCGTCCAACTATTATTTTCCCGCTCATTTAATAACTTCCGGGTAGCTTGCCAAGTAAAGCAATGCATAGAAAGGTCGGCTAACACGGTTTAATATGTGAGAGGCTTTTTACCATGGTATGGTGGAAAGCTTTTTTGTTTTTCCTGTTTTGAATGTTTTAAAAACTTATTTGACCGTTCATTGGGCATGTTGTCTAAAAAAAAGAAGAATGATGTGCACATGCACGAAGGAATCTGTTGAAGAAAAATAAAATTCAAAAAAAATAAACAATATGTGTTAAATAAAAAATGTTGAGGAAAATACTCAAATTAAAGGGGGAAGTTTGGAAATGGAATTTTCAATTGGTAGCGAGGCAAGAAATGAATTTCTGTTTCTCGAGGTTGCTGGTAGCGCAAAAAAGCTGGTAGAAGATGTTATGCTCGTTAAGAAAGGTGAGAATGTGGTTATTACAGCAGATACTTCAACAGATAAGAGGGTGGTTGATGCTACAGCGAAAGCTGTTTATGCAGCTGGTGGAGTGCCCACTGTAGTGTGGTATGAAACCAGGCCCACGGCGGTAGTAGAGCCTCCCGCACCGGTGGCGGGTGCGGTAAAGAATGCGGATGTGTGGATAGAGTATGCCTATGCCTATATTTTGCACACTGCTGCATGGAGAGAAGCATTGAATGCAGGTGCCAGGTACATCTGTCTGACGGGAATGGATGCACTGATGATGGTCAATACCATCGGCAGGGTAAATTATCCCAAAATGCTGGAATTGGGGGAAAAGTTGAGACAGCTTGTTGAATCTGCTGATGAGGTTATAATTAAAAGCACGGGAGGCACTGACCTGACTGCCTATAACAGAGGTAGAAAGGCCAGACAGTCAGGGAAGCTGGCTGATACCCCTGGTGAACCCATAATGCTGGGAGGACAGGTTTCCTGGTGTCCTGTAGAGGAAACTATTAACGGAAAACTGGTTTTTGATGGAGCACTGTGGCCGCCTGTGGAAATAGGGCTGCTTCATTCTCCCATTGAATTAACCATTGAAAAAGGAGTGGTAACTGCTATTGAAGGTGGCTCGGAGGCAAAAATATTTAAGAACTGGATAGAGAGTTTTGATGATCCAACCATGTACCGCCTTGCCCATTATTCCCTGGGTTTCAACCCCGGTGTAACAAAATGCACAGGCAGGATTGTAGAAGATGAAAGGGTATTCGGGTGCATAGAAATGGGCCTGGGTAGCCAGGGGCCCCAGATTGGAGGTAAAACATGGAAAAGCGCATCCCACACAGATGGTATAGTTTTAAATCCAACGATTATTCTCGATGGAGAAGTTTTGGAGGAGGAAGGCAGATACGTTCATCCTGAACTGGTTAAACTCTGCAGGGAACTGGGAGTTCCCGGGTATTAAAAAACAAACAAAGCGAATAGGGGGATAACATGGATAAAAATGAAGTTTTGAACTATTTCTTTGAGCTGGTTAAAATTGACAGCCCTTCTGGAGACGAAAGGAAACTGGCAGACAAATTAAAGAAGGATTTAAAAGATTTGGGATTTAAAGTGGAAGAAGATGATTCTGGGCAGAAAGCAGAGGGAAATGCCGGAAACATTATAGCTTACCTTAAAGGAAACGCACGAAAACCTCCTGTGCTGTTTGCGGCACACATGGATACTGTAGAGAAAAGGGGAGGGATACTACCTGTTATTGATGAGGAAGGAAAGATTTTTAGTGAAGGCCCTACTGTTCTCACTGCTGATGATAAAGCTGGTATATGTGCTATTGTTCAGGGAATAAAATGGGCTCTTAAAAAGGGTGTGGAACACGGTGACATTGAAATAGTCTTTACTGTTTGTGAAGAGATAGGGCTAAAAGGCTCGAAAAACCTGGATACAAAAAAGTTGAAGTCAAAGGTGGGTTTTGTCCTGGATAGCAGCGGGAAGGTAGGTACAATTGTTACAGCTGCTCCGGCTCAAAACAAGCTTTATTTTAAAATAAAAGGAAGGGCTGCTCATGCCGGGTTGGAACCTGAAAAGGGTTTAAGTGCCATAAAAGTAGCAGGTGTAGCTATTTCAAACATGAATTTTGGCCGTATAGATGAGGAGACGACAGCCAACATTGGAATAATCAGAGGGGGCAAAGCAACCAATATCATAACTGATTTAGTGGAAATGGAGGGTGAAGCCAGAAGCAGGAATGAATTAAAGCTTAAAAGGCAGACCGAGCACATGATACAGGCTGTTAAAGATGCTGCTGACAGCTTTGGTGCTGAAGTGGAATGCGAAGTTGAGGCTTCGTATCCCGCGTTTGATTTTGATGAGTGTGCTCTAATTGTAAGGTATGCGATGAATGCCATTGAAAAGATAGGATTAAAACCCATATTGTCTCCTTCAGGTGGAGGCAGTGATGCCAACATACTAAACGGTAAAGGTATTCCTTGTGTAAACCTTGGAACAGGATTTTTTAATCCCCATTCCCCTGAAGAATATATTACAATAGAAAGCTTGATAAACCTGTGCAAACTGGTTGAGGCCCTTCTGTAAAGGTAAAAAAATAATTTTTAGGAGGGATATTCTTTTGAGGGTAAAAATAATCGTGCCTGTGGCTAATGCTGAATGGAATGATAAGATTTTAAAACTGTGTAAAAAAGTTGCTGATAGTGAAACAGAAATTTCGGTTGTAAATATAAAAAAGGGGCCCGTTTCTATTGAGAGTATATATGATGAAACTTATGCAGCTCCCTATGTGATAGAAGCGGCTAAAGAAGCAGAAAAGCAGGGATATGATGGGATTATAATTTATTGTTTTGGCAATCCGGGGTTGGAAGCTGCAAGAGAAGCGTTAAAGATTCCAGTAATAGGTATCGGTGAGGCGGCTCAGATTTTTGGAATGATTGTAGGGGAAAGGTTTGGAATTATTTCTACTATAGAAAATGCTGTTGCAAGGCACTGGCGAAAAGCAAAAATTTTGGGGAGTATAATAAAACTAAAATCAATCAAACCGCTAAATATACCTGTAATGGAGTATTATAACGAAAAAAAGGTTGCAGAAAGGGCGAAGAAAATTGCTGTTAAAATGATTGAGGAAGAAGGGATTGACTCTATTATTTTGGGATGCGGGTCAATGTTTGGGTTAAAAGAAGAACTCCAGAAAATTCTTCCAATTCCTGTTATTGTGCCCGGTGAAGCGGCCATAAAACTCATCGAATCTTTAATAAAAATGGGTATTTCCCATAGCAAGACAGCTTATATGTTTCCGCCTAAAAAAGAATATTTGTAAATAGTAAATTCCTTCTCTTTGAGATGATTATCTGATTTTTACAAAAATTTATTTGTGAGGTGAATGCGTTTACATGGGATAACTGTAGAAGAGGCGTTAAAACTTCCGGCTTTTAAGGGTTCAAAACTAATTGCAGGAGCTAAAGGAAGGTATAATATTATAAAATACGTTGATGTGATGGAAGTGCCCGATGCTGTAAACTGGGTTAGAGAAGATGAGATGCTTTTGACCACTGTGTTTGCAATAAAAAATGATGTAAAAGCTCAGGAAGATTTAATCGTGAAAATGGCTAAAATTAAAGCTTCAGCCCTGTGTATTAAACCCGGCAGATTTATTGATAAGATTCCCCGGAAGATGCTCAAGCTTGCAGAGGAATTGGGTTTACCCATTATTGAACTGCCGCCAGAGGTGCCGTATATCGATATAATAAACCAGGTACTAAGCCGAATTTTGAGTAAAAAAGCATCAACCCTTGAACTTATAAACAGGATACACACCAGCTTAACTGATGTTGTTTTAGAAGGTGGGGGGTTGCAGGCTATATGCAGGAAACTTAGCAAATTAACAGGCTACCCTATAGTTATTTTAAACTCCAACAACAACATTGTTGCTTATTCCGCCGAGCGAAAAGAGATTTATAATGTAATAAATCATTTACGACTGATGAAAGAATTTGAGAATTACAAAGAGAGCAGGTCGCCAACAACAAGGATTTTTGAGTATCAGGGAGAAAGAACCGTAGTTACACCCATTGTTATTGAAAAGAAGATATATGGATTTTTGATAATGCTGGGTCATGATGCCACAACAAAGGAATTGAACATAAAGGCTCTGGAGCAGGGAGCAATCGTTGCTGCGCTGGAATTCTTAAAGGAAAAAAATGTCCAGGAAATTAAAAAACGCTTGATGAAGGATTTGATAAATGATTTGCTGGAAGGCAACACATCAAACCCCGACCTGCTAAGGGAGAGAGCTCATTATTTTGGATGGGATTTAGAATCAGGTATGCAGGTAATTGTAATATATGCCCAACAACCTAAAAGCGAATCCAGCCGGGAGGGAACAGAGAGTTTTTTGGGTTTTAAAAATTGTTTTTTAGATGTCATAAAAATTACGGTAAAAAAGGTAGACCCCAGGGCCATAGTTACTGACAAAAGCGGTAGGATTGTTGTGCTTGTAAACATTCCCGAAGAATGCAAGAAATCTTTGAATACCCTTTATTCATACACAAAAGAAGTAGCATCTGATATTCAACAGGAAATAGCTTCAAATTTGGAGGATGTAAACATAAACCTGGGTATAGGCAGGTATTACGAAAATGTGGAGGGCATTTCAAAAAGCTATAAGGAAGCCCTGGAAGCCGTTTATCTGGGAAAGAAAATTTTGGGTTCTAATAAAGTAATACATTTTGATGATTTAGGGGTATATAAAATACTTCTTGATATGCATGATAAGAATCAATTGCAGGAGTTTGCTCTAAATTATCTGGGTCCCCTTATAGAATATGATAAAAAATGGGGAACAGATTTGATTACTACCCTGGAAGCTTATATTAAAAATGATAAAAAGATTTGTAAAACGGCGGATGAGCTGTTTGTTCACAGAAATACTGTCAGGTATAGAATAGAAAGAATTAATGATATTTTAGGAGTAGACTTAGAAGATGGGGATATGCTGTTTAATATATATTTTAGCCTTAAAGCCTTAAAAATTGTCAATTCTACAAACAGCTAAGATTGATTGGGGTTTTTGTGCATCAAGTATAAATATTTTGCTTAAATTTTGTAGCCGGGTAATATGTGAAATTTTTAGAAGCTTGGTATAATTGCAAAAACAGCATTATTGTTGATCAATAAGTTGAAAGGAGGGATGTGTTGTTGGGCAAAAACATATTTTAAAATAATTACATTTAAAAAGGAGGATTTGGCAATGTCAAACAATGGTAACCTTGGAAAAGTTTTGTCAGGCGGCGGCATGAAACCTGAAGTTTCCAGAGAAAATTTGCCTGGCAAGCATCCATCTGCCCTTAACCCTTCAATACTTGTTCTTAATATAATAGTGGCAGTGTTGGGTGCAATAATAGGTCTGGAACTTATAACAAGGTTGGGTATCAGCACTAATACTTCTATTGTTGGTGCAATGATAGCAATTCTTATAGCAAGGCTGCCCTTTACATTTTTTAAACAGTTCAAACAAATAAACAGTCAAAACCTGGTACAGACTGCCATATCTGGTGCTACTTTTTCAGCAGCAAATGCCTTGCTTTTACCCATAGGGGTTCCTTATCTGTTAGGTAAACCAGAGCTTGTTTTACCCATGTTGATAGGGGCTTTCATAGCGGTGATAACTGATGCCACAATTTTATACTGGATATTTGATACAAAAATCTTCCCTGCAGAAGGCACATGGCCTCCAGGGATAGCGACAGCTGAAGCAATTCTAGCAGCAGCCCGGGGTGGTAAGAAGGCACTGCTCCTTGTGTATGGAACCATTGGCGGTATAATAGGGAAATACCTGGGTATTCCCACTGATGTTTTCGGGGTTTCCTGGATCGGAAACGTCTGGGCATTGTCAATGTTCGGAATTGGATTGATCATGAGGGGTTATGGCCCGCGTTTTTTTGGAGTAGACCTTAATAAGTACTACATTCCACATGGTGTTATGATAGGAGCAGGGTTGGTGGCCCTTATTCAGATCATCATGATAATTACAAGCAAAGAAGAAAAGGACAGAGAACAGGTAAAATATACGAGGACGAAATTGGATTTAGGAAGTGGTCTTGGGAAGGGTTTGGTAGTTTACCTGATTGCTGCTCTTATTATCGCTGTAGCAGGCGGCTTGATAACTCAAATGTCTGTGGGTCAATTCATATTCTGGATAGTTTTTGCCGCTTTTGCAGCAATAGTATCAGAGCTCATAGTTGGATTATCAGCAATGCATGCCGGCTGGTTCCCTGCCTTTGCTACAGCCTTAATATTCCTAGTGCTGGGTATGCTGTTTGGATTTCCCCCGGTGGCACTGGCGCTGCTGGTTGGTTTTACTGCAGCTACAGGGCCGGCTTTTGCCGACATGGCTTATGACCTGAAAGCCGGCTGGATATTGAGGGGTTCAGGTGTAGATCCCGAATTTGAACTGGAAGGCAGAAAACAGCAGTATATTGCTGAAATCATCTCTTTTCTTGTGGCAGTGGTTCTGGTAGGACTTGTGTATAAGATGTATTTTGCTCAGGATCTGTTCCCTCCAGTAAATAGGGTGTATGTTGCTACCATCAAGGCGGGAACTGATATGCAGGTGGCAAAATATCTGCTGATGTGGGCTGTTCCAGGAGCTATAATTCAGTTTTTGGGTGGACCCGCAAGACAGCTGGGAATCCTGTTTGCCACAGGACTGCTCATAAATTATCCCATAGCAGGGATAACTGTACTGGTTGGAATAGCTATACGCCTTATTACTGTTAAGAGATTTGGAGAAGAGGGTCAGCGCCAGCTCTACGTGCTTGGTGCTGGATTTATTACAGGAGCAAGTTTATACAGCTTCTTTACATCAACCCTTAAACTGGGTAAAAAATAAATATAGATTATCAGAGGAAAGAAAAGTGGGACTGAAACCTGCCATCAGAGGCAGGTTTCAGTTTGAAACTGTAAGATAGGTTGTATTTATATTCAAAAGGGGGGATGAGTGCCGTGAAAACCTTTAATATAGGTTTGATCAGGGTGCTTACAACAGAGGATGAAGAGGTTTTGAATGCTCACGGGAAAATACTGGAGAACAATTTTCCTTTCAGGGTTGAGAGCAGATGCATTCCAGACCAGTATACAGGAGTGCATTCCGAAGAAACCCATCGAAAGGCCGTTCCCAAGGTAGTAAAGCTGGCTGTCGATATGGAGAAGAAAGGAAAGGATGGTGTAATAATCAGCTGTGCTGGAGACCCCGGCCTTGAGGAGGCAAGAGCTGAGCTGCAGATACCTGTGGTAGGAGCTGGTGCTGCTGTGGCTTCTATAGCTCTCGGGTACAGCCGGAAGGTTGGGGTTTTGAATTTGACAGAATCAACACCTGAAGCAATAAAGGATATTCTCGGGAAGCATCTCTTGGCAGAAGAAACGGTAGAAGCTGAGAACACCCTTGATTTGATGAAACCAGAAGGGATGCAGAGTATGCTGGAATGTTCTTTGAAACTTAAAAAAGCAGGGGCAGAGGTGATAGCCCTGGCATGCACCGGGATGTCCACGATGAATGCGGCGGGCAAAATAAGAGAAAAGGTAGGTATACCGGTAATAGACCCTGTTGTTGCAGAAGGAATGATCATGTTGAGCCTGCTCAAATTTTGATGGAAGGTGATGGCTGTGGAATTGACTAAAAAAACAGTTGAGGCGGCTGTATATGGTGGAGCCATTTTGGGTGGGGGTGGGGGCGGCTGGATAGATAGTGGGCTGCAGCTGGGCAATCTGGCCCTGGATTTTGGGTATCCACAACTTGTTTCAGTAGAGGACATTTCTCCGGAGACTGAAATCATAACTGTAGCTGCTGTGGGTGCTCCCGCTGCCAAGGAAAGGCATGTCAAACCTTTTGATTATGTAAGAGTCGTGGAAATGATTAAGGATGAATTGAATGGTAAGGTGGGCGGCATCATTACAAATGAAAACGGTGCTTCAACAACCGTTAACGGGTGGCTGCAGTCGGCAGTGCTGGGAATTCCCGTTATCGATGCCCCCTGCAATGGAAGAGCTCATCCTATCAGCACTATGGGAGCAATGGGGTTGACCGAAGTGGAGGGTTATGTGTCCATCCAGGCAGCATCAGGAGGCAACCCCAAAACTGGAAAAAGGTTGGAACTTGTTGTAAGGGGAAATATTCATCACTGCAGCAATGTGGTAAGGAATCTGGCTGTAGAAGCCGGCGGGATTGTTGCTGTTGCCAGAAATCCTGTAAAAGCCGAGTATGCAGCTGAAAAAGGAGCACCAGGTGCCATACTCCAGGCTATAGAAGTTGGAAACACCGTGCTGAAAACACGCAGCAAAGGGCCTCGAAAAGTTGCAGAGGCTGTAACCGATGTGCTGAATGGAGAGGTAGTCACGTGGGGAAAAGTTAAAAGAGTTGAGCTTGAGACAAGGGGTGGATTTGATATAGGAGAGGTTGTTGTAGATGATGGAGGGAAAGAGTACAGCCTTACTTTTTGGAATGAATACATGACTCTGGAATGCAGAGAAGACCGGTTGGCCACTTTTCCAGACCTTATCATGACTATTTCCATGGAGGATGCAACTCCCTTAACTACAGCTAAAATAAAACAGGGTCAGGAAGTTGCTGTAATTAAAACCCACAGAAAGAATTTAAAACTGGGTGCTGGAATGTTTGACAGGGAACTTTACAAAAGGGTAGAAGAAACCATAGGAAAATCTATCATAAGCTACATTTTTAGAAAGGGTGTTTTAAATTGTTAAAACAGGTTATAGAGATCTTTGACCTTCTGGACAGCAGCAAAGCAAATGGCAAAGTTATTAGAGAAATTTTACTTGAGAAGAACCAGAAAGAGGTTTTGGTGGAGACGGTTCAGGGAGAAAAAGGAAGAACAGATTTTATAAAGATTAAAATTCCCGGTAGAAAAGGTAAAACCAGGGATGGAGACGCGCCGACCCTGGGTTTAATAGGCCGCCTGGGGGGACTGGGTGCCCGTCCTGAGAGAATCGGCTTTGTATCCGATGGAGATGGGGCTCTTACTGTGCTGAGTGTGGCGCTGAAGCTTTCTGAAATGGCTGCTCAGGGGGACAACCTCGATGGTGATGTCATAATAACGACACACATCTGCCCCGATGCTCCCACAAGGCCCCATGAACCCGTTCCCTTCATGGATTCGCCCATTGATATTTATACGATGAACAAACACGAAATAGATGCTGAGATGGATGCCATACTGTCTGTTGATACAACAAAGGGGAACAGGATAATAAATCACAAAGGTTTTGCTATATCCCCAACAGTAAAGGAAGGTTATATCTTGAGGGTAAGCGAAGATCTGTTGGATATAATGCAGGTCGTTACTGGCAGGTTTCCTGTTACTTTTCCCATTACAATCCAAGACATAACACCGTATGGCAATGGCATTTACCATTTGAACAGCATACTGCAGCCTTCAGTAGCAACAAAAGTTCCTGTTGTAGGGGTTGCCGTAACTACTGAGACACCTGTTCCCGGCTGTGCTACAGGGGCTACTCATTTAACTGATGTGGAAGTGGCAGCCAGGTTCTGCCTCGAGGTAGCCAAGAGCTTTGGTAGGAAACAGTGCCAATTTTATGATAAACAGGAATTTGAAAGGATTAAGAAACTTTACGGTGATATGTCCCATCTGCAGACTTTCGGCAACATGGAGGATTAATCATGAACATCCAGTTTACCCTTACAGTGCCAGAGGGCAAAAGATTGATAGCAGAAGGTATAAGCTCCCTGCCTGAAATCAAAAAAGCACTGAAGTCAGGGAAAATACTTTTAAAAGGCGGAACAACAGTATCAGCCATTGCAGAAAGACTGGTGGGCAAAAAGCTCAGAATTAGCGGCAGAATATCTCCTAGGGGCACGAAAGGAAGCAGAGCGGCCAAGGATATTCCCCACAGCATTTTGATTCACAAGAACAAGGTGTATGATGTGGATGACAGGCTGATACAAACCGTCCAGAGCATGGGGCCTGAAGATGTTTGCCTTATATCTGCTAACATCATAGACTGCGAAGGAAATGCGGCGATGATGGCCGGAGCCCCCTTAGGCGGTAATCCGGGCGGGATTATATCAGGTCTTATGGCTGAGGGGGTTAATGTGATTATTCCTGTGGGGATTGAGAAGTTTAGTCCTCATAAAGTATCAAAAGCAGTAATGGCGGCTGGAAGGAAAAAACCAGATGTGGCCATGGGAATGGCTGTGGGTTTGATACCAACAACTGGCAGGGTATTCACCGAAATAGATGCCATAAGGGCTGTTACAGGTCTTGAACCTGTGATTATAGGGCGAGGCGGAATTAATGGTGCGGAAGGTGCTGTTGTGTTCGCTGTTGAGGGTCCTGAAGCAGAATGCAAGAAGCTGATGGAGCTCATTAAAAGCATCAAGGGTGCAGGTGTTTCCGGAGATGAGGAAACCCTTCAGGAGTGTGAACCCGTAAGCCCGGGATGCAAATACCATCTGGCATGTTTTTACAGGGAGGAATTAAAATGAAGGCGAGGATAGGAATGGTGACGATAGGGCAGAGCCCCAGGGATGATGTGACTCCAGATCTTGAAAAAATTTGGGGGAACGGTGTTGAACTTGTTCAAAAAGGAGCTCTGGACGGCCTTGCCTTAAAAGAAATACATCAGATGGCCCCTGAAAAAGGGGATTATGCCCTTGTAACCCGATTGAGGGATGGAACTCAGGTTGTTATAGGTAAAAGACACATACTGGGAAGAATGCAGGAAAAGATAGATGAGCTGAATCAGCAAGGGGTTAATGTGATTCTGCTATTGTGTACTGGGGAGTTTCCAGAAATGGAATCCAGAACTTTAATAATAAAGCCCCAGGAAGTTCTGCACAAAACTGTTGCAGCAATTGCCGGTAAAAAAAGAGTGGGAATTCTTACACCTTTAACCCGACAGATGGAGCAGGCCAGGAAAAAATGGCTGGCTTGTGGAGTAGAGGTCGAAACTGCCTGCGGCTCACCCTATACACAGGAAAAAGAGTATTTAGATGGGGTTGAAGCACTTTCAAACAAAAACATTTCTTTAATAGTAATGGACTGTATGGGGTACACATGGGAAATGAAGCAAAAAGCTCGCAGGATAACTGATAAACCGATAATTTTACCAAGAACTCTGATTGCAAGAGTTATCAGTGAGCTATTAAGCTGACAAAAGTTAGGGTATAAATTCCTTTGCGTTATAGATTTCCCTGAGCTTTAAGGCCAGCTGGAGCAGAAGCTGGCCTTCCGCTGTAGAGGTGTTTACTCCAGTAATTTCAGAAATTCTCTCAAGGCGATTATACAGGGTGTTTCTGTGAATATACAGTTTTCTGGAAGTCTGATTTACGCTGCAGTTGTTTTCAAAAAATGTGATAAGGGTCTGCACCAGGCTGGTATTGTTTTCTGTATCATATAAAGACAATCTTCCTATGGTGTCATTGTATAAATCTAATATAACAGGATGTTCTTTAAATAAAAACAATATGTGATATAGCTTGAGGTCATTATAAAAGAAAACATTGGATTTGGTATTGAATATTTTTGGCCCCACTTTCAAACTCAAGGAAGCCTCCTGATAACTTTTGTGGAGTTCTCCAAGGTTTTTGTAGATTTTCCCTATTCCCATGTAAAAGGTCAGCTGGGGCTGTTTGTATTCCTCCATTTTGCGAAAATTTTCAAACCATCCACGGAATTCATTTTTTAAGGCTGAATAGCTTTTTTTATCATTTACCTTATACAATATTATTATTTTGCTTTCCTTTTTGATAATATCCTGTTGATTTTTTAATTCCGGTATTGATTTTAAATCAAATACTATATTTTCCACGAGTTTGCTGTTTGGTGTATTGCCTTTATTGTTTATAATATCAATAATAACAACGGCTCTGCTGATACCCGTTTCCAGGTTGAAGAATTCAGCACCCTTTTCAATTGCTGATTCTGATAAGTAGTTTCCCAGGAGCAGACCGGCAAAAAAATCCTCCCTCAGCTTTAAAGCTGTTTCATGTTGTTTTTGGCGAGCAAGAAAGATGATAGTTAAAAAAGGCAGACTCTGGGTAATTACCATTTTATCAAGCTGTGTTATTTCGGATTTTGATGCAATACACAGGTACCCCAGTATCTCATCAGGTGTTTTCAATACAAATATTACGTAATTATAGCCGTCACAGTGAAAGGAGCTGGGTGATGGCAGTTTGTTATCCTTTATTAACTTCTCTTCAAGATGCTTTATGATTTCATCCACGGGTATTACATCGGAGTGATTTATGTTTTTACCCTTGTATTTAATGATGTTTAAGCGGCTGTCCAGCAGTATAAGGGTTTTATTGATGTAGGTCAGTATCAGGCTTAGTATATCCTCTAAATCGTATTTTTCATCATGGATCTGCCACAAAGTGTTTCTCAACTGTTCTAAAATCTTCAGGTTATAATTCTCCTCGTTGATAATCCTGCCCATGATGGGCCAGGTTAGGTCTCTGTAGCTGATTTCCACAGGGAGTTCCAGCAAAGGGAAGTCCAGCTCATCTGCCAGGTTGAGCACTGATTCGGGGATGTGTTTTATGAATCTTCCCTTTTTAATGGCAAGGCCTGCAGCCTTTTTTTCGTTTAAAACCTTTATAACTTCTGAAAGTTCCTCAATGTTATCTTTAAACCCAAATCCGGCGGATATCAGGAAGTCTCCTTCTTTAACCCAGTAAGCTCCATCTGGTGCTTCCATAATCATTACATCCTTGATTTTTCTTTTAATCCCTCTGCTGCCTGCAATTATTTTAATATCTTTAAATTTTTCACTGAGGTTGAATATGTATCCTACAGTCAAATTCATAACATTGGCTCCTTAATCTTTAGGTTGATAGGTTGATACAAAGGGACGGTTCTCTTGTTTCTTCATGCCTTTGCA
>DFNM01000210.1:0-6880 GCA_002376045.1 Firmicutes bacterium UBA3567
GGGGAAAGTATTGCCTTTCACCCTGTCTGGAAGGTCTTTTGCTTTTATTAAAAGGTAGAGGGGGTGGGGAAAGTATACTCTTAAAAACTTTAAACTCTGTACGAAAAAAAGCAAGAATTGAAAGGAGGTTTTTAAATGAATTTTAACAAAATTTTGATTGGAATGTGTGCGGGTGCTTTTGCCGGTTTTGGGGTATTTACCATCTGGCCGTCCTGTCTGGCCCGGTGGAACTGGCTAGGGGGATGGCTTGCAGCAGGTATAATAATTACATCAGCCTGGCTGATTAATCATTATGTGGGTGCAATGCCCAATAAAGGTAATTATGCATGGATTGATATGGCCCTTTCTATCTGGCTGGCTGCCCTTTTAGGAGGCTTGGTGGTGCTTGACCCTGTAGAAGGTCTTCAAAGAGCGGCGTATGGTCTGCTTCATGGTGCAAACCTCGGAGGGGCATTGTTGACAATCCTCTTTCAGCTTATAGGGGCTACAATTGCAGGTTATTTTCTTTATTATTTAAGGAGGAATGATGCGTGATGTGGACCTGGCAACATGTTTTAACTACTGTTTTTGGTGGTCTGATATTTCCTTTGATGATAGGGCTGGTATGGGGTAAACTGGCTGAAGACTTCAAAAGCTTTGGTGGTGTGCTGGCTGGGTTTTTCATAGTTGGAACAATATGGTTGTTAAATCATGGCATAGGATTGATGTATGAGCCCCAGATGGCAGGGGACCTGCCCGGGCCGTGGAGTGATATGGCGCTGGTGGCTTTCTGGGGGCTGTTTGTGGCTGACCTTTTTGAAGGCAAAAAGATTGACTGGGAATCACTTCTTGGTGGAGTGCTGGGCGGTGTTTTAGGCGGTATTCTGTTGTTTGCCATGGTCTAGAACAAACTTTATTTTAAAAAAGGGGGTAGATGTTATTATGGCTAAATATATAATAGCACTGGATCAGGGGACAACGAGTTCCAGAGCGATAGTATTTGATGAGAACGGTTCGCTGGTGAGTGTAGCTCAAAAGGAATTCACCCAGCTGTATCCCAAACCCGGATGGGTTGAACATGATCCAATGGAAATATGGGGAACTCAAATAGGTGCCGCAAAGGAGGCACTGGAAAAAGCAAAGCTTTCGGTAAAAGATATAGCAGCCATTGGAATTACCAATCAGCGGGAAACCACTATTTTGTGGGACAAAGAAACGGGCAAGCCTGTATACAATGCTATTGTGTGGCAGTGCCGCAGAACCGCTCCCATTTGTGACGAATTAAAGGAGAAGGGGCTTGCTGATACAATTCGCAGCAAGACAGGTCTTGTTGTGGACGCATATTTTTCAGGAACCAAAATAAAATGGATACTGGATAATGTTGAAGGCGTAAGGGAGAAAGCTGAGAAGGGAGAAGTTTTGTTTGGCAATGTGGATACCTGGTTGATGTGGAAGCTGTCTGGAGGCAAGATTCATGTTACTGACTACTCCAATGCCTCAAGAACGATGATCTTCAACATACACGATCTAAAGTGGGATGATGACCTGCTGAAAGAGTTGAATATTCCTAAGGCTATACTTCCCGAAGTAAAACCCTCCAGCTGTGTTTACGGCTATTCCGACCCCGAGGTTTTCGGTGCAGAAATTCCAATTGCCGGGGATGCAGGTGACCAGCAGGCTGCCCTCTTCGGTCAGGCGTGTTACAAACCGGGTATGGCCAAGAATACATACGGCACGGGATGCTTCATGCTTATGAATACAGGAGAGAAGGCGGTAGCTTCGGAAAGCGGCCTTTTGACCACAATAGCCTGGGGTATTAATGATAAGGTTGAGTACGCCCTAGAGGGAAGCATATTCATTGCAGGAGCCGTAGTGCAGTGGCTGCGGGATGAACTCAGGATAATAGAAAATTCAGCCCAGAGCGAAGAGTATGCCACAAAAGTTGATGACACAAACGGAGTTTATCTGGTCCCGGCTTTTGTAGGATTGGGAGCACCTTACTGGGATATGTATGCTAGAGGTGCGATATTGGGTTTGACAAGAGGTGCCAAGCGTGAACATATAGTAAGGGCTGCCCTTGAATCCATCACATACCAGACAAGGGATGTTCTGGAAGCCATGCAGAAGGATTCAGGAATAACCCTTACCAATCTTAGAGTGGATGGTGGAGCGGTAGTAAACAATTTCTTAATGCAGTTCCAGTCAGATATTCTGGGAGTACCCGTATCACGACCAAAGGTTACAGAAACGACAGCCCTCGGTGCAGCCTATCTTGCTGGACTTGCCGTGGGTTACTGGAAAAACATAGAAGAAATTACCCGGAAATGGCAGATCGATAAGGAGTTCAAACCGGCCATGGCTGAAGACAAACGGGAGCAGCTCTATAAGGGCTGGAAAAAAGCTGTAAACAGATCCTTAAAATGGGAGAAGGAATAAACGGTTTTTTGGCGAAATAAAGTAATATCAGGAAAACTTATAAAACGTGGTGGAGATATGAGGAGAACCACACCTTGATTTAGGTGTGGTTCTTTGACTTTTTTAAGGAGGTAATTCAGGTGACAGACGTTGTTATTATAGGAGGCGGCGTTGTTGGATGCATGATTGCAAGAGAGTTATCCAGGTTTGATTTAAGCGTAGTTCTGCTGGAAAAGGAAGAGGATGTGGCCAGCGGGACGAGCAAAGCAAACAGTGCCGTCATTCACGCCGGATATGATGCCAAACCGGGGACCCTGAAAGCACAACTTAATATAAGGGGAAATGCCCTGTTCGATAAAATCTGTGATGAACTTGATGTACCGTTCAAAAGGATAGGTTCCCTTGTGGTTGCCGTAAAGGAAGATGATGTGAAGGAGTTAGAAAAACTGCTAGAACAGGGAAAGGCAAATGGAGTATCCCCTTTGAAGATAATAAGCAAAGAAGAACTTTTTGAACTGGAGCCAAACATCAACAGCAAGGCATGTGCGGCACTGTATGCACCAACAGCCGGTATAATTAATCCCTTTGAACTCACAGTTGCTCTGGCAGAAAATGCCGCACAGAACGGCGTAACAATCAGGTTTAACTCTCCTGTGGTTGATGTCAAGGCGTGTGATGATGGGATGATGATGGTTAAAACCCCTCATGAAACCTTTCACAGCCCTTTTGTTATTAACGCTGCAGGTCTCTTTGCCGACGAGATTAGCCAGATGGCAGGCGCTGAAGCCTACACCATAACTCCCCGAAAGGGTGAGTATCTTATCTTTGACAAGAGATGCAGTGATATGATCAACATGGTAATTTTCCCGACTCCCACAAAGTTTTCAAAGGGTATTCTGGTGTGTCCCACCATCGACGGCAATTTCTTTATAGGCCCCAATTCAAATGATATTGAGGATAAGCATGACACAGGCGTAACCTCAGAGGGAATAGATGAAATAATCAGGGGGGCACGAAGGCTTGTGCCAGGGCTGCCTCTGGAAAATGTCATAACTTCCTTTGCAGGATTGAGGGCTGTATCCAATACCAATGATTTTATTATAGAGGCATCCAGAAAGGTAAAGGGTTTCATCAATGTTGGAGGGATACAATCACCGGGTCTTTCAAGTGCTCCCGCCATTGCTGAGATGGTTATCGAAATATTGCAGGAAGAAGGTTTAACATTAAAGGAGAAAAACAATTTTAATTCCAGGAGGAACAGAATCTATCCCTTCAGAGAACTGAATGATGAAGAGAGAAAAAAACTGATCAGACACAATCCTGCTTACGGTCATGTTATATGCCGGTGTGAAACGGTTACAGAAGGTGAGATAGTGGATGCCATAAGAAGACCCGTCGGGGCCAGAAGCCTGGATGGAATTAAACGCAGAACGAGAGCAGGTTTGGGCAGGTGTCAGGGAGGTTTTTGTTCTCCAAGGGTTATAAAGATATTATCTCGCGAGTTGGGGATAAGTCCCTTGAAAGTTACCAAATGCGGTCAGGGGTCTGAAATATTGAAGGGTAGAACAAAAGATTTTATCGATTCGGATGGTGATTTCAATGAGAGTTAGAGAATTGGTAATTATAGGGGGAGGTCCTGCAGGCCTTTCGGCAGCTGTTGAAGCTAAAAAACTCGGTGTGGAGGATGTTCTGATAATCGATAGAGAATCCGAACCGGGAGGTATATTAAAACAGTGTATTCATACAGGTTTTGGCCTGCATGTTTTCAAAGAAGAGCTTACCGGCCCCGAGTACGCTGAACGCTTTATAGCAGAAGCACAGGAGCGTGGGATAGAAATAATGCTCGATACCATGGTTATTGAATTAACCGATGATAGACGTATCCTTGCTGTTAACAGCAGAGATGGACTTGTCGAACTAAAGGCCAGAGCAGTTATTCTTGCTATGGGATGCAGGGAAAGGACCCGCGGAGCCATCAACATTCCGGGTTTTAGGCCATCGGGAATCTTTACCGCCGGAACGGCCCAGTACTTTATAAATATTGAGGGATACATGCCTGGAAAAGAAGTGGTTATACTGGGTTCGGGTGATGTGGGGCTCATAATGGCCAGACACCTGACTCTGGAAGGTGCAAAGGTAAAATGTGTTGCTGAAATAATGCCTTACTCGAATGGCCTTACGAGGAACATTGTTCAGTGTCTGCAGGATTTTAATATTCCCCTGCTGCTCAATCATACTGTTGTGAACATTCATGGCAAAAAGAGGGTTGAGGGAGTAACAATTGCCGAGGTAGACCTAAACAGGAAACCCAGGATGGAGACGGCAAGATATGTTTCCTGTGATACCCTCCTTCTCTCCGTTGGCTTGATTCCCGAAAACGAACTTTCCAGGATGGCAAAGGTGCAGATTGATGAAGTTACGGGAGGCCCTGTAGTGGATCAGAGCATGCAGACCACTATTGAAGGAATATTTGCCTGTGGAAATGTGCTCCATGTCCACGATGTGGTAGATCTGGTAACTATCGAGGCCAGGGTTGCTGCGAGAGGAGCCGCTGATTTTCTGAAGCAAAAGAAGAAGAGGATCAGACCTGCCACAGTTCCTGTAATTCCGGGAGAAGGATTGAGATATGTTCTCCCTCAAAGAATAGATTTAGATGGAGCATTAGAAGAAACTCAGAACTTTTTCATGAGAAGCGTAAAACCGATGGATAGGGGCAGGCTCCTGATACAATCGGACAGGGGTGTTGTCATGTCTAAAAATTTAAAATTTATCAGGCCCAGTGAGATGATCAGCATCAAAGTCAAGAGGGAGATTTTACAGCAGAACAATTGTTTAAAAATATCCCTCTGTGAAGGGAGTGAAAACGGTGATTAAAGAGCACAAAGTGACCTGCATAGTCTGCCCTGCCGGCTGTGAAATAATTGCCCGGGTTAGAAAAAACAGTATAATAGAAATAAGAGGAAACAGGTGTAAAAAGGGGGTAGACTACGCCAGAAACGAAGTTATAGAACCCAGAAGGGTGCTGACAACAACGGTTAGGCTTGAAAATGGACACTTCCTGCCGGTGAAAACTGCAAAGCCCATTCCCAGGGAGTTAATATTTAAAGCAATAAAAGAATTGAAGGAGGTACGGGTTAAGGTTCCCGTTAAAATGGGGGAAGTCGTGCACCAGAATGTGGCGGGTAGCAATGTGGATGTGGTTTCAACCAGAAGCTGGCGGAAATGAAAATATTTTTGGAGGGAAACATTATGATGCAGAGGGAATTGGTTTTTGAAAGCGTAAATAACCTCCATATAAGAGCCGCTGCCATGCTGGTTCAAAAGGCCAATGAGATAGAAAAGGACTTTGATGCCAGCCTGTTTATCAAAACACGGAGAGGTCTTAAAGTGCCTGCAACAGCTCTTATGGCGCTCCATTCACTGAACATCAAACCAGGAGAAAGGATTACCCTGATGGCTTCAGGCAGCGAGGCGGATACCGCTCTGGATAATTTTTCAAAATTTTTAAAAGGAGATTTAATGCCCAAAAACAATGAGGAGAACCAAAGAATTGATTTCATCCTTGAAGAAAATGCCATTACATCTGATATTATTCTGGACAGCATAACTGACGGTATAATAGTTGTCAACAGGAACTGCATAATCGTTTTATTTAATAAGGCTGCTGAAGAGATTACCGGTATTCCTCGTGATTTTGCAATAGGTAACAGCATTGACTCCATAATGCCAGGTACGGGGGTGGAGGACGTTCTTGTTAAGGGAAAAGCCGAGTACGAAAAAAGAAAGGTTTTCAACGACAGTCTGGTGATAACCGATATAACCCCCATTACAAATCATGAAAAAGTAATAGGAGCAGTGATAATATTCCAGAACATATCACGAATTGAGAGGCTTCTCAGGGAAATGAGAGACTTTAACAAAGCGGTTGCACGGGTGGAGTATCTAGAAGAAGAATTAATGCGCAGCAAACAGCTCGATAAAGCTTTCGATGAAATTGTCGGCAAAAGCGGCAAGCTGCTGGATACTCTTGCAATAGCATCCAAAGCTGCCAGAACCACTTCTACGGTGCTTATAAGGGGTGAAAGCGGTACAGGGAAAGAACTCGTGGCCAGAGCCATTCATAATGCAAGCATGCGAAAAAACGGTCCCTTTATACGTGTAAATTGTCCCTCCATTCCTCAGACCCTTTTTGAAAGCGAACTATTCGGGCATGAGAAGGGTGCATTTACCGGTGCCATCTACCAGAAAATAGGCAAGTTTGAGCTAGCGGATGGCGGTACCGTTTTCCTTGATGAGATCGGAGAGATGAACAAGGAAATGCAGACCAAACTTTTAAGGGTCCTCCAGGAAAAAGAATTTGAAAGGGTGGGAGGAAACCAGACCTTTAGAGTTGATGTTAGAATAATCGCAGCAACAAACAGAGACCTGGAAGAAATGGTGAGAAAGGGGGAGTTTAGGGAGGACCTGTATTACAGGTTGAATGTTG
>DFNM01000210.1:7202-7348 GCA_002376045.1 Firmicutes bacterium UBA3567
TGTATTACAGGTTGAATGTTGTTCCTATCTTTATGCCTTCCTTGAGAGAAAGAACAGAAGATATTCCTATATTGGCCGAGCATTTCAGAGAAAAGCTTACTGCCAAATTAGAGAAAGAGGTGAATTCCATCACCCCCAGGGCCATG
>DFNM01000230.1 GCA_002376045.1 Firmicutes bacterium UBA3567
CGTAACAGAAATAATCGAGTAAAAACTCAAACAAAAGAAGATGAGGGAAGAGCTTCCTCCTCCTCTTCTTTTGTTAAAAATAAAAAAGCAAAACAGTGTAGAAAAAGGAGGGAACCAGGTTGGCAAAACAAAAAATCCGGATACGTTTAAAGGCCTATGATCATAATCTTCTGGATCAGTCAGCCAGAAAAATAGTTGAAACTGCCAAAAGAACTGGCGCCAAAGTATCGGGGCCTATACCCCTTCCCACAGATAAAAGCATTTTTACCATATTGAGAGCACCTCATAAGTATAAAGATTCAAGGGAACAGTTCGAAATGAGGACGCACAAGAGATTGATTGATATCAAAGAACCTACACCTAAAACCGTTGATTCGCTGATGAGGTTAGATCTGCCGGCAGGTGTAGATATAGAAATCAAGCTTTAATAGAAAGGCTTAAGGGAGGTAGCAACAATGGCAAAAGGAATCCTGGGCAGAAAAATAGGGATGACGCAGATTTTTGATGAAGAAGGCCAGGCTATTCCGGTAACAGTTATAGAAGCCAAACCGAATGTGGTTGTTCAGAAAAAAACCGTTGAGACTGATGGATACAATGCAATTCAGATAGGCTTTGAAGACATAAAGGAACACAAATTAATCAAACCAGTGCTCGGTCATTTTAAAAAAATAGGTGTAAAACCTAAAAAGTATTTGAAGGAAATAAGAACAGAAAATGTTGAAAAATATGAAGTAGGCCAGGAAATAAAGGTGGATATATTTAAAGAAGGAGAAAAGGTGGATGTAGTTGGAACTTCCAAAGGAAAAGGCTTTACCGGAGCAATTAAAAGATGGAATTTTTCCAGAGGCCCCATGTCTCACGGTTCCAGATACCACAGAAGACCCGGTTCTTTGGGTTCAACGGACCCTGCCAGGGTTTTCAAAGGCCGGAAATTGCCCGGAAGAATGGGTGGAGAAAGAGTAACCATTAGAAATTTAGAAATTGTTAAAGTAGACCCAGAAAAAAACATGCTCCTGGTTAAAGGATCAGTTCCGGGTCCGAGGAAGGGCTTAGTCTTGATAAAAAATGATGATTAAGGTATTTAGATATAGAGAAAGGAGGAACAGACAATGCCAAAGGTCCCATTATACAATGTGAACGGGGAAGAAATCGGTGAAGTAGAATTGTCAGATAAAGTCTTCGGAGCAGAAATAAGGGAAGACTTAATGCATAAAGTTGTTGTTGCTCAGCTGGCAAACAGAAGGCAGGGAACAGCCTCTACCAAAACCCGTGCAGAGGTAAAGGGTGGAGGGGCTAAACCCTGGAGACAAAAAGGAACAGGAAGAGCAAGACACGGAAGCATCAGGTCACCTATCTGGAGAGGTGGAGGTATTGTGTTTGGCCCTAAACCCAGATCTTACAGGAAAAAGCTGCCCAAAAAAGTTAAGAGGCTTGCTTTAAAATCGGCATTAAGCTCTAAAGTGGTTGAGAACAATCTGATTGTTTTGGATGAACTTAAAATGGAAAGACCCAAAACCAAGGATATGATCAATATTTTGAGCAATCTAAATGTTAAAGAAAAAGCACTGCTGGTATTGGGAGAAAAGGATGAAAAGGTTATTCTGTCAGCCCGCAATATTCCTGGAGTTTCTACGGGTTCTGTTGAGTCAATGAATGTTTATGACCTTTTGCTTCATGATAAGCTGATTTTAACCAAGAAGGCATTAGAAAAGGTTGAGGAGGTGTATTCATAATGTCCAACAATCCATATGATATAATCATCAAACCCGTTATCACTGAAAAAAGCATGAATGAAATGGCAGACCGCAAATACACCTTCGTTGTTGACCGCAATGCCAACAAGATTCAAATCAAGAAAGCTGTTGAGGAAATCTTTGGGGTAAAGGTAGAAAAGGTTAACACAATGAACATGAAAGGCAAGAGAAAGAGATTGGGACGATTTGAAGGCAGGAGGCCGAACTGGAAAAAGGCAATCGTGAAGATAACAGAGGACAGTAAACCAATAGAGTTCTTTGAGGGTATGTAGCGAATAGGTTCAAACTTGGAAAGAGCAGCAAAGCTTTTGAAAGGCAGGAAATAAATGTAGGGAGGGATAAAGATGGCAATTAAAAAATTCAAACCCACTTCTCCCGGCAGAAGATTTATGACGGTATCAACCTTCGATGAAATCACTAAAAAAGAGCCAGAAAAATCCCTGATAAGGACACTGAAAAGCAGTGGAGGCAGAAATGCTCAGGGAAGAATTACTGTCAGGCATAGGGGTGGCGGCCACAAAAGAAAATACCGGATAATTGATTTTAAAAGGGATAAAGACAACATTCCGGCCAGAGTTAAAGCTATTGAGTATGATCCCAACAGAAGTGCGAACATTGCACTGTTAACCTATGCCGATGGTGAAAAAAGGTATATAATTGCTCCACTGGGTTTAAAACCCGGAGATGAGGTTATGTCAGGGGAAAAAGCAGACATCAAACCCGGAAACTGTCTGCCGTTGAAGAACATTCCTGTTGGAACTGTTATACACAACATTGAATTGAAAGCGGGTAAAGGAGCTCAGCTGGTGAGGTCAGCCGGCACCGTAGCCCAGTTGATGGCTAAAGAAGGGAAATATGCCCATGTCAGGCTGCCTTCTGGAGAAGTGAGATTGATACGGCTGGAATGCAGAGCAACCATTGGTCAGGTTGGCAACATCGATCATGAGAACATTTCCATCGGTAAAGCTGGAAGAAACCGCTGGAAAGGCAGAAGACCAAAAGTAAGGGGTTCAGCTATGAACCCGGTAGACCATCCCCATGGTGGAGGAGAAGGAAAAGCTCCCATTGGACGTAAAACTCCTGTAACACCGTGGGGACAGCCGACTCTTGGTTACAAGACGAGGAAACGCAAAAAGTCTGATAAGTATATTTTGAGAAAACGCAAATCCTAGAGGGATAAAGGGATAGTTCCCCTTAATGAAAGGAGGCTTTCAGTCTAAAGATGGCCAGGAAAAAACCTTATGTTGACCCTAAACTGCTTAAAAAAATTGAAGAGATGAATAAAAGTGGTAAGAAGAGAGTAATAAAAACATGGTCGAGAAGATCAACGATATATCCCCAGATGGTGGGCCATACCATTGCAGTCCACGATGGAAGAAAACATATACCCATTTACATTACCGAGGAAATGGTCGGTCACAAACTAGGAGAGTTTGCTCCAACGCGGACTTTTAGAGGCCACGGTGCTCATACAGAAAGATCTACTTCACTTAAATAAACAAAGGGAAGGAGGTAGAAATCCGTGGAAGCAAGAGCAGTAGCCCGTTTTGTAAGGATTTCACCCAGAAAGGTACGTATTGTGCTGGATTTGATCAGGGGAAAAGATGTGAACAGGGCCTTATCTATCCTTAAGTTTACTCAGAAAGCTGCGGCTAGGAAGATTGAAAAAGTGCTGAAATCAGCTATTGCCAATGCTGAACACAATTATAACGTGGATCCTGAGGACCTATATGTAGCAAGGGCGTATGCTGATGAAGGGCCAACCATGAAGAGGTTTAGCCCAAGGGCAATGGGTAGAGCCACGATGATTCGGAAAAGAACCAGTCACATCACTATAGTATTAAAAGAGAAGAAGGAGGGATGATTTAGTGGGTCAGAAAGTAAATCCCCATGGTTTGAGAGTAGGAATAATCAAAGACTGGGATGCAAGATGGTATGCAGAGAAAAATTATGCAGACTTGTTGTACGAAGATTATCAGATAAGGAAGCACATAAAAGAAAAATTTTATAACACAGGAATTTCGAGGATTGAAATAGAAAGAGCAGCCAATAGGATAAAGCTTTTTGTTCATACGGCGAAACCTGGAATGGTTATAGGTAAAGGTGGTACAGGAGTTGAAGAATTAAAGAACGAAATAGAAAAAATGACAGGCAAGCAGCTGCAGATTAATGTTGTAGAGGTAGGAAAACCAGAACTGGATGCCCAGCTGGTGGCAGAGAACATTGCAAGTCAGCTGGAAAGAAGGATTTCCTTTAGAAGGGCTATGAAACAGGCTATATCCAGGGCAATGAAAGCAGGTGCTCAGGGCATAAAAACCATGGTCAGTGGAAGGCTGGGAGGAGCAGAGATTGCGCGTTCTGAAGGATACAGTGAGGGAACTATACCCCTTCAAACTTTAAGAGCTGACATAGATTATGGTTTTGCCGAAGCCCACACTACCTATGGAAGAATAGGAGTCAAAGTGTGGATTTACAAAGGGGAAGTGCTGCCTGATAAGGATAAGAAAAGGGAGATAGGAAGGGGGAATGGCGATGTTGATGCCCAGAAGGGTGAAGTATCGAAAACTTCAACGAGGTAGAATGAAGGGTAAAGCCCGTAGAGGGAACACCATCGCTTATGGTGAATATGGTCTGCAGGCTCTTGAGCCATCATGGATTACTGCCAATCAGATTGAAGCTGCGCGTATTGCCATGACAAGGCACATTAAGAGGGGCGGAAAAGTTTGGATAAAGATATTTCCCGATAAACCGGTAACAGCCAAACCAGCCGAAACTCGAATGGGTAGTGGTAAGGGTTCGCCAGAATACTGGGTTGCAGTAGTTAAACCCGGCAGAATACTTTTTGAAATTTCCGGAGTAAGCGAAGAAGTGGCTAAACGGGCATTAAAGCTGGCCTCATACAAGTTGCCTATAAAGTGTAAAATAGTCAAACGGGAAGAAATGGGTGGTGAAGGAAATGAAGATTAAGGAAATTAGAGAACTATCCAATGCCGAACTTGATCAGAAACTTAAGGATTTTAAAGAAGAATTGTTCAATTTAAGGTTTCAGCAGGTAACAGGTCAGCTTGATAATCCTATGAGGATCAGAATGGTTAAAAAAACCATTGCTCGGATAAAAACTGTTTTAAGAGAAAGAGAGCTAGCAGCGCA
Source organism: Firmicutes bacterium UBA3567 (assembly GCA_002376045.1). GTDB lineage: Bacteria > Bacillota > Thermosediminibacteria > Koleobacterales > UBA3567 > UBA3567. The sequence continues at coordinate 4,905 of DFNM01000230.1, forward strand.
AAAATCCAAACAAGCGTAGCAAGATAAGGAAGGAGGATAGGTATGAGCCAGCGCGGTATGAGAAAAATCAGAATCGGAAAAGTGGTAAGTGACAAGATGGATAAGACGGTAGTAGTGGCAGTAGAAAGAGTGATGCGCCATCCATTGTACGGCAAAACCATCAAGAGGACCAAGAAATTCAAAGCTCACGATGAAGAGAACAGGTGCAAAGTGGGTGATAAAGTTAAAATAATGGAAACAAGACCTCTGAGCAAAGAAAAACGTTGGAGAGTTGTTGAGATAATAGAAAAGGCAAAATAGAGATTTTCAGATGTTCTCTGACATTTGAAAAAGGAGGGAACCTAATGATTCAGCCACAAAGCCGTTTAAATGTTGCAGACAATTCAGGAGCAAAAGAGATAATGTGTATAAAAGTTTTGGGTAGTTCCAAGAAATATGCTAATATAGGAGATGTAATCGTTGCCTCGGTGAAAGATGCCACCCCGGGCGGCGTAGTAAAAAAAGGAGATGTAGTCAAGGCTGTAATAGTCCGAACAAGAAAAGGTCTCAGAAGGCCTGATGGGTCTTATATCAAGTTCGACGAAAACGCGGCAGTCATACTGAGTGATGATGTTAATCCCAGGGGCACAAGGATTTTTGGCCCTGTTGCAAGGGAACTTAGGGAAAAAAACTTTATGAAGATCATATCTTTAGCTCCTGAAGTGCTTTAAAAGGGAGGTGTCTTTCGTGGCAAAAACGAGAATAAAAAAAGGCGATACGGTTGTAGTAATAGCCGGCAAAGATAAAGGGAAAAAGGGTAAGGTTTTAAGCGTTTTTCCGAAGAAAGAAAGGCTCATTATTGAGAATATAAACATGGCTACCAAACACGTAAGGCCTACAAGACAGATGCAACAGGGCGGAATCATTCACCAGGAAGCACCCATTCATATATCCAATGTGATGCTGCTCTGCAAAAAGTGTGACAAACCCACGAGAATAGGGATGAAAATGCTGGATGATGGCACAAAAGTTAGAGTGTGCAAAAAGTGCGGAGAGGATATCGATAAATAGTTTTTTCAGGGAAGGGAGGTAGTATCTGTGGCTAGATTACAAAAAAAATATAATGAAGAAGTAAAACCTGCTTTAATGGAGAAATTCAACTACAAAAACGAAATGGAAGCACCCAAATTGGAGAAAATTGTTATAAACATGGGAGTCGGTCAGGCCAAAGAAAATCCCAAGTTGCTGGACGAAGCAATGAAAGACATGGCGATGATATCAGGGCAAAAACCTGTGATAACAAGGGCTAAAAAATCCATAGCCTCATTTAAAATAAGACAGGGGATGCCTATTGGATGTAAAGTAACCCTGAGGGGCAAAAGAATGTATGAGTTTTTTGATAAACTGGTAAATGTAGCTTTACCAAGGGTAAGAGATTTTAACGGAGTTTCTCCCAAATCCTTTGATGGACGGGGTAACTTTGCCCTTGGAATCAAAGAGCAGTTGGTTTTTCCTGAAATAAGTTATGATGATGTGGAAACCGTTAGAGGTATGGATATAATTATAACCACCACTGCTGAAACGGATGAAGAAGCAAGGGAACTTTTAAGATTACTGGGAATGCCTTTTAAGAAACAGTAATGCTGAGAATCCATAAAAAAAGGAGGGAAATTACTTGGCTCGAAAAGCTCTGATAGCTAAACAAAAGCGCAAACCTAAGTATTCCACTCGAAAATACAGCAGGTGCAGAATTTGTGGTAGACCCCATGCCTACATGAGAAAGTTCGGTTTGTGCCGTATATGTTTTAGGGAACTGGCATACAAAGGCCAAATCCCTGGTGTAAAGAAAGCCAGCTGGTAAGTTTTTTGAGAAGGAGGGAAGATTATGACTTTAACGGACCCCATTGCTGATATGTTGACCAGAATACGCAATGCCAACATGGTAGGACATGAATCAGTAGAAGTTCCTGCATCAAAGATTAAGAAGGAAATAGCCAAAACTCTAAAGGAAGAAGGGTTTATAAAAGATTTTGAGGTTATAGATGATAACAAACAGGGAATCATCAAGATTTACCTCAAGTACGGCAAAAACAATGAAAAGGTTATCACAGGCCTCAAACGAATCAGCAAACCAGGTTTGAGAGTGTATGCTAAAAAGGATGAAATTCCTAAAGTTCTGGGAGGTCTGGGTATTGCTATTCTATCAACCTCTCAGGGCATTTTGACAGATAAAGAGGCACGCAGGAGAGGAATCGGTGGCGAGGTTCTCTGTTATGTCTGGTAATTAAAAGGTTTTTTGTAATAGGAGGTGCAACAAGTGTCTAGAGTAGGTAAGCTGCCAATTAAAATACCAGATGGTGTTGAAGTTAAGATAAATAATAACATAGTAATGGTGAAAGGGCCTAAAGGTAGCCTTGAAAAAGAGATGCATCCCAGCATGGATATACTTTTGGAAGACAACCAGGTTGTCGTTAAACGCCCCAGTGATACCAAACAGCACAAAGCTTTACACGGTTTAACACGAAGTCTAATAGCAAACATGGTAGAAGGTGTTACAAAAGGTTTCCAAAAGGTTTTGGAGATACATGGTGTTGGTTACAGAGCTGCCAAACAGGGCAACAAGCTTGTCCTCAATGTTGGGTATTCCCATCCCGTGGAAATTCCCCAACCAGAGGGTATTGAGATAGAGGTTCCCCAAAACAACAAAATTGTAATAAAAGGCATTGATAAAGAAAAAGTGGGAACTCTTGCAGCTAAAATAAGAGCGGTAAGGGAACCCGAGCCTTATAAAGGAAAGGGCATTAGATATGAAAATGAATATGTGAGACGCAAAGAAGGTAAGACTGGAGCATAATGTAAGAAAGGAGTGAACCAGTGTGATTAAAAAGCTTAGCAGGAATGAAAGGAGAAAAAAGAAACACAGAAGAATAAGGAACAAAATTATGGGCAGTGCTGAACGACCAAGATTGAATGTATACAAAAGCCTGAAACACATGTATGCACAGATAATCAATGATGAAACTGGGAACACGCTGGTTTCAGCTTCCACCCTGGAGGACGAAGTAAAAGAAGGTCTTGAAAGCACATCCAATGTGGAAGCAGCAAAGAAGGTAGGGAAAATAATAGCCAAAAGGGCTTTAGCGAAAGGAATAGACAGGGTAGTTTTTGATAGAAGCGGGTACATTTACCACGGTCGAGTAAAAGCCGTTGCGGAAGGTGCCCGGGAAGGCGGATTAAAATTTTAGTTGAGGGAGGGAAAAAAATACATGCAGAAGATTGATCCGGCTGCTTTGGATTTAGAAGAAAAAGTTGTCAGCATTAACCGTGTGGCTAAAGTAGTTAAGGGAGGAAGAAATTTCAGGTTCAGTGCTCTGGTTGTTGTGGGTAACTCTGACGGCTATGTTGGAGCGGGCCTGGGTAAAGCCGTTGAAATTCCTGAAGCCATCCGAAAGGGTATTGAAGATGCCAAGAAAAACCTCATTAAGGTTCCCGTCGTTGGAACAACCATACCTCATGAAATAATTGGCAGATATGGAGCCGGGAAAGTTCTTCTTAAACCTGCCTCTGAAGGTACCGGTGTTATCGCAGGAGGCCCGGTAAGGGCAGTTTTAGAACTGGCTGGAATAAGAGATATTCTAACAAAATCCCTGGGATCATCGAATCCTATAAACATGGTGAGAGCTACCGTGGAAGGTCTTAAAAGTTTAAAGAGCGCAGAATATGTAGCTCGTTTACGGGGAAAAGATGTTAAAGAGCTACTGGAGTAAGCTGAAGCATTCATCAAATAATGTGGAATGATATGGGGAGGTGTATGAACATGAAACTACATGAACTAAAACCCGCTCAGCCCAAGAAAAAAAGAAAAAGAGTTGGCCGGGGAATCGGTTCAGGATGGGGCAAAACTGCGGGTAGAGGTCAGAAGGGACAGAAGGCCCGCTCTGGTGGTGGAGTAAGGCCAGGTTTTGAAGGCGGACAAATGCCCCTACAAAGGAGAATACCCAAGCGAGGTTTCACAAACATATTCAAAAAGGATATTTCAATAGTCAATGTAAAAGCCCTGGAGGAGAGCTTTGAAAACGGAGATGTGGTTACACCTGAAATTCTCCTTGAAAAGAAAGTAATAAAGAAGATTGGAGATGGAGTTAAAATCCTGGGCAATGGGGAGATCAGCAAAAAACTGACGGTAAAGGCCCATGCATTTTCAAAATCAGCTGTTGATAAGATACAGGCAGCTGGAGGTAAGGTTGAGGTGATATGAAATGATTGAATCCCTCAGGAACGCCTGGAAAATACCGGATTTGCGTAAAAGAATATTGTTTACCTTTGCTATGCTGTTGGTTTTTAGAGCTGGATCCCATATCCCTGTCCCCGGTGTAAACCCCGCTATCATGAAGGAGATCATAGAACGGGGCGCACTCTTTGGCTTTTTTGATTTCGTTTCCGGTGGTGCTTTTAGGAACTTTACCATTTTTGCCATGAGCATTACCCCATACATCAATGCTTCTATTATAATGAACCTGCTAACCATTGTTATACCAAGGCTGGAACAGCTGGCCAAAGAAGGGGAAGCGGGAAGAAAGGTGCTTGCCCAATATACCAGATATTTAACAGTTATCCTGGCTTTTATTCAGGCGGTAGGTATGAGTTTTGGTTTTAGAAGTGCTGTTATCAATCCCAATTTTACAACCATTTCCATTATTACCATCACCCTGACGGCTGGAACGGCTTTTCTCATGTGGCTGGGTGAACAGATAACAGATAAAGGTATAGGGAATGGTATATCCCTTATAATTTTTGCCGGTATCGTTTCAAGGATACCCGGGGGTATATACAGAGTTATCCAGCTGGTGAGGATAGGCACTACAAGCGTTCTGGCTGTTGGGCTGTTTGTGATATTCGCTGTCATCATTATAATGGGTGTTGTAGCAATCCAGCAGGCTCAAAGAAAAATACCGGTTCAGTACGCCAAGAGAGTAGTGGGTAGAAAGATGTACGGTGGGCAGTCAACCCATATACCGCTGCGGGTTAATCAGGCAGGAGTTATTCCAGTAATCTTTGCCATGTCAATACTGATGTTTCCCAGCACTATAGCTGGATTTTTCCCACAGAGCAAAATAATGACAACAATAGCTGAATTTCTCAGGCCTGGAGGTACAGTGTACGCGTCATTGTATGCAGTGCTTATAGTGTTTTTTACCTATTTCTACACTGCGGTGACCTTTAATCCCCATGATGTAGCCAACAACATGAAGAAGTATGGAGGTTTTATTCCAGGTATAAGGCCGGGAAGGCCAACTGCTCTGTTCCTTGATAGGGTTTTGAGTAGAATAACCCTGGCTGGAGCTCTTTTCCTTGCAGCGATAGCTGTACTTCCTTATGCTCTGCAGAACTTTACCACCCTCAACGTGTACTTTGGAGGAACAGCATTGTTGATCGTGGTAGGGGTGGCATTGGATACCATGAAACAGATAGAAGCACAGATGCTCTTGAGACACTATGAAGGATTCCTGAAATAACAAGGAGGAAAAATAATGGATATATTAAACATAATATTTCTGGGTCCTCCAGGAGCCGGCAAGGGAACACAGGCAAAAAAAATAGCCGAAGAGTTCGATATACCTCAAATTTCCACAGGGGATATTTTCAGAAAGAATCTAAAGGAAGGCACGGAACTGGGGCTTAAAGCCAAAGCATACATGGATAAAGGGCTCTTGGTTCCCGATGAAATAGTTGTGGCTATTGTAGAAGACCGGTTAAAGCAACCTGACTGCAAACAGGGATTCATACTGGATGGATTTCCCCGAACAGTAGTTCAGGCAGAAGCCCTGGATAAGGTTTTGGAAAAGATGAAAACACGGATAACCCATGTGATAAACTTACAGGTTTCGAGGGATGAACTTATTGACCGATTAACGGGAAGAAGAGTCTGCAAATCTTGTGGAGCTACCTATCACATGAAATATGATCCTCCCCAAAAGTCAGGGGTTTGTGACAAGTGCGGAGGCCTATTGATCCAGAGGGACGATGACAGAGTGGCAACTGTTGAAAAAAGGCTTGATGTATATGAAAAACAGACACAGCCTCTGATAGAATTTTATAAAAACAAAGGTTTGCTCAGAACCATCGATGGCCAGCAGCCCATTGAAAATGTATTCGCGGATATCAAAGGGGAATTGGGGAGCGATAATTGATGATTGTTTTGAAATCGGACCGGGAATTAAAAATAATGAAGCGAGCAGGGAAAATAGCAGCCCACACATTGGAAATTTTGAAAAAAGCAATAAGGCCCGGCATAACAACCCATGAATTGGATAAAATAGCAGAAGAATACATTTTAAGCAAAGGAGCTCGACCTGCTTTCAAGGGCTACAGAGGTTTTCCGGCTACAATCTGCACTTCAATAAACGAACAGGTAGTTCACGGCATACCGGGAGAGCGCAGGCTCGAAGAAGGAGACATCATTTCAATCGATGTGGGAGTAGTTTTAGATGGTTATTACGGGGATACTGCAGCCACCTTTCCGGTGGGAAAAGTAAGCAGAGAAGCTGAAGAATTGATAGAGATAACACAAAACTGTTTCTTCGAAGGCATCAAATATGCTCGAAAGGGGAACAGGCTCACAGATATTTCCCATGCCATTCAGAATTATGTGGAATCAAGAGGCTGCTCCATTGTTAGGGATTATGTGGGTCATGGAATTGGCAGGGAAATGCATGAACCTCCTCAAATACCTCACTTTGGACCTCCAGGAAAAGGACCCAGGCTGGAAAAAGGTATGGTCCTTGCAATAGAGCCTATGGTAAACAGGGGTGATTTCAAAGTAAAGACTCTGGAGGATAACTGGACTGTAGTGACGGTGGATGGCAGCCTTTCAGCTCATTATGAGCACACTGTTGCCATTACTGATGGTGAACCTAAAATTTTGACCCTTCCTTAGTGTGCTGGAGGTGAATTTTGTGCCAACTCCAGAAGTAGGCAGGCTTGTTTATTCAAAAGCCGGTCGAGACAGAAACCATTATTTTGTAATTGTTAAGATAATTGATGATGATTATGTGCTCATAGCAGACGGAGACTTGAGAAAGCTCGAGAAGCCAAAAAAGAAAAAAATCAAACACATTCAGCTGCTTTCAAAGATTGTTGAACCGGTTAGGGAAAAGCTTGAAAAGGGTGAAAAGCTGACTAATAAACAGCTAAGAAGGCTCATGCAGGCAGAGATTGGTGAGGATGGTTCTTTAAAAAATAAGGAGGTCGAATGAATTATATGTCAAAAGAAGATGTCATTGAAATGGAAGGGACGGTTATAGAGCCTCTACCCAATGCTATGTTCAGGGTAGAACTGCAAAATGGTCATAAAATATTGGCCCACGTGTCCGGGAAGATACGCATGAATTATATCAGAATACTGCCGGGTGACAGGGTAAAAGTGGAGCTGTCCCCTTATGACCTTACCAGAGGCAGAATAACCTACAGATACAAATAGTGTAGCGTGCTGAAGTAGGTTGGAGGAAGGAGGTTGTAAAATGAAAGTCAGACCTTCGGTTAAACCCATTTGTGAACATTGTAAAGTTATAAAGAGAAAAGGCAAAGTAATGATAATATGCAAAAATCCAAGACACAAACAAAAACAGGGTTAATACGAGTTTAATCCTGAAATGTAAATTTTTTGTGTTAACCACTACAAAATAAAAATAATCAGGAGGTGTAAAAAAACAATGGCCAGGATAGCAGGTGTTGACCTGCCGAAGGATAAGCGTATAGAGATTGCTTTAACATATATCTACGGTATAGGCAGATCCCGATCCCAGGAAATACTGACCAAAGCAGGGATTGATTTTGATACAAGGGTCAAAGATTTAACAGAAAAGGAAGTCACCAAATTAAGGCGGATTATTGACAATGAATACAAAGTGGAAGGAGACCTCAGACGGGAATACAACCAAAACATAAAGCGATTGATAGAAATTGGATGCTATAGGGGCATCAGACACAGAAAAGGTTTGCCGGTAAGAGGCCAAAGAACCAGAACCAATGCAAGAACCAGAAAAGGACCCAAAAAGACTGTGGGTGTAAGACGTTCAAAATAAGGGAGAAAGGAGGATTTTTAGATGGCCAAAGGTAAAAAAGGCAAAAGAACCAGAAGAAAAAGACGTGAAAAGAAGAACATTGAAAGGGGAGCAGCTCATATCCGTTCCACCTTTAACAATACTATCGTTACCATTACAGACCTAAAGGGAAATACCATCGCGTGGTCAAGCGCCGGAAATCAGGGATTTAAAGGTTCAAGGAAAGGAACTCCTTTTGCTGCCCAAATGGCAGCAGAAGCGGCAGCTAAGTCTGCTATGGAGCATGGTTTAAAAACAGTAGAAGTGTATGTTAAAGGACCGGGCTCTGGTAGAGAAGCTGCTATAAGATCCCTTCAGGCTGCAGGTCTGGAGGTCAGCCTGATCAAAGATGTTACACCCATACCTCACAATGGCTGCAGACCGCCCAAACGAAGAAGAGTATAAAACAACACAGAAATGTCAGGATTTAGTGTTGTAAAGTATTTAAAATGGAAATGGAGATGAACCAGTTTTATTATCATAAAAAAGCAGGAGGTGTAAGATTTAGAAATGGCGAGGTATACAGGGCCTTCTTGCAGGCTTTGCAGAAGAGAAGGAATGAAACTATATCTAAAAGGTGACAGATGTTATTCAGATAAATGCGCGGTAGATAGAAGAGGATATGCTCCCGGTCAACACGGTCAGGGCAGACGTAAACTTTCCGAGTATGGTATTCAGCTGAGAGAAAAACAGAAAGCTAAAAGGATATATGGAGTGCTGGAGCGCCAGTTCAGAAAATACTATAAGATGGCAGAAAAAATGAAAGGTGTTACAGGTGAGAATCTACTTCAACTGCTGGAAAGACGTCTTGATAACGTTGTCTACAGACTTGGTTTGGCGTCTTCAAGAGCAGAAGCGCGTCAACTGGTAAGACATGGTCACTTCCAGGTCAACGGTCGAAAAGTCAATATTCCGTCCTATTTGGTAGATGTTGGGGATGTAATCACAGTGAAGGAAAAAAGCAGAAACAGCAAACGGATAAAGGAGCTTGTAGAAAGAGCCCAGGACAGAACTGTACCTGATTGGCTTCAAATAGACTATGAAAAATTAGAGGGTAAAGTGATAGAGTTGCCGACTAAAGAACACATTGATATTCCTATTGAAGAACATTTGATTGTTGAATTCTACTCCAGATAAAACTGAGCCATAAAAGCCAGGTCACCCTCAAAGATTAAACTAGCTCAAAAGGAGGGTAATTTTCGGATGATAGAAATAGAAAAGCCCAGAGTAGAGTGTGTAGAAACTACCGATACCTATGGAAAGTTTGTGGTTGAGCCATTGGAAAGAGGTTACGGAATCACTCTGGGCAACTCTCTCAGAAGAATTTTGCTGTCATCTTTACCGGGAGTTGCTGTAACTTCGGTGAAGATCGAAGGGGTTCTGCATGAATTTTCCACAATAAAAGGAGTTGTTGAAGACACTACAGAAATCATACTCAACCTTAAAAAACTTTCCATCAGAATGGATTCCGATGAACCCAAAGTGATTCGGATAGAGGCTCAGGGAGAAGGAGAGGTTACTGCAGGTGATATTATTGCAGATGCAGATGTAGAAATTCTTAACAAAGACCTCCACATAGCCACCCTTGAAGATGATGGTAGACTTTTTATGGAAATGACCATAGAAAAGGGCAGGGGTTATGTGCCTGCTGAAAGAAACAAAAAGCCCGGGCAGCCGATAGGGATTATTCCAGTTGATTCAATATTTTCTCCGGTAAGAAAGGTCAATTTCAAGGTAGAGAACACCCGTGTAGGGCAGGTTACCGATTATGATAAATTAACCCTTGAAGTCTGGACAAATGGATCACTGAAACCGGAAGAAGCTACAAGTCTCGGAGCCAAAATAATGAACGAACACCTTAATCTCTTTGTGAGCCTGACAGAGAAGGCGAAAGAAGCAGAAATCATGGTGGAAAAAGAAGATGATGAAAAAGAAAAGGTGTTGGAAATGCCTATAGAGGAACTAGATTTATCTGTTCGTTCTTACAATTGTTTAAAACGAGCGGGTATCAATACTGTAGATGAGTTAATCAAGAAGACGCCTGACGAAATGATGAAGGTAAGGAATTTAGGTAAAAAGTCCCTTCAGGAAATCCAAAACAAACTTGCTGAACTCGGTCTTTCCTTTAAAAAATCAGAAGAGTAGTTAACAAGGGAGGGAAAAGATATGGGATACAGGAAGCTTGGAAGAGAATCCAGTCATAGAAAAGCAATGTTGAGAAACCAGGTTACCCAGCTTTTAAAATATGGACGCATCAAAACATCCGTGGCTAAAGCCAAAGAAGTTAGAAAACTTGCAGAAAAAATGATCACTTTAGGGAAAAGGGGAGACCTCCATGCTAAAAGACAAGCTTTTGCCTTTATTACGGAGCGGGATGTAGTAGTCCGGCTTTTTGATGAAATTGCTCCCAATTACGAGGATAGAAATGGTGGCTATACAAGGATAATAAAGATGGGGCCTCGCCAGGGTGATGCTTCGGAAATGGCAATTATAGAGCTTGTTTAAGGGAAGAGGTGTTGGCCGGGGAAAACCAACACCCGTTTTCCCCTTTTGAGTGTAAAGGGGGCATAAAAATTGGCAAAACCGATGATTGAAACCCGTAATTTATATTATAACTATAAAAACCCCGATGGGTCAGAAACCTCTGCGCTGAAGAACATAAATTTAAAAATTAATAAGGGAGAATTCGTGGCAATTATAGGCCATAATGGTTCGGGCAAATCTACCCTTGCCAAACACTTCAATGCCCTTTTGCTTCCTACAAAAGGAGATGTGTTTATTAAGGGGATTAATACCAGGGAAATAGACAGGGTGTGGGAGATCCGCCAGAAAGCAGGCATGGTGTTTCAAAACCCCGATAACCAGCTTGTGGCTACAGTTGTGGAAGAAGATGTAGCCTTTGGTCCCGAGAACCTGGGAATTGAACCCCAAAAAATAAGGGAACGGGTCAAGGAAGCTTTAAAAATAGTTGGAATGGAAGAGTATGCCAGACATGCACCCCATCTCCTCTCAGGAGGGCAAAAACAGCGGGTAGCAATAGCCGGAATTATTGCGATGCGGCCCGAGTGCATCATCCTTGATGAACCCACTGCAATGCTTGACCCATCAGGACGCAGGGAAGTGTTGAACACCATAAAGAAACTCAATGGAGAAGAAGGCATAACAGTGGTGAACATAACACATTTTATGGAAGAAGCTGTTGAAGCGGACAGAGTAATTGTTATGGAAGCCGGTAAAATCATCATGGACGACAAACCCATTGAAGTGTTCAGCAGGGTTAAAGAATTAAAAGAACTGGGTCTTGATGTTCCTCAGGTAACAGAACTGGCCTACAACCTTTACAGCAAGGGCTTTAACATCAACCCCAGGCTGCTTACCGTAGAAGAAATGGTGATGGAGTTATGAGTAAAATAATCAAGGTAAAGAATCTGACCCATGTCTACATGAAAGATACTCCCTTTGAAACCAAAGCAA
>DFNM01000122.1 GCA_002376045.1 Firmicutes bacterium UBA3567
CGTTCGGTATACGGCGGTTCATGAAGATTAATAACGGTAGCCTGAAAACAATTCATCAGACCCTTCTCCAGATAAAACAACTTTAACATGTTGTGAAGCCAGCTTTGATACAAAATACGTTGGTATAGCACTTCTAACCAGCAGTGGATCAAAAGATTCTAAGTGATAGATAACTTCAGGTAAGATGTCAAGCACTTCCTGTTCTGAATACACATACTCATAGTGATCGGTAGCAAGGTATTCAGCCACTTTCCTTGCAGCAACCAGATCATTTCCGTCTTCCATGCTTACACAAAAGGATTTCAATTTATGCCCGTTAGTATATTTATTGGCTATAGCCGAAACCAAACTGCTGTCCAATCCCCCACTCAAAAATACACCCAGGGGAACAACACATGAACTTTTTAATCAACTCCTCTCTTAAATTTATTCATCTGGGTACGTGTAAAAAGGAAGTCAATAGATTAATTCTAAGACTTCCTTTTCCCCAAGTATATAATTATTCTTACTACTAATTTATTATAATGGTTTTGAGTTATCAATGCAATCCTCGTATTGCTTTCAATTCGGTAAATAAAACTTTTGTCAGCTAACGCAGCTTGATTAGTTAATCTATATTAGCATTATACTAGAAAATTTATACATATGCTGCAACGTATGCGGTATAGCGGTGGATTTTTAGCTTTCTAAGCCGAAAAAATTTTTATACTTTGTATCTTGTGAGTAGATTTTAGTTTCATTCTTTCTATTTTCTCTGCTATTTTTTCATCTTCTATGTTACCTGTTAATATATATTTATCTAATGTTTCATATGTAATTCCCATTTCACCTTCATCGGTCTGGTTTTCCCATAATCCAGCTGTTGGCGGCCTTTCGATAATTTCATTAGGAACTCCCAAATACTGTGCTAATTCCCTAACCTGGCTCTTTACAAGGTTACCCAGGGGCAACAAATCCACTCCACCATCTCCATATTTGGTAAAATACCCTACTGTTAACTCGCTTTTATTTCCTGTACCTATAACAAGGTAATTGCGTTCTGCACTAAAATAATACAATGTAATCATTCTTAATCTGGGTTTTATATTGCTTACACTCAATTTTTTTGCCCTTGGATCATCACCCAATTGATTAACCAGTGTATCAAAAACTGTATCTAAAATTACAGTTTTTGTTTCTATATTAAATTTATCTGCAACCAATTGGGCGTATTGAGCATCCACAGGATTGCTGTGGCAGGGCATTATTAAGGCCAGGCATTTATTTGGAAACGCTTTTTTGCACAATACTGCTACTACTGCTGAATCAATGCCTCCACTGAGGCCAAAAACGGCACCTTCGGCATTGGCGGTATATACTTCATCTTTCAACCACTCAATTATTTTTTTTGAGGTTTCTTTTGCATCAAACAAAATTGTTCCCTCCCTGTTTTAGTTTTAAAATAAACCTATTATCCCTCACTTGTTATATGGATTTCTACCTTATTCGGCCTCGACTCTTAACCAACTGTGACCTTTTATCCAAAAAAATTTATCCCATTTATATCAGACATCTTCCAATCTACTCATTAAGAATCCAATTTTAATAATAGTTGTTTACTGTTTTGATTATTATAATATTCTCCCTGACTTCCTGTTAAAAGAAAATCTGGACAAGAAACAACGCCATGTTCTGAATAATCTAATCCTCCCAATTCATCCTCCTTCGATACTCTCAAACCAACCATTAGATCAATTATTTTAAAAAGAAAATACGCAGAACCAAAAGACCAGATAAAAACTGTAGCTACACCCAACATTTGAACCGCAAGCAACTGTATTCCTCCACCATAAAACAGACCATCTTCAAGGGCAAACAAACCTACTGCCACAGTACCAAAAGCACCACATACACCATGAACTGCCACAGCACCAACCGGGTCATCAACATGGATTCTATCAAAAAACTCTACCGCATATATGACTATTACACCGGCTATACCACCAATAATCACTGCACTAAAATTAGAAACACTAGCTGTCCCAGCGGTAATAGCTACCAATCCAGCCAACACGCCATTTAAAGTCATACTTACATCAGCTTTACCATACTTTAACCAGCTAACAGTCATTGCCATTACAGCACCCGCCGCAGCAGCCAAATTGGTAGTGGCTGCAATTGAAGCGATACTTAAATCAGTACCCGAAATTGTACTGCCTGGATTAAATCCAAACCAGCCAAACCACAGAATGAATACACCAAGGGCAGCCATTAATAAGCTGTGTCCAGGTAAGGTGTTGGAAGAACCATCCTTATTGTATTTACCAAGCCTTGGACCAACTACTATGGCTCCCGCCAATGCAGCCCATCCTCCCACAGAATGAACTACAGTTGAGCCGGCAAAATCAATCATATTAAGCTCAGATAACCAGCCACCGCCCCAAATCCAGTGGCCTACCACTGGATAAATAAAACCTGTTATAACTATACTATATATTAAATAACCTAAAAAGTTTGTTCTTTCAGCCATAGCTCCAGAAACAATTGTTGCAGCCGTAGCGGCAAAAACTGCTTGAAAAATCCAGAAAGCCATTAGAGGTATCTCCAATCCCAGATTAGAAAAGGAATCCTGTAAAAAGAACCCCTTATAACCTATAAAACTATTCCCTGCTCCAAACATTAAAGCAAAGCCTATTATCCAGTAAACCAATGAACCAGCCGAAAAATCCATCAAATTCTTCATAATGATGTTGCCTACATTTTTAGCTCGTGTAAAACCCGATTAACCAGAGCAAAACCCGCCTGCATAAAAAACACCAAAAATGCTGCCAGTAAAGTCCATATGGTACCAATAGCTATTTGGTTGCTTTTAGCTGTTGGTTCAGCTGCCAAAACACTGGAACTTAACAACATCATCATCAATAAAATTAAAAAGCCAATCATTTTTCTTCTCAATTCCTTTTCCTCCTCCGACCAATTTAATGTTTGCCTAATACCGGTTTTTTCCTTATAAATCACCATAAATCATTTAAAAGCAGCAAAAATTGTTCAAGGTTATGTTATGTTTTGTGACATCACAGAGGCAAACAATAAACTTTTTACCAGTTCTTGATTTTCAATTTGTTGAATTTAAGCATTTTCATTTCTCCTTTATATTTTTTTCTAATTCTATACAATCGCTAACTCTATTGTCAAGTTTTGTGTAAGGTTTTCTTACATATGATGCGATTTTTATAAACAAAATTATTCTAAAAATTTCACTATAAACACAATAAAGCCTGCTGTAATTAATCCGAAACGAATACAGCAGGCTTTTCATCTTTTGCTTTTAGAAATAGAAATCTCTTTCACCTTTTTCAATTCTGGACAGCCATTCCTCGGTTTTTTCTCGTATCTTTGAATTTGTTATTCGTTCAAGGTGTTTTTTAATGGCTGCTTCCCCGACCTTTTTGGTCTCCTCAGAAGCATAGTCTTCCAGGTATTCTTTAAAAGTCAGAATGGCATTAGGTTGACACACGTTCTGAATCTCTCCTGTTTTTGCCAGCTCCATAAATCTATCTCCTGTCCTGCCCGTTCTGTAGCATGCTGTGCAGTAACTCGGAATATAACCGGATTCACTCAAACTCCGTATTATCTCATCAGGACTCCTGTGGTCTTCTATATTAAACTGCAGGCTGCTGCATTCTTCCCCTCTTTCTTTCCTTTCCTGCTCCTGTTTGTAACCCCCTACACCGGTGCATGATCCCGCACTTATCTGGGATATTCCCAGGGAAATAACTTCATCTCTGAATCTGGGTTTCTCACGAGTGGACAGAATCATCCCCGTGTATGGAACAGCAAGTCTTATAATAGCCACCAGTTTTTTAAAATCATCATCTGATACCAGATGGGGAAATTCTTTGAGATTTACCCCTCTTGCAGGTCTTAACCTTGGTACTGAAATTGTATGAGGACCAACCCCAAACTCCTCTTCCAGATGTAGGGAGTGCAGCAAAAGGCCGAGAACCTCAAACTTGTAATCATACAAGCCGAAAAGCACACCCAGTCCCACATCATCTATTCCTGCCTCCATAGCTCTATCCATCGCAAGGGTGTGCCAGTCATAGTCCCGCTTGGGCCCGGAAGGATGCATGTATGCATAGGTCTCCCTGTGATAGGTCTCCTGGAAAAGCACATAGGTGCCTATTCCTGCTTCCTTAAGCTTTTTGTAGTCTTCAACGGTTGTGGCTGCTATGTTGACGTTGATTCTCCTTATGTTGCCGTTGTCTTTCCTGACCCGGTATATCTTATCTATGGCTTCAAGGATATACTCTATGGGGCAGTTTTTGTCATCCTCCCCGGTTTCCAGAGCTAGGCGTTTATGCCCCAAAGACTCCAGAATTTCAACTTCCTGGGCTATTTCGTCCATTGTAAGTTTTCGTCTTTCAAAAGCATTTGAGCAGCGGTAGCCACAGTAGCTGCAGTTGTTTACACAGTAATTGCTTATATACAGGGGGGCAAACAGGACCAGACGTTTTCCATAAATTTTCTCCTTTATTTCTCGAGCGGTTTTAAACATTGCTTCCAAAGCCTCCTGATCTTCACACTGAAGAAGAACTGCTACCTCTTCAGGAGTAAGGCCTTTGGCTTCAGAGGCCTTATCTATTATCGATAAAACCTCTTCATTTTCCCTGTTTTTACCCTGCTCAAGAAGGGCATTGATTTTTTGTTCATCTATAAAATCCGCACTCTTTATCACTTTCAAGCACCCCTTTTATTTAATTTTAAGCTGTGGCCGTAATCGGTGGCCACTGTCCTGCCAATGGATTCAATCCTTCGCTGGATACACCCTCTGCAGTGTTCGGGTTCCTCATCAATACATATTTTGTTGGGGTAAATTTCATAATCCTTCCTGTATTTTGCAGGAGTAATATTGGGCATTACCACATTTGCACCGCATTGAAGGGCTTTTTCCCGACCATACGGGTGAAGGGTTCCAACAGCAGTTGTTGCGGGAAGGTGCACTCGAGGAAGCAGCAGTCTAGTACATGCCAGAACCCGTAAAGTCAAATCAAGTGTGCCTCCTGATGTTTTACCCAGAGGGGTATTCCCATGGGGTATAAAAGGACCTATGCCTGCCATATCCACATCCATTTGTTTTAAAAAAAGTATATCGTCTGCCAGATCCTCAATGCTTTGTCCCGGAAGACCCACTATGTTTCCTGCTCCGACCTGGTATCCCAGTTCCTTTAACCATTTGAGACGGTTAATTCTATCATAAAAAAGCATTCCGGGATGGAGCCTGCTGTATAAAAGGGGGTTTGCTGTTTCATGTTTTAACAAATACCTGTCTGCTCCCACTTTGCGAAGTTCCCTATATTCCTCATAGGTTCTTTCCCCTATACACAGAGTCACAGCTACATCCAGGTGCTGTTTTATTTTGCGAACTATGCCACACAGCCTGTCAACAGTATACCAGCTGTCTTCGCCAGACTGGAGCACAATGGTCCTGTATCCCAGGAAGTATGCTTTCTTCGCTGCATTAAGAATTTCTTCTTCTGGAATCCTGTAGCGATTCAGTTTGTGATTATCCTTCCTCAAACCACAGTAGAGACAATTTTTTTCGCAGATATTGGAAAACTCGATAATACCTCTTAAATGCACATCATCGCCGCAATAACGCTGTCTTACTTCATCGGCTTTTTTAAAAAGCAGTATTTTTTCTTCATCATCCTCAGGTTGTAAAATGCAAAGAAGCTCCTCTTTTGTCAATTCATGATGTTCAGCTGCTTTCATCACCAATTTCTCAAATCTTCTTCTCACGGGTTTTCACTCCCAGATTTTAGGCTTATTTTTTCGTAAGGGCAGATCTAACTTTAACTCCCGAAATGCTTCCCAGCTTACCTGTCATGGCTCCAATTTCATCCGTAGTCCCATCCACTATTATAGCTATTACAGAAACATTCCTCTCTCTATAGGGAACTCCCAGACGGCCGACAATGATTCTGGAATACTCACTCAGTATGCTGTTTATTTTTTTAACCGACTCTCCTCTTTCTTCAACCACAATGCCCACTACACCGATTCGGTTTTCCACCTTATTCACCTCCCATAAACAGCAAAAATGCCTGCATTCCCCATTTAAGGAAAAGCAGGCACCTTAATCAATTATAATATTACCCAGGATATTATAATTTTTATGCCACTTTTCCCTACCTTCAGGGAATGCTCCCCTTACCTTAGGAAAAGCCTTTTTAAAAACTTTATCACCTTCCCGCTGGGCCAACCCGGCAGGTTGGTAGTTATTTTTTTCACAATTTATTTTACCATAAAATTGATTTTGTTGCAATTCTTTTTTAAAGATAATTTTTGTGATTAAAGATAATTGTGGTTCTTCTCCATTTTAGTTGAATTTAAGCTTTTCAAAACCAAGCCAGTCAATTGTTAAACCATTATAGCTTTCTCCTGGGTTC
>DFNM01000242.1:0-2530 GCA_002376045.1 Firmicutes bacterium UBA3567
TGCGAAAGTTGAGTTAATAATTAACATTTATGGAAATGCCGAAGGCTTTTTCCGCCACCTCCAAAATCAAGAAAAAGGTAATTACGGGTAACAGGAATATACCCGATCGTGTAGTCAGTCTTTTTGATACTGAAGCAAGGCCCATCAAGAAAGGCAAGTTAAGGACATCCACAGAGTTTGGTTATAAGCTTTTTCTTCAGGAAACAGAAGAACGGGTAATAACAGGTTATGAACTACACTTGGTTTGATGCTTTCGCGAAAACTGGGGTATGCTGATATTTGGGATTCGAAAGTTACTAATAGAGAAAGATTGTTCCTGCCGGCAGTGAGCGGGGTAGGCTGGCTGATATCCTATATTGTATTCAGGAAGAAATGGCAAAAAATTGTATTCGGGATTGCAGCTGTTTTTTCTGCCCTTGTATCTTCATTTGGGTATCTCCTTTCGGTAATGTACCTTGTTGGCGTAGATTCAGTTAATGAAATACCAATGGCTTTGTTGACTGAAATAATTATTCTTAATGGCAGCCTTTCAATTTTAGCGGCATATTATTTTAGAAAATCTGGATTTTTAGCAGCTGTGGGAATACATTTTTGGGCAGATATAGTATGACACGTCTGCGCTCTTGAAATCCATAATTAAAGCATCGAGTTCATTGTAAACCTCTGAAAGCTTATCCAGACCTTTAAAGTTGAACATTTAAGAGAAATAGCTCAAACGATTGAAAATGTATTTTTCAAACAAAAAGTAAGTCGTTAGCAACTCGTTAGCAGAATCGGATAAAAAAACAACTGGTATTAATTACCAGCACCTTAATCATTGATATATCTACATTTAATGGCAGGGGAGACAGGACTTGAACCCGCAACCTACGGTTTTGGAGACCGTTGCTCTACCAAGTTGAGCTACTCCCCTGCAAAGACAATAATAGTATAACTCAAAACAAGTTAAATGTCAATATTATTATTGTAAAAGTCAATCAAAAAGTGTACCAGTAGGGTAATGAAAAAGTGTACCACCCTTGTTGTAAAAGCAGACATTTTTATTTCCAGTAGTAGGGGATAGGGGAACCCTTCCATCCCCCGGGGGATGGAAGGGCGAACAAAAGTTCGTTGACCATCTACCCAAGAAAGAGCAGAGCAGGGTATCCATGAACTTGATAAAGCTTGGCGGGAACGAGATGTTCAGCTTGCTCAGAAAAACTGGAGAATCTGGTCCAAAGTCTTGAAAAAAACCATCCTGGTGCTGCAACGAGTTTACGAGAAGGTTTAATTGAGACTCTGACTATTAATCGGATGGGGATTCCCGACGTGCTGCAGACAAGCCTGAAATCTACCAACATTATTGAGTCTGCGTTCGATATAACTCGTAATGTAGTGCGGAACATCAAGAGATGGATGAATGGAGAGCAGGTTTTACGTTGGAGTGCAACAGGTCTTCTGGAAGCTGAAAAGAGGTTTCGCCGCATCAAAGGTTACCGGGAGTTGCCGCTGCTCAGGACAGCACTACAGCAGAAGCTAAACATCGAAACAAATCGAAACAAACAAGAAAGAGGTTGTATGAGCGTGAATAACGCTGAAAAACTGCGTCGAAAAACTGCGTGTAAAAAATTCGTGTAAAAAATTATTGTTTGTTTACATAAGATATATTATCGGACGTAAAATAAGAATACCAATCAGCTGGAATACCAAAAGCTTTCCACTACGTCCAAATATCCCCTGGCTTTCCCAAGGCATAATTTCTCGAGATATGCATTTGTAAGGGTCTTGTTGAGTATTTGGCTATTGGATATTCTCCAGTAGCCTTTTCTCGTGTTGGCGTATTTCCATGCTTCATTATCTTTCATCCTTAGTTTAACTAAATTGTCGTGCTTGGTCTTGATTTTCTTCCATTGCTTCCAAAAGCACATCCGGATTCTCCGCCTTACCTGTTAGTGTCAATCAAAATTTCCCAAAAAAGGGAAGGAAAATTCCCCACCTTGAAAGGATAAAAAATAATTAAGATCAATCTTTTTTGTTGATGTTTGCAATCACAGTGATGCACAAACCTATCAAGTATAGCACTAGCCAGCATAGGATCATAAAAGATTCTTCCCCATTCTCAAACACCTTGTTGGATGTGATGATTATAAATCCGTTTTTATACCTTTTAGATATAACTTCATAAAAATTATCAACACTGTTCTGATTCAGTTTTTTAAGGCCAAGTTCATCCAGTATGAGAAGCTCCGGAGTTGTATAGTGTTTTAGTTTTTACGGGAAAAAGTTGTCGGCTCTTGATCGGAAGTTCATCCATCTCAGGCGTATCTGTCAGACCTCCCCGGGTAAGGACGGCAGCCTTCATCCCATATACCTGCCGCATCTACTGTATGGGGTTCGGGCAGTGTTGGACTTCGTTTTGTTGTGGAAACTCGTCCACTCCAAGTCAGTCTTCATATGTGGTTCGTGTTCCTCGGGCCGGGCCTTTGCTTCCGGCTTCCTTCAGATTCCACGTCGCCGTGGACACCCTTGCCTTCGGCTAATGGTTCCCACT
>DFNM01000242.1:2917-14590 GCA_002376045.1 Firmicutes bacterium UBA3567
CGCCCATGCCGGGCGCACCAAATTAAGCACACCCCAGTGAGGTGTGCTTGATTTAGTTTAAGTTGAAGACCTCATACCATGCATATCTTCATACATTTCACTTACCATATAATGGATTTCTCTAACCATTCTATACATTTCATACTGCATATACGGCATCATCCACATGCCGGGCATCATTCCTGGCATCATCCCCGGCATCATACCGGGCATCATACCGGGCATTTCAGCGAAACGGCTTTCACCATATCTTTTTTCCAATTTCAGACCTCCCTTCACGCATAAAAAAATGATTATAAGCAGAAGTTCTTTAAAGGATTGGTAGATTTAGTATCATGTCAGTTTCAATTGCTTTAAATGTGCTGTCTTTAATTTCCTCTACAGAAGTAAAAGTATTTGGAGAATAGGTTTGATCTGCCTGAACCAGGTAGACCTTTCTGAATGAAGTGTAGTTGCCACAAAAAGGTATGGAATCAAAGATGTGGTACTGGTATGGAAGTAAAATAGGAATTCCTTCTACATCAAAACCTCTAATAAATATGAAGACATTATTGACACAATTTAATTCCGAGGGATTCAAGTCAACTTCTCCCAGGTCAAGGAAATGGATCAGCTGACCCTGGTACCATCCGGGTAACAGCCACTGCTTAAAGGGGTTGTTGTATATCAAAGGCTCATAAAATTTATCTTTAAAGCTATACATTTCGGTTTCTTCCCTCTATTTTTCAGGAAATTTCCATACCAGGGGTTTTGAATATGAGGGCTTTTTAGAATTTGAAATGTTTTTCTTTTGAGGGCTTAAGGGTTTAGAGTTGCCTTTGGGGAAATCTTCCACTGGTTTATTATGGGTGTTATTACCTGTATCCTCAATGTTTTTATCTTCTCTGTTTTTTTTCTTTATTTTGGGTTTTATTCTTTTCCTCCATCTATAAGGCCACCTGCTGTAGTAGCTGTTTAGCATATCCCACATTTAAATCACTCTCCTTAACCTGAGGTTAATATATATTATGAGGATTGATTAAAAATTGTGTTAATGGCTCGATGGTTGAAAACCCATGTAAAAAAAGGCAAGTGGGGTTAATTGAAAGGAAGGCTTACAGCCCTTAGAGGGCTGTTTTTTTTATTGATTTTTTACGACTATCACGTCAATTCAGCATTGAATCTTAAAAAATCAAACTGCATACTTGAGAGACCGGCCCTAATATACAAAAAGTTGCTGATTGAAGGTGTAGCCATATATTTTTTAAAAAATTTGATTAGTTTTGCAGGATTTTTTAGTTTTTTATAGAATAGTCTAAAAAAACAAATATTGTATACAAATACAAACACAATTCAAAACAAAACATGATACGAGCATTAAGTCAACTCAGTACAGGCCAATGCAGAGGTGAAGCATGAGAAATGCTCAAAATCCTTTATCTTTCACGATTTTATGCGGGAAATACCGTGAAAAGTTTTCGCTTTACTATTCCTGCAAGCCTTGATAGTTATACGTTTCAAAATTCACGCTTCACTTCTGAGGCGATGGTTTTGGTATAGCTACAAGCGTTTAACAACCGGTTAAAAAGTTCCACACGGCATTTGCGCCAGTATAAGCAGCAACAATTTGTGAATGGAGGTGTACACATGTGGCTAAATTACCCAAAATAGGCAGTGATTTATCGCTGTCCGAACGAGCTTATCGTGTAATAAAGGATTCCATACTGAACAACAGGCTAAAGCCGAGAGAGATTTTGTCTGAAGAAATGCTGGCAAAACAGCTGGGTATCAGTCGAACTCCTGTAAGGGAGGCTTTAAAAAAACTGGCTTTTGAGCGTCTTGTAATGTTGAATCCCGGTAAAAATGCCGTTGTTGCAGATATATCTGAAGAGGACATGAGGAATGTTTTTACTATAAGAGTTGCTCTGGAACCTGTTGCCGCAAGACTTGCCGCCGAAAACATAACCGGGAAACAAATCAATAAGCTTGAGGAAATGTTAAGAGGCCAGGAGGAAGCCCTGGAAAGTGAAGATTATGAACTTTATCTGCAAAAGGATTATGAATTTCATACCTCTATGGCCAGGTACACCAATAATGAACAGCTTTATGATATTATAGTCAGCATAAGCACTCAGGTTCAGCGTTTCTTGATTTTATCCCAGACCCTTCAAAAAAGTTCACCTGATGCTCTCAAAGAACATAAAGAAGTTTTGATGGCCATAAAAAATCGCAACCCCGCGGAAGCAGAAGAGATGATGAGGAGGCATGTTAACAATGTAACAACGCGAATATTGGGTTGAGATTAAATTTTTCTGTTTTTTTACATCAGCATTGTATACAAATACAAATTCAACACAGAAATATATAAATACAAAGGGGGTGTGGATTTCAAAAAAACAGGGAAACTAAAGCGAATGTAAGCTCTAAAAAACTAATAAGGGGGAAAGAACATGATGAAAAGTATTGCCAAAATTCTTATTGTTATGATGCTGGTATCAGTATTTCTGGTAGGCTGTGGTGGAGGCCAACAGCAGCAACCTGCTGGAGATTCTGGTAATGGTGAAAAGGAAGCCAAGGAAACATACACCATCAAGCTGGCGTATGTGGTTCCTGAAACACAATCAACCCACATTGCTGCCAGAGATGTGTTCAAAAAATATGTAGAAGAAAAGTCCAATGGAAGGATAAAAGTAGAGCTTTATCCCAATGGTCAGCTGGGTGGAGACCGGCAGGCTATAGAAGCCGTTCAGCTGGGGACAATTCAGATGACAATACCTGCAGCAGCTGTTTTATCTGGTTTTGAACCTAAATTCCAGGTGTTTGATCTACCGTACTTGTTTAAGTCAAAAGAAGTTGCGTACAAAGCTCTGGATGGAGAATTGGGTCAAAGGTTAAATGAACTGCTTCTTAAAACGGGTTTGAGGAATCTGGCCTATGGTGAGAATGGTTTCAGGCACATCACAAACAACAGGGGACCTATTGAAACACCCAATGACTTAAAGGGTCTAAAAATTAGAACCATGGAAAACCCGGTCCATATGGCTACCTTTAAAGCTCTTGGTGCAAATCCAACACCCATGTCCTTTGGAGAATTGTACACAGCATTGCAGCAGGGAACCGTTGATGCTCAGGAAAACCCAATCCCACTGGTATACACAGCTAAGTTCTATGAGGTGCAGGATTATTACACCCTGGATGGACACGTGTATGCAGCTACAGTAGTTTTGATAAATGATGACTTCTATAAGAGCCTGCCTGAAGAGCTGCAGAAGATTGTTAAGGAAGGTGCAGAAAAATTCAGAGATGAGCAGAGAAAAATAAACACCCAGCAGGAAGAAGAGATGCTGAAACTTCTTAAAAAAGAAGGAATGAAAATCAATGAATTGACACCTGAACAAAAACAGAAGTTTATCGAGGCAACTCTACCTGTGTATGATCAGTTCAAGGATAAGTTGGGGGAAGATTTAATAGAGCTTGCAAAACAGGCAAATCAATAAAGGAATAAAAACAGGATGTCTTTCGGCCCGCATGGGCCGAAAGACATGCCTATTTAATATGTGGAAGGGGGATATGATTGCTTAGAAAATTATGGAATCATTTTGAGGAATATCTTCTTGTATACAGTCTGGTATTTACCGTGTTTTTGATTTTTTTTCAAATTATAATGAGGTACGTTTTTCACAGTTCCCTCTCGTGGAGTGAAGAACTTGCCCGGTATGTGTTTTTATGGCAGATTTGGCTTGGAGCAAGCTATGCGGTAAAACAGCAGCGGCATTTGCGGATAGAAGCTTTTAAGAACATGCTGCCGAAAAAGGCACAGAAATATGCTGAAATGGCTACTCTGCTGATCTGGTTTGGTTTCAGTATATTCCTTGCGTATAAGGGGTCGGAGTTGGTATTGATACTTGTAAAAAGAGGCCAGGTTTCTCCAGCCATGAGAATACCCATGGCATATGCCTATGCTTCGGTTCCTGTTGGTTGTAGCTTAATGGCGATCCGCCTTATCGAACGAATGGTTGAATACACGAAGCTGTTGCGAAACAGGGGGGTATCTTAATTGAATGTGATTATTCTGTTTGGGATGTTGATAATATTACTTTCATTGAGTGTTCCGATAGGAATAGCCCTAGGCCTGGCTACGGTTGTTACAATGATGCTTACCAGCGACATACCTCTTATCATGATAAGTCAGAACGCCTTTGCAGCTCTGGATTCGTTCCCTTTAATGGCGATACCCTTTTTTATGCTGGCAGGGGCACTTATGGGTTATGGAGGAATCTCAAAAAGGCTGCTTGCTCTCGCAGACAGTATGGTCGGGTTTATAACAGGTGGCCTTGCAATGGTTACTACAATGGCGTGTATGTTTTTTGCAGCCATCTCCGGTTCGGGTCCTGCTACTGTTTCGGCCATAGGTTCTTTTATGATTCCCTCGATGAAAGAAAGGGATTATGCTGAGGGGTTTGCAGCAGCCATTACAGCAGCTGCAGGTTCGATAGGTGTAATCATTCCTCCCAGCATTCCCTTTGTGATTTACGGTGTTGTATCTGGCGCCTCGGTGGGGGAAATGTTTTTAGCAGGGATTATACCCGGAATCATTATAGGGTTGGCTCTAATGTTAGTATCTTACGTTATTTCCAGAAAAAAAGGATATGTAGGAGGAGACGAGAAACCCTCAGCTAAAAGGTTTTTTATGGCGTTGAAGGATTCAATATGGGCTTTGCTGGTTCCCGGAATAATTCTGGGCGGCATATATGGAGGTATCTTTACTCCAACTGAAGCGGCAGTGGTTGCGGTGGTATATGCGTTGATTATTGGCAAGTTTGTGTATAAGGAACTGGATTTTAAAAAAATGTATGCTTCTTTTAAAGAAGCTGCCTTGATTAACGGAGCAACTACCTTCATGATAGGTCTGTCAATGTCTTTCGCCAGTTACTTAACAATGGACCAGATTCCTGCCAAAATAGCCAATAGTCTTATCATGTTGACGGATAATCGTTTTGTAATTTTGATTCTTATTAATCTGTTCCTGCTCGTAGTGGGGTGTTTTGTAGACAACATATCATCGATGATTATACTGACTCCTATTTTCCTGCCTGTGGTAGTTAAGTATGGTATTGATCCGGTGCATTTTGGTTTATTCATGACGGTTGCTCTGGCCACAGGGTTTGTAACTCCACCGTATGGGGCTAATCTCTTTGTGGCTTCAGCAATCTCAGGGGTTAAAATGGAAGTAATTTCCAAGCACATGGTGCCTTTCATGCTTGCGCTGATATTCTGTCTGTTCCTTTTCACCTTCGTGCCGAGCCTCAGCATGCTGTTACCCCAGCTTTTGAGATGAGAGAAAATTACACAGTGCAAACCATCGAAATGCCTTATAGAATGTGGTTTTAACAGCAGCTGTTTCAGCGGAGGGCCATGAATGTTTTAGAAAAACCCAAAAGTGCAAAATCCTTTTATTCTGATAGAAGGAACAGAAACATTACCAGTAAAGGGGGAATAGTAAGGCCAATGAATTTTTACAAGGAGATAGAACAATTAACTATAAAACTTGTTAAAACACCAAGCATAAACAACACTGAAGGTGAAAGGAAACTTGCAGAAGAAATAGCCGATTATATAAAGAGTATAGATTACTTTAAGGAACACCCGGAATACGTGTGGGAGGTTCCCCTCAAGAATGACAGCTATGGCAGAAAAAACGTTTTTGCCCTTATTAAGGGAGAAAAAAACCCATCTCCTGCAACGGTGATTCTCCACGGTCACATAGACACCGTTGGCATAGAAGATTTTGGAAGTTTGACGGATTATGCCTTTGACCCTGTAGCCCTTGAAGCCAAATTGAAGGAAATGGATTTACCTAAAGAAGTGAAAAAGGATCTGGAAAGCGGTGAATGGATGTTCGGCCGTGGTACAGCCGATATGAAGAGCGGAGTGGCAGCACATCTCGTTGTTTTAAAAGCAATGGCCGAAAGGGTTAAGGAACTTAATGGCAATGTCTTATTCATGGCAAACCCTGTTGAAGAAAATCAACACACGGGGATAATCGAGTCCCTGCCGTTTTTAGAAACCCTTAAGAAAGAGCAGGGATTGGACTACAGGGTAGCCATAAACAATGATTTTATATCCCCTCTCTACCCAGGGGATAGAAAAAAATACATCTACCTGGGAGCAGTGGGAAAGCTGTTACCCTGCTTCTATATTGTGGGTAAGGAGACCCATGTGGGACAGTGTTTTGAGGGCCTAGATCCTAACCTGATAGCTGCTGAGCTGCTGCGCCTGATTAATTTAAACACCGATCTGTGTGATGAATACAATAGTGAATACACTCTGCCTCCAGCAGCTTTAAAGCTCACTGATATGAAACTCTGGTATAATGTGCAGACTCCTATGGCCTCTTTCCTTTACTTCAATTACTTTACCCATGATATCTCGGTAGATAAAGTCGTGAAGATCCTCAAAGAAAAGGCTGAGGCTGCCTTTAAAAACACAATCGAGTACCTGGATCAGGAATACAAAAAATACTGCCAAAAGACGGGCTTAAACTACACCCCTGTATCATGGAAGCCCAAAGTGGTATCCTATGAAGAACTTTATACGGAAGTGAAAAAAGAAATTGGTGAAGAACTCGATGAACGAATCGCTGAAATTGTTGAAGATTTAACTTCCAGAAGGGAGGACCCGAGGATTATATGCCTGAAAATCGTAGAAGAGGTCAAAAAACTGAGCAGGGATAATGGCCCGACTGTTGTAGTGTTTTTTGCACCACCATACTGTCCTCACAACACAATTAAGGGCAAAGATGATAAAGAAAAAGAACTACTGGGTATCCTCAACGAAGTTGTAGAGGAAACAGCGGCTGTTACAGGTGAGAGCTTTGAAATTCGAAACTTCTTTCCTTTCCTCTCAGACAGCAGTTATTTGACAATGGATGATGGCGATCATTCAATCAATGCTCTCATAAACAATTTTCCGGAATGGCATAAAATATATCCTGTTCCTGTAGAAAAGATAAGGGATACCAACATACCTGCTGTAAACTTCGGGACGTACGGTAAGGATGCCCACAAATGGACAGAGAGGGTACACAAACAGTATACATTTTCTATTCTCCCTCAAATGGTGGTTGGTGTCATAGAAAAAATTCTAAAAAAATAAATACATTGGAGGTGTTTTTAATGCCACACAACATGTATGAAAGGGCGCAAAAGGTGTTTCCCCCAGCAGCGGGGAGAGTAACAAAGTTCGGAGTTGTTAAAGGAGAAGGTTCATACTTGTATTCAGAGAATGGAGAGAAGCTTCTCGATTTCGCCAGTGGAGTGGCTGTGTGCAATGTTGGCCACAATCATCCTGAAGTGGTGGAAGCAGCTGTTAAACAGTTGAAAGATCTGATTCACGGCGGACACAATGTAGTATACTATGAATCCTATATAAAACTGGCAGAAAAACTGGTTGGATTGACAGGAAATGAAACTATGGTGTATTTCAGCAACAGCGGAGCTGAAGCCAATGAGGGTTCTGTAAAGCTTGCTAAATATGTAAGTAAACGGCCTGCTGTACTGGCTTTTAAAGGTTCTTTCCATGGAAGAACCCTCGGTACAATTTCTCTAACCACTTCAAATTCTGCTTACAGAAAAAATTATGAAGGATTAATGCCGAGTGTGTATTTTGCAGAGTATCCCTACTGTTTCCGGTGCCCCTTTAAACAAAAACAGGGTGAATGTGAAATGGAATGTCTGGAACAGTTTGACAGGATTTTTAAACACATGATTGATCCGGAAAGCATTGCAGCCATGATAATTGAACCCATAGCTGGTGAAGGTGGATATATAGTTCCACCCAGAGAGTTTATGCTGGGTCTAAAAGAGATCTGTCAAAAGAATGGGATATACCTTATTTTTGATGAAATCCAAACGGGTTTTGGCAGGACAGGCAAGATGTTTGCATACGAGCATTTTGGATACAGACCTGACATAATGTCATGTGCAAAAGGAATTGCCTCAGGATTTCCTTTGAGCGCTGTGATTGGCAGTGCTGAAATTATGAAGCAGTGGCCTGCTGGTGCCCATGGGGGAACATACGGAGGCAACCCCGTTTCCTGTGCAGCTTCCCTTGCAACTATAAAGCTGCTTGAAAACGGCCTTCTGGATAATGCAGCAAAAATGGGTAGCTACCTCAAAAGCCGCCTTATGGAATTAAAGGATAAATACGATGTTATTGGAGATGTAAGAGGTTTGGGATTGATGGTTGGAATCGAATTTGTTGATGAAGAAAACAATCCCGATGGAGATATAGTTAAAAAGGTTTTGGAGTTTTGCCGCAACAATGGAGTAATCCTGCTTCCCTGTGGAAGTTATAAACAGGTTATACGCTTCATTCCACCCACAACAGTTACCAGGGATGAACTGGATAAAGCATTGGAAGTCTTGGAGGAAGGGATAAAGGCCAGTATATAAATCTAATGCAAAACATAAAAAATCCATACCTGTATACAAATACAAATACAGCAACCTGCCTTCCAGTGTACCACTGGAGGGCAGTATGTGATTACTTTCTAAAGAGAGGTGAGCTTCATGATTATCAGAATTGATATGACAACAAAAGAGATAAAGAAACAGGCTGTTCCCAAAAAGTATGCCCTTTTGGGAGGGAGAGGGCTGACATCCAGGATGATTCTTGATGAAGTTAATCCATTGTGCAACCCTCTCGGCCCAGGTAATAAAGTGATTATCGCTTCGGGTTTGCTGGGCGGCAGTGCAGCACCATGTTCCGGCAGGCTTTCCATTGGAGCTAAAAGCCCTCTGACCGGAGGAATAAAGGAGAGTAACGGTGGGGGCACTGCGGCAGTGAAGCTTTCCAAAATCGGAATAAAGGCTTTGGTAGTAGAAGGGCAGCCCGAAGAGGACAAACTTTATCTGCTAAAAGTTACTCCTGAAGGGGTGGAGCTTCTGCCAGCGGATGAATTAAAGGGTAAAGGGAACTATGAAACGGTGAAAATTCTTAAACAGAAATATGGAAACAACTACAGCATCTTATCCATTGGGCCTGCTGGAGAACGGGGTTACAGCATGGCTTCTATAGCTATAACTGACATGGAAGGGAATCCTTCAAGGCACTGCGGACGCGGGGGAATGGGAGCTGTGTTGGGTTCAAAAAAAATTAAAGCTGTATTGATAGATGATAAAGGAACCAGAGGAGTTACTTATAAAAAAGATGAAAAGGAATTCAAGCGTATAGCCAGGGAATGGAGCAAAACCCTGATACAGACAAAAGCAATATTAACCAATTTTGGTACAGCCAACCTGGTTACACCAATGAATGCTTTGGGAGTCCTTCCTACAAAAAACTTCAGCACGGGGTGCTTTGAAAATGCGGAAAAAATAAGCGGTGAACACCTGAGAGAACTGCTGGAACAGCGAGGTGGGGCATATGGTCATCCGTGTCACCCTGGTTGTGTAATACGGTGTTCGAATGTGTTTAAAGATGAAAATGGAGAATATGTCACATCGGCTCTTGAATATGAAACCATTGGTCTTCTTGGAGCCAACTGCGGTATCGGCAACCTTGATTTGGTGGCCAGGCTTGATCGTTTTTGCGATGATTTTGGTATTGATACCATGGAATTGGGTGTAACAATAGGTGTTGTTATGGAATCGGGTATGATATCTTTTGGAGATGAAAAGGGAGTAATGCAGCTTATTGAGGAGCTGGAAAAAGACAGCATTATGGGTAAACTCATCGGTCAGGGTGCTGCTGTGACAGGAAGGGTCCTGGGGGTTCAGCGGGTTCCCTCTGTGAAGGGACAGGGTATATCCTCCTATGATCCCCGGGCATTAAAGGGGACAGGTGTAACGTATGCCACTTCTCCCATGGGTGCTGACCATACAGCGGGGAATTGCCTGCCGGGCAGAAAAGGTTACAGACCGGAAACCATGAAAGATTTTGATGTGACAGAGGCAGAAGGTCAGTGGGAGCTATCGAAGGATTTACAGCTGATGACAGCAGTGTGTGATTACTGTGGGTTGTGCTTTTTCGTCGGCCCTACATGGGAAAACATGGAAATCATATCCCAGTTGATTAATGCCAGGTATGGCTGCAGTTTGTCAAAAGATGATGTAATAGCTCTGGCAAAACAGCTCATAAAGACCGAGGTGGAATTTAATTTACGGGCCGGAATACCTCAATCCGCCAATGGGCTGCCGGAATTCTTCTATAGGGAAAAACTGGGGCCTAAAGAATTAACATTTGATATCTCGGAAGAGAGGCTTCAGAGGATTTTTGATAACCTTTAAAACCAAATATTCTCCAATAAAAAAAGGGTTCCTTCTTTAAAAGAGGAATCCTTTTTAAGATTTTAAAAGGAAATCACAATTTCAATATTGAATTATAGAAATACGGCACATTTACCACTTTTTTC
Organism: Firmicutes bacterium UBA3567; assembly: GCA_002376045.1. Classification (GTDB taxonomy): domain Bacteria; phylum Bacillota; class Thermosediminibacteria; order Koleobacterales; family UBA3567; genus UBA3567. Next base: position 13,311 of record DFNM01000242.1, read on the forward strand.
ATAAATTTAAGGCATTTCAGAATGTTGTGGATTATCTTAATGCTGAATATAGACGTTACTGTAAAATTTCCGGGATTCCCTTCAATAAACTTCCTTGGGAACCCCCTGGTGTATTCATGCGAGGAGTTTTATAAAAAAGTCTTTCAAAAACATGGAGAAAGGCTGGAAAAAAGGCTAAACCAGCTGCATGATGAACTCCTGAAGAATCCAGAAATTGATTTGAGGGAGCACAGTTTTAGAATAGTGGAAGAGGTCTGGAGATGGTCGGAGAAGGCCAGAGCCAAAAAACCTCTGATAATTATATATTTTTCTTCAGCCTTCAGCCCCAGAGTTTACATGAAGGGTGAAAGGTCGGAGGAACAAAGACTAATAGAAGCGCTGGCGGAGGCCGTGAACAGGGTTAAAAAAATCACGGGGGATAAAATACAGGTGAAAAAGTTTTATCCGTATATCTCTGATATGAGCTTTTTCGCCATTAGTGATGACACTGAAGAAGTTGAGAATTTAAAGCTGAATATGCCTGGATGGGGTAAAAAGTACACCCTGGATACCGAAAAGATCCGGGAGTTGAACATTCCCCTGGTAAATGTAAGTCCCCACGGAAAGGATGCCCACAAGGCAACTGAGAGAGTCTACAAAAAGTATTCTTTTGGAAGTGTTCCAATGATAATCCTTGAAACAATAAAAGGGTTACTAGATTTTAAGTAATTATTTGATTTACAATGGCACAGCTTGAGCTGTGCCATTGTAAGAATTTTACTTCTTTACACCACAAGCCAGAAAGATACTTATGCTTGCCGTCTGGTTCCCGTATGCAGATTTGCTGTAGCAGTTTTCCCCAACACATTCCACGGAAATGTTTTTCAATCCTGCTTCTCTGAACCATTCTTTGACTTTTTCATAGAAACCAAGGATGGTGAAAATATGAAAATTAAAAGATATTCAGTTATTATTTTTATTTTTTTACTAATAGTTGTTGCTGGTTGCAATAGAAATATGGATAAAGTAAATCCTATAATAAGAGATGAAGTAGTAAAAATAATTAAACAATCCAACTATGACAAATGTTCGGTATTTATGGGTAAAGGAAACCATTGGACAGTAGTAATAGCAAAGTTATACCAGCAAGATGGTGCAAACTATATGCTGGATGGGTTTTTAATGTGTAAGGACAACATAGAGGAAGTAAATACATTAAATGCAAATTTGAGGATCAATGAATCTTTTACAATAGGTGTAATAGGTTCTTTGGACAATACAGATGACAAAATTATAAGATT
>DFNM01000242.1:14920-28742 GCA_002376045.1 Firmicutes bacterium UBA3567
AAGATTAAATTTTGATAAGTTTAATAAATTTAAAAACAATAATGGACAATTTACGATTGAAGCTCAAATAAATTGGAACGATGAATTTAACGAAGCAATTACATTGAAAGAAATAAATTTTGAATATTAATATAAAAACTCTTTCGATATTCTGTCTTATCTTTAGAAAAACCTGCAAGGTTTTTCAATATGTGTTTGGAGAGAAATCTTATTATGTTTCTCCCTGCTATTTTTTGTTCTCAAGGAGATGGAGCTAATATGAAATATCTTTAATAATCAAACAGTTTCATTAAACGTTGACTATACATGTGTTGAAGCTTTTACAGAAACCATTGGTTTAAAACCCGGAGTTACTGGAGGTATTAGAAACATGTATGCTGATTTGCACCTGCACACAACTGCTTCAGATGGACTTTTAAAGCCCCGCCAAGTTGTTCGGATTGCTGAAGCGAAAGGGTTCTCTGCTATTGCCATAACAGACCATGACACTGTGGATGGACTGGAAGAGGCCATAAAAGAGGGGAATATAAGGGGGATCGAAGTGATTCCTGGAATTGAGCTGTCTACCCTTTGCGGACAAAAGGAGGTGCATGTTTTAGGGTACTGCATTGACAGAGAAAGCTCAAAACTCCATAAAATCCTTAAGCAGTTTATTGAATCCCGCAAGATTAGAGCCGTAAAAATGGTTGAGAAACTTAACGAACTGGGTATACGCATTTCTATGAAGAGGGTCAGGGAAATGGCAGAAGGTGAGTTTGTAGGAAGATCCCATATCGCCAGGGCTATGGTTGAGAAGGGATATATTTCCGAGATTTCCCGGGCTTTTACCAGAGAATACATTGGAAACGGTGGAAAAGCCTATGTGGAACGGTTTAAATTGAATACCCGGGAAGCAATTGAACTCATCCTTGATATAAATGGCATACCGGTGCTGGCTCATCCGGGCCTAGAAAGCAATGGAGAAGCATTGTATGAAGATGAGATTAAGGAGTTTGTTGAATACGGGCTTAAAGGAATAGAAGTGTATTACAGCGAGCACGATGAACTTCAAACCAGATATTACGAGGATATTGCTAACAGGTATAGTCTGCTTATTACAGGTGGTTCTGACTGCCATGGAGATAGGGATGAAGGCCTCCTGCTGGGTAAAATAAAATTGCCCTATAGATACGTAGAAGCTTTGAAAAAGGAACGGGAAAGCTTGAAAAAACTGAGACAGATTTTAAAGGATTGATCTGCTGAATTTAAGAGGGTAGTTGTTACTGCATGTAAATTTAAAGCGGTCAAGTTTGCCGCCTTTTTTTATTTGTGCGTTGAACGGTGGTGTGATAAAATATTTAACGGTAAAGGAGGTATTGTTTTGTACCTTAAGAGTCTGGAGATTTATGGATTTAAATCCTTTGCAGACAAAGTAAAACTCGAATTTAAACCGGGAATAACGGCAATTGTGGGCCCCAATGGCTGCGGTAAAAGCAATATCACTGATGCCATTAGGTGGGTGCTGGGTGAACAGAGTGCCAGGCTGTTGAGGGGAAACAGGATGGAAGATGTTATCTTCAAGGGCAGCAGCTCAAGAAGGCCTCTCGGGATTGCCGAAGTATCCCTGACAATAGACAATTCTGATGGTAAACTTCCCATTGACTACAGTGAAGTAACCATCAAAAGGCGGATCTATAGATCGGGAGAGAGTGAATATTATTTAAACAGGACAAGGTGTCGCCTTATTGATATAAATGAATTATTGATGGATACTGGAATAGGCAAAGAAGGGTATTCGATAATCGGTCAGGGTAGGATAGATGAGATATTAAGGGCCAAATCTGATGAACGCAGAATGATTTTTGAAGAGGCAGCAGGAATAGTAAAGTACAAAACCAGAAAACAGGATGCAGAAAACAAATTGGAAGAAACTGAAAAAAATTTGCTGCGATTGGATGACATTATTGAAGAAATCGAGAATCAGCTTGAACCATTAAAAAAGCAGGCAGTAAAAGCAAAGAAGTATCTGGATCTAAAAGACAAGCTCAAGCAGATGGAAGTAAACCTGATAGTAAACAAAATGTTGAATATAAGAAAGGAGTTGGAGGAACTATCAGCCGGATCGGAAAACCTTGAAAAAGTTATACAGGAAAACAGAGAGAAGAGGGGTTCCCTGGAACAACAGCTGGAAAAAGGAAGCAAGAAACTCAATGAGATAGAAGATCAGTTGTATGAAAAACAAAAGCAGTCCCATGAATGCAGTTCACAATTACAGAGGATAAAAGATGAACTAACCCGCAACAAAGAAAAAAAGGAAGCTATAGAAAACAAAGATGCAGAACTGATGGCAGATCGGGAAAAGAGCCTGGTCAGAATATCGTTTTTAAAAGATGAACTTCAAGCTGAAATGGATAAATATCGAAAAATCATTGAACAGATGAATGAAAAAGAGAAACTCTTAAACAAAAAACAAATACAGCTGGATGCTCTCACCGAAGACATCAATCACGAAGAATCTGATATTGAACAACACAAATCAGAAGTTATAGACCTGTTGAACGAAATTGCAGAAAAAAAGAACAAGTTTTCTTCTGCTACGGCGATTTTAAACAACCTCAAAAAAGAAAAGGCCAGGATAGAACACAGAATAGCGGACACCAGGATTGAACTTGCAAAGATAAAAAAAAGTCTGGATGAAAACCATACCAGAATAGATGAGGCCAAAGCAGACATACAGCAATACAGGAAGGAACTTAAAGAAAAGGAAAAAGAACTAGGAAGAGTTAATAAAAAAATAGCCGAAATTCTACAGACCATCGATGATAAACAGAAACTCCTAGGGAAACTGGTATCAAAAAAGAACATCCTTGAAAATGTCGAGGAACTGGATGAGGGTCTTTATGAAGGGGTAAGAAACGTATTAAAGAGCATAAAATCTCATCCTCCTTTAAAGCAAGGATTTTGTGGGATTGTAGCAGATTTGCTGGAAACAGATAAAGAGTATGAACTGGCTGTAGAAACGGCCCTGGGTGCTTCCATGCAGTTTATAGTAACAGAATCAGATGAGCACGCCAAAAGGCTTATTGCCCACCTAAAAAAGAATTCCTTGGGTAGAGCCACTTTCCTGCCTATTAATACTGCCCAGCCCAGGAATCTTACACGGCAAGAATACAGGAACTGCCAGGCTGTGCCGGGTTTTATCGGTAGTGCACTGGAAGTTATAAGGTTTGATGTCAAATATAGCAGGGTTTTTTCGAATTTGTTAGGCCGGGTAGCACTGGTGAAGGATATTGATGCTGCTTTAGAGATGGCCAGAAAGAACCGTTTCAGATTCAAAATAGTTACATTAACAGGAGATGTAATCAATCCTGGAGGGTCATTAACAGGAGGGAGCAGCAGGAGACGAAACAACTTCCTGTTGACGAGAAAAAGGCAGATAAGTGATTTGGAAACCAGAACAAAAAAGCTTCAGCAGGAAATAAAAGAATTAATTTTTGAAAAATCGGGTTTGACACAGAAACAAATAAGACTAGAAACCAGTAAAAGGGAACTGGAGACCAGTATACACAAGGCAGAACTTACCCTGAATGCTCTAACAAAAGAGCAGGAGCAGCTGCTTGACAGACAAAAAAACATACATGAAGAAGTTTCAGCTTTGAGGGAGGAATCCAGAGAAATTAATGAAACACTGGAAGAAATGCAGCTAAAAATTGATGAGATACAGCGGGAGATCAGCTACAAACAAAGGGAATCAGAACATTTGCAAAAACACATAAAAGATTATCAGGCCAGATACAAAAAGAACCGATTGGATAAAGAGCTACTGGCAGAGGAAATTACAAATCTTAAAGTTGAGCTGGCATCCATGCGGGAGAGTGAGAAACGGTTAAAGGAAAAAATCGAAAGGCTGGAAGAAAGAGTAAAGGAAGAAAACAACAGAGTCTCAGCCATAGACAATTCGATAAAAAGCAACAATGATTTAAAAAAATTAGTTGAGCAAGAAACTATAGAACTTCAGGAAAAAGAAATTATAATGGGTAACAAACTTGAACAAATCTTCAAGGAATTAAATGAGTTGAAAAACAGCAAGCACACAACAAAGGAAGAAATAGAAGGTTTTAATCATGATATTAAATCCATCAATCAAAAAATTGGGTTGCTGCAGAAAAAAATTCATGACCTCGAAGTTAAAGAAACCAGGATACAGGTTGTGTATCAGAATCTGGAAAACAGACTCTGGGAACTCTACAACATGAGTTTTCAAGAAGGCAAAAAATACAGAAAAGAAATAGAGGATTATGAAGCTGCAGAGAAAGAGGTGGAAAGGTTAAAACAAAAAATAAAGGGGCTTGGAGAAGTGAATGTTGGAGCCATTGAAGAATACAAACAGCTCAAAAAGCGATACGACTTTTTGATATCCCAAAGAAAAGATTTAACTGAAGCAAAGGATTCTCTCTATACAGTTATTAGTGAAATCATTGGAAAAATGAAAAACCAGTTTGTTAAGAACCTGAATTTGTTAAATCAAAATTTCAAAGAAGTGTTTAAGGAGCTTTTCGGAGGCGGAGATGCACAAATCTTGCTTCAAAATCCCGATGACCCATTACAATCGGGAATAGAGATTGTTGCGCAACCTCCAGGTAAAAAACTCCAGAACCTGTCCCTTTTATCAGGGGGGGAAAGGGCATTAACGGCTATAGCTATCCTTTTTGCGATACTGAAGTTAAAACCCACTCCGTTCTGTGTCCTGGATGAGATAGAGGCAGCCCTGGATGATGCCAATGTGGAAAGGTTTGCAAATTACCTGAAGAAACTTTCAAAAAAAACCCAATTCATAGTTGTGACTCACAGCAAAGGGACTATGGAAGTGTGTCAAACCCTGTATGGTGTTACTATGGAAAAAAATGCAGTATCAAAGCTGGTATCTGTAAGATTAGAAGATGCGAGTTGAGGGGTGAATAAAATGAAAAAGAGTCTGTTTGAAAAACTGAAAAGCAGCCTTACCAAAACCAAGCAGCAGCTGACCGGCAGGCTTGAAAAAATATTGACTTCACACAAGAAAATAGATGAAGGACTTTTCGAAGAACTAGAAGAAGTTTTAATTACTGCCGATGTGGGTGTTGATACAACAATAGAGTTGATGGATGATTTAAGGGAAAAAATAAAACAGGAGAAAACAAGCAATCCGGAAGATGTTAAAGATGTATTAAAGGCTCTAATACAGGAAAAACTGAAGCAGTATTCCGGCAAGCTTCCAGATGAATACCCTCTTGTGATCATGGTCGTAGGTGTAAACGGTTCAGGAAAGACCACGACCATAGGCAAGCTTGCTTACAAATACAGAGAAAAGGGCAAAAAGGTGCTTGTAGGTGCCGGAGATACCTTCAGGGCAGCTGCTGTTGAACAGCTGGAGATTTGGGCCAATAGAGCTGATGCTGGAATTATCAAACACAAAGCAGGTTCAGACCCATCAGCAGTAATCTATGATGCTTTAAAGGCAGCAGCTGCCAGGGGTATAGATGTTGTTATTTGTGATACAGCGGGCAGGCTCCAGACCCAAAAAAACCTGATGGAAGAGTTGAAGAAGATATATAGGGTTATAACAAACGAAGCACCGAAAAATGCCGCTGTAGAGGTTCTGCTTGTGCTGGATGCTACTACGGGCCAGAATGCTCTATCCCAGGCAAAACTTTTCAAAGAAGCTGTTGATGTATCGGGAATTGCCCTCACCAAACTTGATGGAACTGCAAAAGGTGGAATAATACTGGCTGTTACCAACCATACCCACATCCCAATCAAGCTGATTGGTGTGGGTGAGGGAATCGAGGATTTACAGGAGTTTGACCCGGAAGCCTTTGCGGATGCCTTATTATAGCCTTGACACGGGAAGACGGGTCGGGTAAAATATCTTTGTAAAGCAAAAATACTTTACAAAGTGCATGCTGGGTGTTTATGATGTTGAAAAAAGTTTTAAGAATCGGCAGGCTTTATGATATATACGGCTGCCTGCTCACCGATAAACAGGCAAACTTTATAGATTTGTATTACAACCATGATCTATCCCTGGGAGAAATAGCACAGAACCACAAAATAAGCAGGCAAAGCGTGCATGATACTATTAAAAAATCCGAAGCCCTGCTGGAGAATTACGAAAAAAAGCTCAGGTTGTACAAAAAATCAAAGCTAAAAGAGAAATTGTGTAGAAGCTGTTTGGAAAAGCTCGAAACTATCAGTAAATCAGAAGGGATTTCGAATGGAGTTAGAAAACACCTGGAAGATGTATATAAAATGCTTGAGGAGTTAAAGGATTTGTAGATTATACAGGAGGTTAAACAATGATTTTTGAGAGCCTTTCAGAAAAACTCCAAAACGTGTTTAAAAAATTAAGGAGCAAAGGAAAGCTATCGGAAAAAGATGTTAAGAAAGCCATGCGGGAGGTTAAGCTTGCCCTTTTAGAAGCAGATGTAAACTTCAAAGTGGTTAAAAAGTTCATCAATAGAGTTACTGAACGGGCTGTAGGTCAGGAAGTGATGAAAAGCCTGACTCCCGGGCAGCAGGTTGTAAAGATTGTCAGGGATGAACTGACCGATTTAATGGGAAAAACCAGCTCCCAGATAAACTACTCTCCCGGCGGGATAACGGTAATTCTGCTGGTAGGCCTTCAAGGAGCGGGAAAGACAACAACGGCCGGAAAACTTGCTTACCGAATAAAAAAGGAAGGGCATTATCCTTTACTGGTTGCTGCTGATGTTTACAGGCCGGCTGCTGTAAAACAGCTGCAGGTTGTTGGAGAAAGAGCAGATGTGCCGGTGTTTGCAATGGGAGAAAAAAACAGTCCTGTTGACATTGTTAAGGCATCAATGAGTTTTGCAAAAAACAACGGTAGAGATGTAGTGCTGGTGGATACGGCGGGGAGGCTGCATATAGACGAGACCTTGATGGAAGAACTTCACCAAATGAAAAAAGCTGTTCATCCCCATGAAATATTGCTGGTTGTCGATGCCATGACCGGCCAGGATGCTGTTAATGTGGCAGATAGTTTTAATAAAAAACTCGGTATTGACGGTGTTATTCTGACAAAACTTGATGGTGACACCCGTGGAGGTGCTGCCATATCAGTAAAAGCTGTTACCGAGTGCCCGATAAAGTTCGTTGGGACTGGGGAAAAACTTGAAGAGATGGAGCCTTTCTATCCCGATAGAATGGCTTCCAGGATCCTGGGGATGGGCGATGTTTTAAGCTTGATAGAAAAGGCGGAACAGGCAATAGATAAAGAAAAAGCCGTGCAAATGGGTAAAAAGCTTAGAAGCCAGGAATTTACGTTTGAAGACTTTTTAGACCAGCTTGAACAGGTCAAAAAAATGGGCCCCATAAACCAGATTTTGGAAATGATTCCAGGGCTTAATAAAAACAAACTCAAAGGACTTAATGTGGATGATAAAGAATTGGATAAAATACAGGCTATAATAAACTCCATGACAAAACAAGAACGAAGAAACCCTTCAATCATCAATGGCAGCAGACGCAGGCGAATTGCGAAGGGAAGCGGAACAAGTGTGCAGGATGTAAACAGGTTGATAAAACAGTTTAATCAGACAAAGAAAATGATTAAAAAATTCAAAAACATGGAAAAAGGTTTTAATCGGATGAACATGCCCTTTTTTAGATGATGTTAAGCTTTAACACAGCACTCAAATCCTGGTTTCCTTTCCTGGATACAGTTTTCAAGGAAAGGGCCAACTCAAACCTGATATACTGTGTAACACCAGTTAAAAGCAGGGGGAGGTGAGAACGTGGCAGTAAAAATGCGGTTAAAAAGAATGGGCGCCAAAAAGCAGCCCTTTTACAGGATAGTGGTTTCCGATTCGAGATCACCAAGGGATGGTAGATTTATTGAGGAAGTGGGATATTACAACCCAACTGCAGATCCCGCTGTTTTGAACATAGATGAAGAGAAGGCTATCGACTGGATTAAAAAGGGAGCTCGCCCTTCAAACACTGTAAAGAACTTGCTGAAGAAGGCAGGAATATACCAAAAAATGCAGGAACAGTAAAAAAACAATGCTTGATTAGGAGGTGTTTAATTTGATAGAATTAGTAGAAATAATCGCAAAGGCTTTAGTGGATCATCCTGAACAGGTAACTGTTAATCAGGTGGAAGGTGAACAGTCGGTAATAGTAGAATTAAAAGTTGCCCCTGAAGATATGGGTAAAGTTATTGGAAAACAGGGAAGGATTGCTAAAGCTATAAGAACCGTAGTAAAAGCTGCAGCTGCCAAAGAAGGCAAAAGGGTGGTTGTTGAGATAATTCAATGATAACAAGGGTTAGGATTTTCCTAACCCTTTTAAAACAAAGACCAGCCAGTATGGGGGGTTGGCCATGGTTGATTATCTGAAGATCGGTTTTATCACTGCCCCCTTTGGTAACAAGGGAGAAGTAAAAGTTCAGGTGTTAACCGATTTTCCTGAGCGTTTCAATGGTATGGATTGGATCCTCATAGATACAGGTAATTCTATACAGAAGTACTATATTGAGAATATTAGGTTTATTAGAAATAAACTGATAATAAAGTTTAAAGGCATTGATACAATAAGTGATGCAGAAAAGCTGAGAAACAGTTACCTTAAAGTTAGAAGAGAAGAAGCGTACCAGCTGCCTCCAGACCACTACTACATCTCGGACCTGATTGGTTGCGAAGTTTTTACCATGGAAAGAGATTTTCTCGGAACAGTTGATGATGTATTAAACACGGGTGCAAATGATGTCTTAAAGATTGTTGACAGGGGCAAAGAGATACTGGTGCCGGTAGTCAAGGAATTTGTTAAGGATATAGATTTACAATCGAGAAAAATCATTATTGAACCAATAGAGGGTATGATAGAATGATGGTGATTGATGTTTTGACCCTTTTCCCTGAAATGTTTAAGGGGCCTTTTGAATACAGCATAATAAAAAAAGCCCGGGATAAAGGCCTGGTTGAAATCAATCTTGTAAACATCAGGGATTTTTCTACTGATAAACACAAAAAGGTTGATGACTATCCCTATGGTGGAGGCCCGGGAATGGTGCTGAAACCGGAACCCCTGTTCAATGCAGTGGAGCATCTCAAGGGAAATAAGTTTATAAAGCAGAAAACAATTTTCATGACTCCCCAGGGTAAACTCCTCAACCAGGACATAGTCAGAGAACTGTCAAAACTGGAACACATCATTATTGTGTGCGGGCATTACGAAGGTGTGGATGAAAGAGTCAGACAGTGCATAATTGATGAGGAAATATCTATAGGTGATTATGTTTTAACAGGTGGAGAGCTGCCTGCCATGGTATTGATAGATGCTGTTGCCCGGATGATTCCGGGAGTAGTGGGGCATAAAGAAGGAGTTTATGAGGAGTCCTTTATAACCGGATTGCTTGAGTATCCCCAATATACCCGACCCAGGAATTTTAGGGGTATGGAGGTTCCGGAGGTGTTGCTGTCAGGAGACCATAAAAAGATACGAGAATGGAGATTGAAGCAGGCCCTAAAAAGAACGTATGAAAGGAGACCAGACCTTCTGGAAGACCGAAAACTGAGGGATGAAGAAGTGAAGATATTAGGAACACTTAAAAATGAAGGCCGGTCAGCCCGGTCATAAACGGTTGTTTTTTGATTTTTGTTGTGATATAATTATTTCTGGCTTTTAGAACGGACGGTCCGCTGCTGGAAAGGCATGAACGTCTTAGAGGAAGGAGGTTATAGCAATGGATCTTATAAAAGCAGTAGAAAGGGAACACATGAAAGAGAATATTCCGAACTTCGGTCCGGGAGATACCATTAGAGTACATGTGAAAGTCAAAGAAGGCAATAGAGAGAGGATACAGGTTTTTGAGGGAGTCGTAATTAAAAGAAATGGTGGGGGTTTGAATGAAACATTTACCGTAAGGAGAATATCATACGGAGTTGGAGTTGAGCGGACTTTCCTGCTTCATTCCCCAAGAGTTGATAAAATTGAAGTGATCAGAAGAGGTCGGGTAAGAAGAGCGAGGTTGTTCTACTTAAGGGATAGAGTTGGGAAAGCGGCCCGTGTTAAAGAAAAAAGATAAGGTTGACATTAGGGACTGGTTTTCAGTCCCTAATTGTTTGTTTTCAGGTATTTATAAATGTTAGGCTTGGGGTGATGGTAGTGGATAAGAGAGCGAAAAAAGAGGTGTTTGAATGGGTTGAAGCAATAGTTATTGCTGTCCTGTTGGCATTGGTTATCAAGACCTTTGTTATAGAGATATTTCAGGTGGAAGGCCATTCCATGTATCCAACCCTTGAAGATGGAGAACGCCTTGTTGTAAACAAGTTTATATATAGGTTTAAGGAACCCCAAAGGGGAGACATAATAATCTTCAAGTATCCCGCTGACCCTGATTATGATTACATTAAAAGGGTAATAGCTGTTGAAAACGATGTGATAGAGATCAAGAACGGAAAAGTTTATTTAAATAACAAGCTGCTGCAGGAGGATTATATAAAAGAACCCACATCAGGCCGTTTTGGACCGGAAAAAGTCCCTGAGGATCATTTTTTTGTAATGGGGGACAACAGAAACAATAGTAAGGACAGCAGGTTTCCCGGTGTTGGGTTTGTTCCATACGAAAATTTAAAAGGCAAGGCAGTATTTGTTATATGGCCGTTAAATAAAATCGGTCCCATTAATTAGGCTGAATCTGGAGGTTAGAAGCATGTCAGCTGACTGGTATCCCGGCAATATGGAAAAGACCAAGAAAATAATAAGAGAAAACCTGAAAGTTGTGGATGTGGTGATAGAAGTCCTAGATGCTCGTATTCCCAGAAGCAGTCAAAATCCTAAAATTGACAGCTTGATAAGAGGAAAACAGAGGATGATAGTTTTAAACAAAAAAGACCTTGCAGATGATGAAATTACCCAACGGTGGATTGAGATGTTCATGGGAGAAGGTATTAAAACAAGTGCTGTAAATTCAATAACAGGTGAGGGAATCGATGTGTTACTGGAACACCTGGCAGGTGTTTCAAAGAAGAAGCCTTATCGAAGCGGGCTGAGATTGATGATACTGGGTATACCAAACGTAGGAAAATCCACGTTGATTAACCGTCTTGTAGGCAGGAGAATAACAAGGGTGGGAAACAAGCCGGGTATTACCCGGGGCAAGCAGTGGATAAATGTTAAAAAAAGCATAAGAATACTGGATACTCCCGGGGTGTTGTGGCCCAACCTGCAGGATAAGGAAGTGAAAATCAAGCTGGCCCTGGTTAAGGGAATAAAAGAGGAGATACTGGATCCTGTGGACCTGGCATTTTATCTTGTGAGATTTATAAAAAACGTTAAACATCAGGTTTTTGAAGAGAGATTTGGGATAGCTTCAACAGATGAGGAACTAGAAATTTTAAAGGCCATCGGAAAAAAACGGGGATGCCTGTTACCGGGAGGGAAAATTGATCTTACCAGAACTTCTAATACAGTTCTCGATGAGTTTCGGAAGGGTAAACTGGGAGGTTTGTCCCTGGAAAAACCATAAAGTTCTTTTTTTTATAGAAATAAAAGGAAATTTATTTTTTTTTGTAGAAAAGAATAAGTTAAAAAAATTATTTGGTGATTTGAAGATGGATATAAAAAATCTGACCATTGAACAGATAAAACAGCTTGTAAAGAATAAAGAAGGAGAAAAAATAGGAAGAGAAGAACTTGATCTATTAGATGAAATGAAAAAAGATTCCCGAAAAGGGGTAAAAAGATTAGCCCGATGGTATGACAATAAGATTCAGGAGATAAAAAGGGAAAACAGAAGGCTAATGCTGTTGACCAGGTATGAAAACTCCCTGTGGGAACAGGGATACCGCTACATCGCAGGTGTAGATGAGGCTGGAAGGGGGCCTTTGGCCGGGCCTGTTGTTGCAGCAGCTGTTATATTACCCAGAGGTGTTAAAATCCGCGACCTGGATGATTCAAAAAAATTGACGCCCGAAAAGAGAGAAGAACTTTACCAGATAATACATCAACAAGCTCTTTCGATAAACTATGCCGTTGTTGACAATAACTACATTGATGAACACAATATTTACAATGCAACCCTTCATGCCATGAAAACAGCTGTAGAGGGATTATCAATTAAGCCTGAATACCTGCTTGTAGATGGGATAAAATTAAAGACCAGTATACCACATAAATCCATTGTTGGTGGTGACGGCAGGAGTGCTTCGATAGCAGCAGCTTCCATTATTGCTAAGGTAGTCAGGGATAGAATAATGCTTGATTTGCATAACAGGTATCCCCAATACAGATTTGATAAGCACAAGGGTTACCCCACCCGGGAACACATAGAACTGGTGAAACAGCACGGCTTTTCACCGATCCATCGAAAAAGCTTTAAAATAAGGTGATGGTAATGAAAAAAGCACTGGGGCAACAGGGAGAAGAAGCTGCCATTAAGTTTCTTAAAAAACGGGGTTACCGCATCCTGGAAAGGAACTTCAGGTGCCCACTGGGTGAGATCGATGTTGTTTCCAGGCACAACGACACGTTGGTGTTTGTGGAAGTAAAGACGAGATCATCCCATGCGTACGGCCTACCTGAAGAGGCCATTGATTACCGCAAGCAGAGAAAACTAAAACAGCTGGCATATTATTACATGAAATACAAAGGCCTGGGTTTCGAGGTAAAATGCAGGTTTGATGTTGTCTCCGTGTTAAAGGACAGCAGTATTAATGGATTTGAAATCAGGATTATTCAGAATGCCTTTTAAAGTGGAGGTAAACCTTAATGCTATCAAGGGTATTCAGCAGTTCCATCATAGGTATCGATGGTTACATAGTTGAGGTGGAGATTGATATTTCGAGAGGGCTGCCCAGCTGGGAAATCGTAGGGCTTCCCGATCCGGCGGTAAAAGAATCCAGAGAAAGGGTAAGGGCGGCGATAAAAAATTCTGAGTTTATGTTTCCCATGGAACGAATAACTGTAAACCTTGCTCCGGCAGACACCAAAAAACAAGGCCCATCCTTTGACCTGCCCGTGGCTGTTGGAATTCTGGCGGCTTCAGAACAGGTTAAACACGATAAGCTTCACGATTATGTGATAGTAGGAGAATTATCCCTGGATGGAAAAATACGACCTGTGCATGGTGTGCTGCCTATGGCTCTGGCTGCTGAACACAATAGGTTTAAAGGGATGATACTTCCCCATGAGAACGCAGAAGAAGCAGCTATAGTGGAGAAGATAGAAGTCATACCCGTATCTGACCTGGAACAGGTCATTGATTTTTTGAATGATGAAACTGCTGTTAAAGCTTTCGAGATTGATATGGATAGGTTGTTTGAGAATTCAGACCAAAGCCGGTTGGATTTTAAAGATGTAAAAGGCCAAGAAAACGCAAAAAGAGCCATGGAGATTGCTGCAGCAGGTCATCACAACCTTTTGATGATGGGCCCACCCGGATCCGGTAAAACAATGCTTGCCAGAAGGCTTCCATCAATTTTGCCCGGGCTAGATCTGGAAGAAGCCCTTGAGATAACCAAAATATACAGCTGTGCGGGTTTGCTGCCCCGGGAAAAAGCATTGATCACTCAGAGGCCTTTCAGATCACCCCATCACACCATCTCAAAGGTGTCGATGGTTGGAGGAGGTAAAATACCCAGACCCGGGGAAATAAGTTTGAGCCATTTCGGTGTGTTGTATTTGGATGAGCTTCCCGAGTTTAACAAGGACGTTTTGGAATCCCTGAGACAGCCTATTGAAGATGGGATAATAACCATATCCAGAGTAAACGCCACTCTTACATATCCTTCCAAATTTATGCTTGTCATTTCAATGAACCCGTGCCCCTGTGGATTTTTTTCAG
>DFNM01000125.1:0-6127 GCA_002376045.1 Firmicutes bacterium UBA3567
TATTTATTTATTCATGTATTCATGTATTCATGTACATGTATTCATGTATTCATACATATTCATATTCATATTCATGCCTCTGTATTCATGCGTCCCTCTGTATTCATGCACAAACAAAGGAGGTTAAGCAAGGCATGGCTTCGAAAATTGATCCCAGGCTGGTGTATATACTATTGGGCATCTTGTTTATTACTCCCGCTGCTGCAAGCCTTTATGTCTTTTTTAAAAAAACCCGGGAAATTGATAGAAAGTATAAGAAAAAGTTTAAAAAGAAAAAGAAATAAAATTTTATGGCTATCCTATTAATTAGTATCAGCAATTAAGTTGAAAGACGTTAAACGGCACATTAAAGAAACAAAGGGACAGTTCTGCTGTATTACAAGGAAACGAAAGAACCGTCCCTCTGTATCGGTTTTAATTTAAATCCGTGTTTGCGTAGCCTTTCTGCATAGTGATTATAACTGTGAATTATATCCTCTACCACATCTCCTGCAAACTTTTCTAAAAAGCTTTTTGCTAGCTCCCATGCAATAACGTTTTCTCCGACAACGGAAGCAGCTGGAACAGCACACACATCAGAGCGCTCCCTGAAAGCTGTGGTGGCTTTCCTGGTCTGCCAGTGGATTGTGCGTAGGGGGGTTGAAAGGGTTGGGATGGGTTTCATGAAAGCCCTGATTACAATGTTTTCACCGTTAGTTATACCCCCTTCCAGGCCTCCTGCATGGTTGGTTGTACGGTAAATTCCCCGGCTGCTGTTGTAGTAGATTTCATCATGGTATTCAGAACCTTTTGTTAACGCAGTGTTAAAAGCCTCACCAATTTCTACGCCTTTTATTGCAGGGACGCTCATCAAGGCTGCAGCCAGTCTGGCATCAAGGCGTCTGTCCCATTGAACATGGCTTCCCAAACCGGGAGGCAGGCCTGCTGCTGTGATTTCGAAAACCCCTCCAAGGGTATCACCCTCCTGTTTTGCCTTTTCAATAGCTTTTATCATTTCCCGGGAAATTTCAGGGTCACTGCACCTGACTGGAGAGGCTTCGATTTGCTGTATTTTATCCAACGGAAATTCGCTTTCTGGAGAACGAACTCTGCCGACCTGGATAACCCTGCTTAGTATAGATACATTGAACAGGGAAAGTAGCTGTTTTGCCAGAGCCCCGGCAGCGGTCCGTGCAGCGGTTTCGCGGGCACTGGCTCTTTCCAGGATGCTGCGGAAATCCTCCTGGTTGTACTTTAATGCTCCTGCCATATCAGCATGCCCCGGACGGGGACAGACTGGTGTTCGGCTGCTATCTACAGGAGGGTTAAAGGGGTCCATATAATCTTTCCAGTTTTCCCAGTCCCTGTTATGAATCATTAAAGTAATAGGGCTGCCGAGGGTTTTCCCACCTCTTATTCCGCTCAATACCTGAACCCTGTCGGATTCTATCTTCATGCGGCCTCCGCGGCCATATCCTCCCTGTCGCCTTTTCAGCTCATGATTTATCTTCTCAACATCAACTGGAAAATTGGCTGGAAATCCTTCGATGATAGCTGTAAGAGCAGGGCCGTGGGATTCACCCGCAGTTAATAGTTTCAGCATTGCATATCACCCGTCTTTTTATTCTTTATTATTTCAACAATCCCCTCTAAAGCAAGTTCATACCCAAATGCTCCTAAACCTGTTATCTGGCCTTCAGTAATGGGAGCGATCACTGAAATTTTCCTGAAATCCTCCCTTGAATATATGTTGCTCAAGTGCACTTCTATAATGGGAAGGCCTGTAGCTGATAGGGCATCCCTTATGGCATAACTGTAATGAGTGAAGGCACCGGGGTTTATTATAATTCCATCGACTCTAAACATGTTTTTGTGTATTACATTGATCAGGTCACCTTCATGGTTTGATTGGTGTATTTCCAGTTCTACAGCAAGCCTGTGAGCCCTTTCCAGCAGCCTGTTGTTGATTTCCTCCAGAGTTGTCTTCCCATAAATGTGAGGCTCCCTTGTGCCTAGCAGATTCAGATTCGGACCGTGTAAAACAAGAATTTTCAAGGTCGGTTCACCATCCCCTGCGCTTTTTTCGGTACTCAACCAGGTGTTTGCTTGTTGAGTTGAATTTAAATTGAGTATCGTTGTGCATGAGTATTGTTGTTACCCATAAGACATACATGCTGCTAACAGCATCATCAGAAGAATAAAAATTTATTGAGGGAGATGACCTATTCCGGCGTAGCAACTTAATTCACACGGATAACCCGGCATTCAATTCAGTGCGGTGTTATCACAAGTAGAAAGGACCAAGCTATTTTAGGGGAACATATGATGTTTGTAGCTTTGCTTTACTGAATTGAGTGCTGGGCGGTTTGCAAGAATCACCGGAGCCAAGCCGGAATGGTCAGCTCGGTAAATAAGTTATTTTCAGGGTAGTTATTTTCAAGGTAGGATAAAGGCTGACGCCCTCGCTTCGCTCGCCCTTGACTCCATTCACGAATTTGGCTATGAAATAATCAGCAATGAACGGCCGAAATATTATACTTTTACTTCTTTGGTGGTAACGTTATTCAATAGATGGTTTTTGTAAAACTCATTGAGTGCCATGCTTTGAAATTCTTGGCAGCCAAAACACTCGTCTTCCAGTATTCTATGAAACGACTCAATATGGGCATTTGAGTTGGGTGTCCTGCATGGCATCCTTTTATATTCAGTTCCTAGCGTGACTTTACTAAGCAAATCGAAATAATTAGATAGATACAACAGGAACCGTCCCTTTTGTTTCTTAAAATTGTATGGGAACGGATTTATTGCGTTGTGGTGTTAAGAAGTGTAGCCATAAAACTTTATTATTTGATTGGCAACTTCTTCAGGAGTTTTGTCATCTGTGTTAACAAAAAAATCGGCTTCTTCATAGAATGGTTTTCTTTTATCAAGGAGCTGCTTTATTTTAGCTGCGTGATCCTTTACGTTGAGCAGCGGCCTGTTGCTGTTTGCTGTTCGTTTGATTATAGCTGACACAGATGCGGTGAGACAGATGATTTTACCGGAACTTTTTATAATCCTTCTGTTTTCCGGGTCTTCCACCACACCACCTCCCAGGGAAACCACCTGGTTAGTGTTTCCTGCCACTTTTTTCAGCATATCTTTTTCAATTCTTCGAAATTCCTGTTCTCCCAGTTTGACAAATATTTGAGGAATGCTGAGTCCGGTGCTTTCTTCAATTTTTTCGTCCAGGTCAACGAAATCCAGGCCAGTTTTGGCTGCTACAATTCTACCCGCTGTGGTTTTGCCAACTCCCATAAAACCCCACAGATAAAGGTTTTTATACATCATTATTACCCTCCAGAATGTCAGGCCTTAGTTTTTTTGCACCCTTCAGGTATATGTGTTTTATTTCTTCCTGATCTTTATGGGTGTTCCATAAGAGGAGAATTCTGATGCATTTCTGTAAAGCTCCTTCCACATCGGGCTGAAGCATGTCTAAAAGGGGTACTGTTTTAAAACCGCACATTCTTGCTGCTTTTGCAGGAAAAGCTTTGTTAAGGTCTGGGGTTACAGTGAATATTATGGCTGCTGTGTCCTCTTTTTTGATGTTGTTGGCTGTTATTACGGCAGAAAGCAGTTCTTCAGCAGCCTTTAGAATATCCTCCTGTGTGTTGTTGTCTACTGTAATAGCTCCTCTGACTCCTCGCAGCACTGGATTCAACTCCTTGCCTTTTCTCTTATTTTATCCGGTAAAGCCAAATCTTGCAATAAATTATTGGTGAGTTTTATAAAGTTATTGATATTTTTATTTCCACTATTTACAAGACGTCAATTAATTGATGCAAGAATGAAAGAATTCTTCAAAATTAATTTTTTTGTTGTTTTTTTGCTTTTTTAGGTAGGAATATACATGTTTATATCGAATAAGAAAAAGTGGGGATCCGTTTATAATTATAAAATCGATTGTGTTTTTATGTAGATTTTATGTTGTAATCAATCATGCTTTAAATTTGGAGCCAAATATGAGGAGGTACATTGATGCAGGTGCCTATTTTAGTATTGCTTTTTGCAGGAATTCCAGAAAGTATAGCACTTACAACCCTGGCTTTTGTTTTAGCTAAGGTGGATTTAGAATGGAAAAAAATATGTTTAATAGGTTTTATTCTAGCCATTTGTGCTTATTTCCTAAGATTGCTTCCTATTACTTTTGGCGTACACACTATTGTAAGTATAGGTTTATTAATCATATTAATTAATGCTTTTACTGAAGCTGATTTAGTTGTATCAATTGTTGCAAGTTTTATCGGTTTTCTTTGTTTGATATTTTTAGAAACCTTTGTTTATTTCGTTGTTTTACATATTTTTAATCTTTCTATGGAGCATATAGAAAAAAATGAAACACTCAGGGTACTTTTTTCTGTACCTACAATAATTTTAATTTTTTTAATAAGCTATATTATTAATGCTTATAAAAAAAGGAAGATGTAAAATGAATTATTCTAAGATAAGTCAAAAAACAGCTAACTATATTGCTAGAGAAATAAAGCTGGATAATGAAAAACAGGAAATCATAGCATTTGCTGTCGAAATACTTATATTAGGAGCAGTAGGTTTTTTGCTGATTCTTGGTGTGGGAGCTTTGTTTAATGTTGCTGTTCCAGCCTTTGTTGCAGCGATAGCAGGAGGATTTTTAAGGAAACTGTCGGGAGGAGCTCATTTTAATTCACCCGTAAAGTGTCTGGCCTTTGGAACGGTTGTGTATATAACCATAGGAATTTTTATAAAGTACCTTGCCCAGGCAAATGCTTTGGGAATTAATATTGTGCATTATTTTATAATCTTAATTTTTTCCCTTATACTGGTTGCGGTTTATGCCCCCGTTGATTCAGAGGCAAAGCCCATAAGGTCCCGGGTGTTAAGAAAAAGGCTGAAGCTGGCATCTATAGTTTTCGTTATTGCTGTAATGCTTTTTGTAATGTTTATAGATATTAAAATCATCCAGTTATCCGTTGTGCTGGGGGTGTTCTACCAGTCACTGACTCTGCTGCCTGTATTCAATCATTAGAGAAATTGGACAGGCTTAGGCTTACGTAACAAAAAAGTATTTAAGAAGGGGGTGAAACCGTGAAAAAGAGGCTTCTCATCGCAATCGCATCCATATTGATGCTAGTTGCTAGTGTTAGTACCGCTTTTGCCTGTTTGTGGATAAATTATCAGCCCAAAACACCCAGAAGTCTACAGAAATAATCCTTACAGAGAGGTGGCTTTGCCGCCTCGTCTTTTTTAGCGAGGTTTTGGATTTTATGAGGGAAATATTTGAAGATAAAAGGAAAAAACGCATCAACAACTACATACTGATTTCCCAGGTGCTGTTTTTCCTGCTGCTAGGGGTGCTTGTGCTGAGGGTGACGGAGTTTTCATACGAGAACCTTTTTGTTAAAATGCCTACGGTGGTTATCATGGTCCTTCTGCTGGGTTTCATTCCCCTTCTGCAGCGAATTAATGTAAAACACAGCACTGCCAATCAGATGCTGCACTTTGCTGTTATTTCTATATACCTTTTTATAGCGGGTTATCTTTTAACGAAAGAAAGCGGGAATATTTTTAAAGTGATCATGCTTATGCCTGTGGTTATAACAGCCTTGGAATATGGAATTAAAGAATCGATTGCGGCAGGATTTTTATCTACTGTCACCCTGTTTACTGTGGCTTATTACGAGAATTTTACCGATATCGATGGGGATATATTGTTGAGTGCAGTTATTCTTCTGCTGGCGTGGCTTATAGGCAACATGGTAGAAACGGAGAAGGCAATAAGGTCTGAACTGGAAAAGCTGGCAACCCATGACAGTCTGACAAATATATACAACCACAGAAGTTTTCATTACCTGCTGGAACAGGAATTAATGAAAGCAAAACAAACAAACACAAGAGTCAGTTTACTCCTTATCGATATAGACTACTTTAAGTTTTACAACGACACTTACGGACACCAGAAGGGTGATGAGGTTTTAAAAAAGATTGCCGGGGTTTTGCTAGAAGTCATAAAAGAGCGGGGATACTGTGCAAGATATGGTGGAGCGAAGTTTGCGGTAATCCTGCCTGATGGAGGAGCAAAAACTGCAAAAATTTTAGGAGAGACTATAAGAGAACGCATAGAAACAAC